>JBPPNC010000174.1:0-44286 GCA_051306365.1 Solirubrobacteraceae bacterium
GGGCGCGTTCGCGGTGCGTGCCGTGGCGCTGGCGGCGATCCCTGTGCTGCTGGTGGTGACGGGGTTCGTCACGGCTGACGAGCGGGCGGGGGTGCGGCGGTTGGTGGACGACCGGAGAGCGTCGTAGAGAGGCTCGCGCTCGGCGCGAGGTTCGTACGTCGCATCGCACAGTGCCTCGGCGGAGCACCACGCGCTCGACCACCAGCGGGTTCCGGGCGGACCGCGGCACGCATGCGTTCAGCATCGGGCCACCCGGCACGGGGTAGATCGCGGTTGCGTTGGACGCCGGCGACGACGACCGCGGGGCCGAAGGTCGTGCCGGGCTCTCGCGTACTCGCGGCGATGCGGGTCCCGTTGCGCGGACGGGCGGGTCGCCCAGGGCCCGCTCGGGTTGCCACACCGTGGCGTCTTTGCGGGGTCAGGCCCCACAAACACGCCACAGTGGTGCCGCATCGTTCGACGGCGTCGGGTAGAACGAACCCCTGGTCCTTCCCGAAGGAGGCAACATGGCTGACAGCGTCTACCGCGTCACCGAGGTCATCGGCGTGAGCAGCGAGTCCTGGGAGGCTGCCGCTCGTGCGGCGGTGGAGACCGCGGGGAAGACCGTCCGCGACCTGCGCGTGGCCGAGGTCCTCCGCCAGGACGTGACGATCGAGGACGGCAAGGTCGTGAACTACCGCGTTCGCCTCGGCCTCTCCTTCAAGTACGACACCGGCGATTGAACGCCCGGGCGCGACGCGTGTCCCGCGTCGCGCCCACGCGCCCGATCAGAGGACGCTCGGACCTGGTGGTTGGGCGCCAGCAGCCGGGCCGGGTCGATCGCCGCCGCGATGTCGCGCAGCCGCCGCACCGTCGTCGTCCCGAACGCCTGCCCGGCGTCCACCGGTGACTCGGTGAAGTTCAGGTACGCGCCGCCCGTCGACCACGGCGCGAGCCCGTCCTGCGTCATCGCGATGTGGCGCTCGATCGCCGCGGCGGCCTCCGGTCCGGTGACCATCCCGACCATGTACGCGGCGAACCGGCCCTGGAGCGACGAGAGCGCGCCGGCCCTCGCCGGCGCCCGCCCGAGCGCGCCGCCGAGCTGGCGGAACTCGATGCCCGGCAGCGGCGAGTCCGCCTCCGGGCCGCAGAGCTCGAGGACCGCGTCGATCGCGGCGTCGGGCAGCTCGGCGAGCATCGCGCCGCCGCCCATGCTGGGGACCGGCTGCGGTGGATCGCCGTGGAGTTCCAGGAGCACCTCGACCGGGCTGGTCGCGAACGTGTCCATCTCCGGACCCAGTTCGCGCAGCGGGCGCAGGAGCGCGCTCGTCTCGGCCTCGCCCAGCAGGCTCGCGGCCTCGACGAGCACCATCTTGCGGTCGCGCAGCGGCTCGGGGACGGTGGGGAACGGCGGGACGTGCACGAGCCGGCCGACGGACGTGACCTCGTCGGGCAGGCGCTCGGCGACGTCACGCCACCGGCGCAGCACCTCGCCGGCGCGCTCGGCGGGCCAGAGCATCGCGCCCGCGTGGATCTCGCGCAGCTCGAAGAGCGAGAACTCCATCTCGACGACGATGCCGAAGCTCCCGCCGCCCCCGCGCATCGCCCAGAACAGCTGCGGGCACGAGCTGTCGGTGACCTCCACGCGCTGGCCGCTCGGGACGATGACGTCGAGTGCCGTGACGTGGCTGCTGGCCAGGCCGTGCTTGCGGGCCAGCCAGCCGATGCCGCCGCCCAGCGTGTAGCCGACGACGCCCACGTCATGGGAGCTGCCGTGCAGCGCCACCAACCCGTGCTCCGCCGTGGCGCGGACCACGTCGCCCCACTGCGCGCCCGCCTGCACCCGGGCGGTGCGGCGCTCGGGATCCACGGTCACGCTGCGCATCGAGGACGTGCGCAGCAGAATCGTCTCGGCCAGGTCGTCACCGCGGGCTGCGGCGCCGTGTCCGGTGCCCTGGACGGCGACCCGCAGCTTGTTCTCGGCGGCGAACCGGACGGTCGCGGCGATGTCGTCGGCGTCGGCGGCTTCGACGACCAACGCCGGGTGCTGGTCGACCGCGAGGTTCCACGCCTGGCGCGCGTCGTCCCAGCCGGGGTCGTCGGGCATGGTCACCGCACCACGAACGTGGGCGCGGAGGTCGGCGAGGCGATCGATGACGGACATGCGGGCTCCTGTGAAGACGTGGTGGCGGTTGCACGACACACCTTCACGCCCCCTGAGGGGCCGAACATCGTGGGGACCCCTAAGAGGGAACCCCAGTCTTTCGGGTCGCGTCAGCGCTTGACGCGCAGGACGACCGAGGCCTTCTCGCTGCGGTTCCCCGACGCGTCCGTCGCGATGACGGTGAACCGGTACTTCGCAGGCGCCAGGCGCGGCGTGGTCACGGTGAAGACGCCCTTGCCGCGCGACCTGGCCTTCAGCGTCTTGGCCTTGCGGCACTTCGCGCCCTTCTTGCCCTTCTTGCAGCCGGTGATCCGCGCGTACGTGACGGCGACCTTCGTTGCCGGGCCGCCGCTGTCCGACGCGGTGATCGTCAGGGAACATTTGCGCTTCTTGCAGGAGCGGCGTGTGAAGCGGCTCGTGGGGGCGACGAGGTCGCCGGGGACGGTGGTGGGCGGCGTCGTCGCGGCGGCGGCGATGGGAGCGGCGGCCGTGATCGTGACGAGCGGGGCGCCGCTCTGACGGGCGCCGCCGGCGCCGACCGACGTCGCGGCGCAGCCCACCACGCGGCCGACGTGGCCCGGGTTGAGCGCGAGCGCCTGGCCCGACGGCTCGCCCTTGACGTCTGTGAACTTGCCGTCCGCGCCCCGCACGCCGCTGATCCACGTGAAGATGAAGTCGCCCGTGTGGTTGGTCCACTGGCCGGGGTCGCAGGTGAGCGTCTGCCCGGCCGCCGGTGTTCCCTGCACGGTCGCGCCGTTGATCGGTTCGGCGCGGGCTGGCGGGTTGGGGTCCTTCGCGCGGGCGTTCAGGTCGGGGTTGGCGAGGCGGGCGTAGATCCCCGGGAACTGCGCGTCGGCGCAGCCCTTGCCCCAGGAGACGACGCCGATCAGCCGGAACGTTCCCTGGGTGACGAGCGGGCCGCCGGAGTCGCCCTGGCATGAGTCGACGATGCCGAAGCCGTTGGCCCCGCCGGCGCAGATCATGGTGGTCGGGTCGTACTCCGCGCCGTAGTTGCCACAAGCTCCGTCCGGGAGTACCTGCACGCCCGCGATCATGAGCGGGTCAGGGGACTGACCGCCGCTGGAGGTGTGGCCCCAGCCGGAGATGAGGGCTGCCGCGCCGGTGCCGCTGTCTGCGGCGCCTCCGACGGCGACGGCCCCACCGGCCGTCAGCGCCGACTCCAGCGTGAGGATCGCCAGGTCGTTCCCGGCTTCCGGCTTGATGTAGGCGGGATGGGTCGTGATCGCCGTGACCTTCCGGATCTGGGCTCCGGCGTTCGTGCCGTCGGACCGGTTGAGCAGGTTGGCCACCACAGCGATGTCCGCGGCGTTGCTGTCAGGGACGCAGTGGGCGGCGGTGATGATGTGCGTGGCGTCCCGGATGGTGCCGCCGCAGAACGTGAAGAACGGGACCTCGATGCCACCGTCCTTGACGTTGACCAGCCCGACCTGCCACGGGACCGGACCGCCCCAGGCGAATTGCGCGAACTGCCCGTTCACGATATGTCCGCGCACTGGCTGCTTCTTCGCCACCGGCGCGCCGAGCGCGGAGGTCGGCATCGCCAGCGCGCCGAGGAGGATGGTGAGAATGGCCGCTCGGAACACGGCGAACCACTTTACGGCGTGACGGTCGAACACGCCACTAACTTGTCACAACCGCCGCCCACCGCGGTTGTGGTCGTACGCAGCTTCGCGTAGTCCCTCCCCTTCTTCGGGGTGCAGCGTGGCGGTCACGTGCCGCCAGTACCGGCGCGGGCTGTGGCTCGGCAGGACGGCGGCGGCCACGGTGCGCACCGCGTACGTCCAGGCCGTGAGCCACCGGACGATCGCGGCCGAGCCCGCGCTGTGGTGCTTGCGCATGTACCGGTCGCGGTTGCGGGAGAGTTCGACGATCCGGCGCTCCGGGACCTCACCCGTGGACAGCTGCTCGTGGTGGATCGCGAGCGCCTCGGGGACGTAGAGGGTGCGCCAGCCGGCGTCGCGCAGCCGGCGGCAGAAGTCGACCTCGTCCGAGTAGACGAAGAACGCGGGGTCGAACCAGCCGATCTCCGCGGCGGCCTCACGGCGCACCATGAGCGCGGCGGACTGCGCCCAGTCGACGCGGCGGGTCTTCGCCCCCCGGCTCTGCACGGTGAACAGCTTGTGCAGGAACAGCGCGTTGACGAACGCCGTCGTCGCCGTGGGGAAGCGCCACGCTGACGCCTGCTGCTGCTCGTCGGGGCGCAGGAGCTGCGCGCCGGCGGCGCCGCAGCGCTCGTCGTTGCGGACCGCGTCGAGCAGCGCCCGGGTGGCGCCGGGCTGCAGTTCGGAGTCCTCGTTGAGCAGGAGACAGAAGCGTCCGCGGGCGCGCCGCAGCAGCGCGGTGTCGTTCTCGCCCTTGCCGCGCCGCTGCTCGTTGACGATGACCTCGTCGCATGCCGGGTGGTTGCGGGCGGCGCCGACGGATCCGTCGCGCGAGGCGTTGTCGAGGACGAGCACCTCGGTGGGCACGTCGAGTTGCGCGCGCTCGGCCGCGATGGCGTCGAGGCAGCGCACGAGCAGCTGGCGCTGCTCGGTGTTCACGACACAGAACGTGACCTCGACGGGGACGGTCGTCATCTGCCCCGCATACTGCCGCGCCGGGCGCCCGCTTGCGGTGCCACGGTCAGGGGGTGTGGTCGCATTCGCCCGCGCGATACTGCCGCGGTGCGCATCGACGTCGTCGACCCCGCCGCCTACACGCCGCCCTACGACCACGCCCTGTGCGCGGCGCTCGCCCGCGCGGGCGCGGAGGTCCGGCTGCAGACCAGCGCGTTCGGCTACGGCGACGTCCCGCCGGCCGACGGCTTCGAGCGGATCGAGCGGTTTCACCGGTTCGCGCCGGGCCGCCCCGGGTCGCGGGCCCGGACGCTGGCGCGCGCGGCCCAGCACCCCGCCGACATGCTGCGCTACCGCCGAGCCGCGCGGGACGCGGATGTGGTGCACTTCCAGTGGCTGGCCCTCCAGCAGGTCGATCTCCACCTGCTGCCCGATCGCCCGCGCGTGCTGACCGCCCACGACGTGCTCCCGCGCGAGCCGCGCCCCGGCCAGCTCAAGGGTCAGCGGCGGCTGTACGAGCGGATGGACGCCGTGATCGTGCACTCCGAGCACGGCCGCGGGCGGCTCCTCGAGGAGGTGGGGGTGCCCGCCGACCGCGTCCACGTCATCCCGCACGGGGTGCTCGACGCGCTCACCCACGTCCCCGCGCAGGCGCCGCCGGAGCTGGCCGACACCGATCCCGCGGTCCCGGTCGTCCTGTGCTTCGGGCTCCTGCGCCCGTACAAGGGCATCGACATGCTGCTCCGCGCGTGGGAGGGGATCACGGACGCGGAGCTGTGGATCGTCGGGATGCCGCGGATGGAGATCACGGCGCTGGAGGCCGCGGCGCCTTCCGGCGTGCGCTGGGTCCCGCGGTTCGTCAGCGACGCGGAGGCGGCGGCGTGCTTCCGGCGGGCGTCGCTCGTCGTGCTGCCGTACCGCGAGATCGACCAGTCCGGGGTCCTTTACACCGCGCTGGGCTTCGGCACGCCGCTGCTGCTCAGCGACGTCGGCGGGTTCGGGGAGGTCGCTGAGCACGGCGCCGCGGCCCTGGTCCCCCGCGCCGACCCCGTGGCGCTCCACGGCGAGCTGACGCGGCTGCTGGGTGACACGGCGGCGCGCGCCGCGCTGGCTGCGGGCGCCCGGGCGGCGGCGGCGGGGCCGTACGCCTGGGGTCCCATTGCGGCGCGGACGCTGGAGATCTACGGCGGGGTGACCCCGTAGGCCGAGCGGTCATCTGTGGTCGCCATGGCGGCCACAAACGACCGTTCGGCCCCCCGGGGCGTGAATAGCGCACAATGCTCCGCTGTGCTTCAGCGCGCCGTGATGTGGATCGCCCTCGGTCTCCTGGCCTACGCCCAGGCCGGGTACTGGGCCGTTCTCGTCGCGTTGACCCGCGTGCGGGCCGCGACGCCGGAGCCCAAGCCGCCCACACCTGACGCCGAGCTGCCGTTCGTCTCGCTCATCCTCGCCGCGCACAACGAGGAGTCGGTGATCGGGGCGAAGGTCGCCAACGCCCTGTCGCTCGACTATCCGGCAAATCGGTTCGAGGTCATCGTCGCCAGCGACGGCTCGAGCGACGCGACCGTCGTCGTCGCCCAGGCCGCCGGCGCCCACCGGGTGCTCGACCTTCCGCGCGGCGGCAAGGTGCGCGCGCAGGACGCCGGGGTCGACGCCGCGCGCGGCGAGGTGCTCGCGTTCTCCGATGCGAACGCGGAGTGGGAACCCGGGGCGCTGCACGCGCTCGTCGCCGCGCTGGAGCCCGTCGACGTGGGGTACGCGTGCGGCAGGGTCACGTTCGTCAACGCCGAGGACGGGACGAACCAGGAGGGGCTGTACTGGCGTTATGAGATGGACATCCGCGCCCGGGAGTCCGCGCTGTCCTCCGTTACCGCCGGGAACGGCGCGATCTACGCGGTCAGGCGCGAGGCGTACGTCCGCTGCGACCCGGTGATGGGCCACGACCTCGCCCTGCCGTTCCAGGTCGTGAAGGGCGGCCGCCGCGCGGTTGATGTGGCCGACGCGCGGGCCACCGAGAAGATGGTCCCGACGATCGAAGGCGAGCTGCGGCGCAAGCGGCGGATGATGAGCCATGCGTGGCCGATCGTCCTGCGCGGCGGGCTGCTCGACCCCCACGGCTACGCGCCGGTCTACGCCTGGCAGGTCTTCAGCCACCGTCTCCTGCGCTACGCCGGGCCGTTCCTGCACGTGAAGCTGCTTGGCGCGACGGTGCTGCTCCTGCGCCGATCGCGGGTCGCCCGGGTCCTGCTCGCAGGACAGCTCGCGGTGTTGGCGGCGGCTGCGGCCGGGCAGTCGCTGCGATCGCGCCCGCTGCTCATCGCCCGGTACTACGTCCTCACGCAGGCGGCGATCGCGCTCGGCCTGCTCGACCACCTGCGCCACGGCACCCCGGCGGGCTGGGAACCGCCGGAGGGCACTCGCTGACGGTCCGCTCCAGCTACCCTTTGGGGGTGTCCGCCGACCTCTCGCTCGACGACGCCCGCTCCTCCCTCGCGTACTGGGAGCACCGCGCTGAGCGCCTGCCGCGCCGCGCCGTCCGTGCCCGTCGCGAGGCGCACGCGATGGCGGCGCGCTGGCGTGGCCGGGTGACCGACGCCGAGCGCAACGTCTACGGCACCGGGATCTTCGCCATCCTGCTGGCGCTGTTCGTCGAGGGCCGCGTCCCGGAGACCACGCGCCACGCCGGGCGCCGCGCCGCGCGGATCGGCACCCGGATCGCGGTCGGCGCCGTCGTCGTCACGGCCACGTTCATGCTGCTGCTGGCGCTGCTCGTGGTCGCCGCCGCGCTCATCGCGCTCGGCGCGGTGCTCTGACACCTCACGCCGTGCTCCGCCGCCTGTTCGACATCGCCGTCGCCGGCTCCGCCCTGCTGCTCGCCGCGCCCGTGCTGCTGGTCGCGATCATCGCGATCAGGCTCGAGTCGCCCGGCCACCCGATCTACCGCCAGCGGCGCATCGGCCGCGACGGCCGGCCGTTCGACGTGATGAAGCTCAGGACGATGGTCGACGGCGCCGAGCAGATGGGCGCCGGCCTGGCCGTCGACGAGGGCGACACGCGGATCACGAAGATCGGTGCGTTCCTGCGGCGCACGTCGATCGACGAGCTGCCGAACCTCGTCAACGTCCTGCGCGGCGACATGGCGATCGTCGGGCCGCGCCCCACCGTTCCCGTGCAGGTCGAGCAGTACACCGAGCGCCAGCGCGGGCGGCTCGCGATCCGGCCCGGCATCACCGGGTGGGCGCAGGTCAACGGGCGGGCGACCCTGCCCTGGGACGAGCGAATCGAACTGGACCTCTGGTACATCGAGCACCGGTCGCTGAGGCTCGATGTCCAGATCCTGTGGCGCACCGTGCGGATGGTCTTCGGCGGCGAGGATCTCTACCGCGGGGAGACCGGAGGATGGAAGACCGGCGCTTAGGCGTCTCCGGCGCGCAGCCCCTCCGCCGCCCGCAGCTCCCGCTCCGCCGCCCCGCGGTCGTCGATGGAGGGCAGGTGCGGGTTGCACGGCATCGGCCGGGCGGATCCTGCCGGACGGCGCGGACCGCTCAGCGCGTCGAGGCGCCCGCGCCGCCCGCAGCGGCCCGGGGCCTGATGGCGCGCAGCACGACGTCGCCGGAGACGGCACGTGCGTTCGTGCTGTCGCCGCCGAAGACGAATCGCAGGCGGTGCAGCGCGGGGCGCTTCAGCCGGGTCGTGACCCGGAACGTCCCCTTCGACACCCGCACGCGGACCCGCGAGATCCTGTGGTACCTGCGGTCGCGCCCCTCCCGGGAGATCTCCATGACGAGGCTCGTCTTCGCCGGGCGCACGCGGCCCGTGACAGTCAGCTTGCGCCCGAAGACGACGCGCTTGGCCGCCCGCGCCTCGATGAGCGGCTGGACCGCGATCGCCATGGTCTTCGACGTCGCCGCCCGCGCGCCGCCGCTGTAGACCACGGCACGCACCTTGCGGCTGCGCGACGTCGGCAGCGCCGCCAGCCACGAGCCGTCCGCGCTGGTGGTGGCGCGGACCGACGTCTGCCACCGGGCGGAGGTCTGGACCTGGACGCGCACCTCGGCATCCGGGATCGGGGCGCCGTTGACGGTCATCGCCCGCCCCCCGACCTGCGCGCTCTGCCCGAAGGCGATCGTCCGCGCCGGCGCCTCCAGCGACACGGTCCCGGGCACGGCGGTGACCGGGCCCCCGGGGATGCCGGTGGGCGCGTTGGCTGCCATCTGACGGATCGTCGGCAGCTGGGCGTAGAGCGCGGCGCCCGGGCAGGCGGTCTCGCCGCCGTCGCGGTGGCCGCTGATGCGCTGGAACGTCACCTGCTGCCCGGCCGGATACCGGTTGGCGCTGCCGCCCGCCGACCGCACCGTGACCTCACCGTCGACGGGCGCGCCGTGGATGCCGAGCTTCCACGCAATGATCCGCGCGGTGGCCCGCACGCCCGCGTCGGTCTGCCCGGCACTGACGAATGTGCCGAGGTTCGAGATCCCCGTCGACACCGAGTTGTAGCCCTGCGCCTGCGCCCCGACGACGGCCCGGTCGATCCCGCCCGCGCGGCCCTCGTAGATCGTGCCGTACCGGTCGACGAGGAAGTTGTAGCCGATGTCGGTCCACCCGTTCGAGTTGCGGTGGTACCGGCAGACCGCGAGCACCATGGACGGGCCGTCGTCCGCCGCGTAGAGGTTCGAGGTGACGGTGTGGTGCACCATCGCGAACCGCACCTCGCCGGTCCCGGCGCTGGAACGCGGTGTGCACTGGCCGGCGGGATCCCACTGCTCGCGGGTGATCATCGGCGGCGCGCCGGAGGCCTGGCGGCGCGCGGCCGTCGCGGGGGTGCCGAGCGCGGCGATGACGGCGCTGTTCGCGGCGCGGCGGAACGTGGTCAGCACGCGGGAGGCGCGATCGGCGGTGCCGGTGGCGTTGACGAAGTGCAGCTTCAGGCCGGCGGGCCGGCGGTTGAGCCGGACCTGCACGTGGTCCGTGCCGCCGGTCAGCAGCGGCCCGGTGCCGTGCTCGCCGTTCTCACCATGCCCGACCTCCAGCCAGCGGCTCCAGCGGCCGCCGTCGCGGCGCACCCGCAGTTCGGCATGGATCTCTCGTCGCTCGCGCGCGCTCCAGCGCAACCCGACGAGGTCGAACCGCTTCGGCGCCCGCATCGCGGGCAGCTCGACGGGTCCGGAGCCGGCCGCGCGCGCGGACGCGGACGCCGGGGGCGACAGTTCGAACTCGGTCACCTTCGGTGTGTACGGCTCAAGCGACAGCGCGGGAGCGGCGACCCAGGCCAGCACACCGAGGACGACCGCCATCAGAAGGACACGGCGCATCGTCGTACTGAACACGGTGACACACCCGTTCGGTGCGCACCGCACGCTCCCTTGCGGGCTGGACGGGAAGTGGACCCCGCCCGCCCGGACCTACGGGACGAGCTCGGGCGCCTTGTCGATCCAGCGATCGCGGAACACCCGGATCGCGTCGAACGTCTCGCCGGTGAACTCCTCGCACCCGAGGGTGCGGGTCCACGACACGGCGGCCACCTCGTACGGCATGTCCGTGGTGTTCTCCATGAGCACCATGTGGTAGCCGGGGCTGCCGTTGACGCTTTCGCCGGTGAGGGTCTTGAGCTGGGCGATCCGCTCCTCGGACGTGCCGGGCTTGTACTGGATGATCACGCGGCCGTGCTCGAGGGTGTGGACCCAGTTGTTCGGGTCGGGGCTGTTGCCCGCCTCGTAGACGCCGTCGGCGGCCGGCTCCGGGTCGTGCGTACCGGAGGTCGGCGGGTTCGTCTTGTAGTCCGTGAACGGCTCGCTCTGGTGCGTCGCGCCTTCGTTCGGATGCTCGGTGAACGTGCACCCCGCCGCCTTCACCGCGGTGTTGAAATCCTTCTCCTGCTGCTCGGGAATCGGTGAGCCGCCGGACTCGGCCGCGGCCTGCTTCCCGATCTCGTGGTCGTCGTCGGAGCCCGTGGCCAGGACCACGCCGACGATGACGACCACGATCGCTGCGGCGATCGCGCCGCCGATCAGCACCAGGCGGCCGCGCTTGCCGGCCTGCTGCTTCGCGCGCTCCTGCGCCTCGCGTTCCTCGCGGCGCTTGCGCTTCTCCTCTTCCCGGCTGGCCATGGCAGAAGCGTAGTAAACCCGGAGCGCGGAGCCGGAGAACGCCGCAGCCCCGCCCGGAGAACCGGACGGGGCTGCGTGCCGATGGTCGGTCGGATCGGTGCCACCTGGCCGGCTTCACGCTGCGAGGCGTGGAGCCCTCCGCGACGTTCCCGGATGCGTCGCGGGTCACGGCGGCGACGAGGCTGCCGGCCCCTCCGAGATCTATTCCCGAGAGATTTCGAGCACGCCGGCGAGCAGCGCGCGGACGGTCTCGCGCGCCTCGTCGACCGACAGTCCCTGCTGGTCGCGCAGCGCGTCCCAGGTGCTCCAAGAGGTGGCGCCGGCCACGGCTGCGGCGGCGGTCTCCGGGAGGCGGTCGAGCTCCTGGGCGAACGTCGCGAGCGCCCGTTCGCGCTTGCGGACCCGCACCTCTTCGATGTGGCGGGCGACCGCCGGGTGGTCGTCGGCGATCAGCAGGCCCGCGCGCCGGGTGGGCGTGAGGAGCTCGAGCACGGCGGCGCGCTGGGCGACGAAGGCGTCGATCCGCGCGGGGAGCGGCAGCATCAGGTCGATCGTCCGCACGACCTCGACGACGCGCGCGGCCTGCCGCTCGCTGACCCCGGTGAACAGCGCTTCGCGGTTGGGGAAGTGCTGGAAGACCGACCTCTCGGACACGCTGGCCTGGTCGGCGATCTCGGCCGTGGTGGGGCGCAGGTTCCCGGCTTCGAGCAGGGTGAGCAGCGCATCGACGATCGCGTGCCGGGTGCGCTCGGACCGCGCGGTGCGGCCGTCGGTGGTGGTGGCCATGCGACACAGTGTACCGACGTTCTTGCAGCCAGCCTGCAAATACCGTACACTCGCCGGAGTCCCCCGGGAGGAGACCCCGTGCTGCGCCTGTTCCTGTCCGCCTGCCTGCTCACCCTCGTCGCCGCTGCGCCGGCCGCTGCCGCGACGACGACGAAGACCTTCCGCTACGGCCCGATCAAGGTCGCCGGCTACGAGGTCAAGCAGAGCGACATGACCGCGGACGTCCCGAAGCCCGACACGGACGGCTTCATCACGCGCATGTCCGTCGACGTCGTCGACGAACGCGGCAGGCCCGTCGGGATCGACCGGCTCATGCTCCACCACATCGTCTTCAGCAACCTCGGGCGCTTCGGCGGCGACAAGCGCGACGGCACGTGCAACACGCTGACGCTGCTCGACTCCAAGACCCAGCTCCCCGCGGTCGTCGAGCGGTTCTACGCGGCGGGCGAGGAGCGCGCCGAGCTGGAGCTCCCGCAGGGCTATGGCTACCAGGTGCGCGGCGCCGACCGCTGGTTCATGACGTGGATGCTCATGAACCACAGGGCGACCGACGACCAGGCGTACATCCAGTACAAGGTCACCTACGACGACGCGCCCGATCTGACCCCGGTCAAGCCGTACTGGCACGACGTGCGCAACTGCAAGGCCGACCCCGTCTTCGACGTTCCGGGCGGCGGCAAGCCCGGCTCGACCTTCGCCACGTCCTCGACGATCACGATGCCCGAGGGGTCCCGGATCGTCGCGGCGGGCGGTCACGTCCACGGTGGCGCCAAGCACCTGTCGATGACGCAGGCCGACTGCGGCGGGCGCCAGATCGTGCGCTCCGAGCCGGCGTGGGGGCGGGCCTCGCACCCGTTCTACAACGTCAGACCCGTGCTGCACGAACCGGGCCCGGTGAACATGTCCGGGACGCTGACCGCGCAGGGCTTCCCGGTCGCCGCGGGGGAGCGATTGACGCTCACCGCGGTCTACGACAACGAGGTCCCCCACACCCGCGCGATGGGAATCATGGTGTTCTTCGCCGCGCCCGACCCGGGGGTGACCGCGCGCTGCGGGCCGCTGCCGACCGACACGCAGGTGGTGAAGACCACGCTGCTGCACCGCAAGACCGCGCCGAAGTTCACGGTCCCGCTCACGGGGCTGGACGGCAAGGGCCGCGCGGTGGAGATCAAGGCGCCTCCGGGCCGCGTGCAGGCGGTGAGGTCCGGCGCCACGATCGGCGTGAAGCAGTTCGCGTTCAGCCGCGCGAACGTCGAGCTGCCGCAGGGCGCGAAGCTCGCGTGGAAGTTCTCCGACAAGGAGCTGCACGACGTCACGCTGGCCAGCGGCCCGCGCGGGTTCTCGTCGCCGCATCTGAACGACGGGCGCACGTACGCGAGGACGTTCGGGACGAAGGGCACGTACCGCGTGTTCTGCTCGCTGCATCCCGTGCGGATGACGCAGACGGTGCGCGTCCGATGAGGAGGGGCTGACGAACCGGGGGCCGCGGTCGTAGGATCGCGGCTCGGTGGTTCCTGATCTGCGCCCCGAAGCCCTGGGAGATCACGTCGACCGCCTCTACCGGGCGGCGTGGGCGCTGTGCGGCAATCGCGAGGACGCCGAGGACCTCGTCCAGGAGACCTACGCCAAGGTGCTGGCCAAGCCGCGCTGGCTCGACCAGGACGACGAGCTCGGCTACCTGCTGCGCACGCTGCGCAACGTCTTCGTCAGCTCACTGCGGACGAAGGACCGCCGCCCGCAGACGGTCGGGATGGATGCTGAGGAGGAGGACCGGCTGCGCTCCGACGCGCCGTCGACCGCCGAGGTCGTGTCGTCACGTGAGGTGTTCACGGCGATCAGCGAGCTGCCCGAGGAGTTCCGTGACGTCGTCGTGGCGGTGGACGTGGCGGGGCTCAGCTATGCGGAGGCGGCGGACGCGCTGAAGATCAAGCAGGGGACCGTGATGAGCCGGCTGTCGCGGGGGCGGGGACGGCTGGCGGACCGGCTGACGTGAGAATTTGTAGCGTAGGAAGCGGAGAATGTGTAGCGTAGGTCCGCGTGCTGACGTAGTCTTCACCGCAATGGCGTACACCCCGCGCATCGTGGACGACGAGCTCGACGCGTACCTGCGGGTGAGCCCCCGGTCCTCATCGACGAATGGCAGCACCACCCCGCGATCTGGGACCAGGTGCGGCGCGCCGTCGACGCCGGCGAGCCGCCAGGCCCGTTCCTCCTGACCGGCTCGGTCGCCCCCAAAGACACCGCGATCCACACCGGCGCTGGGCGCATCCTCGCGCTGCGGATGCGCCCGATGTCGCTGGCCGAGCGCTGGCCCGGGGAGTCTTCGGTCAGCCCGCGTGGCCTGTTGACGGGGGAGTCGTCCTCCCTCGCCGGCGCAACGAGTCGCGGGCTGAGCGACTACGTGGAGGAGATGGTCGGCTCTGGGTTCCCCGGGCTTCGTCCGCTGCCCGACCGCCTGCGGCGAGCCCAGCTCGACGGCTACGTGGAGCGCATCATCGACCAGGACTTCACCGAGCTGGGACACCAGCCCCGCAACCCTGCGGCGCTTCGCCGCTGGATGACGGCCTACGCCGCCGCGACCTCCACCACCGCGAGCTGGGAGAAGATCCGTGATGCCGCGACCGGCGGTGAGGCGGACAAGCCCGCCCGAACGACCGTCATGCCGTACCGCGACGTGCTGGAGCGGCTGTACGTCCTGGACCCGGTGCCGGGGTGGAAGCCCACCAGGAGCCACCTCGGCCGGTTGACGGAACCGCCGAAGCACCAGCTCGCCGACCCTGCGCTGGCGACGACCCTGCTCGGCCTGACGCCCGAGCGGCTCCTGAGCGGGGACGAGCCGCGTCTTCCAGTGGTCCGCGACGGGACATTCCTCGGGGCGCTCTTCGAGGCACTGGTCGCGCAGTCCGTACGGGTCTACGCGCAGGCGAGCGACGCGCGTGTCGGCCACCTGCGGACGTTCAACGGCGCACGTGAGGTCGACCTCATCGTCGAGCGAGCGGATGGCCGGGTGCTCGCGATCGAGGTCAAGCTCGGTGCGGCGCCCACGGACAAGGACGTCGCGCACCTGCACTGGCTGCGCGAGCGGCTCGGCGAGGATCTCCTCGACGCCGTCGTCGTCACGAGTGGTGGGGACGCCCACCGGCGCGCCGACGGTGTCGGCGTGATCCCGGCGGCGCTGCTCGGGCCATGAGGCCACCGGCTGAGGCGATGGGCCCAGTCCATCCCGTTTTGGGAGGTAGTCCCCAAAAAGGTATACGTGTTTGGGTCATGTCACCCAGATTGTGGGGTTCAACCGCGTGAACGACGCGGCGATCAAGGACCTTCTCCGCGAGCGCAATCCGTGGTGGCGCGACGCCCAGGCGTGGCGGCCCACGGACCGCGTGCTTCGAGACGCGGACGACGCACCGTTTGTGTACGCGCCTGACGCGCTCGACGGCATCGCTCCGCCCAATCTGTACGTCCTCACCGGGCCGAGGCGAGTCGGCAAGAGCGTCGCCATGCGCCGCAAGATCCAGGAGCTGCTCGAGAGCGGCGAGGACCCCCGGTCGATCGTGTATTGCTCGTGCGACGGCTACCGGCCACAGGATCTGCGCCGGCTCTTCAAGGCCGGGCGGGCGCTCATGCCCGCCGCCCACGACCGGCCGATGTGGTGGTTCATCGACGAGGTGACCGCTGTCGGCGAGGATTGGGGAACGGTGGTCAAGAGCCTCCGTGACGACACCGCGCTGCGCGGGGACTGTGTGGTGCTGAGGCTCCTCGGCCACAGGCCTGCGCCAGGCCGTCGATGCGCTCGCAGGACGGCGCGGTCCCGATGCCGCCCGGAGTGATCGGCTGTTGCTGCCGATGGGGTTCCGGAGCTTCTGTGTCCACACCGGTGTCGACACGCCGACGCTGGAACGATCCCTCGGCGCCGCTGACCTGACGAGCCCGGAAGCGCGCGAGCTGTACGGCGAACTCGGGTTCTGGACGGAGTCGCTGGTCGACGCCTGGGAGAACTACCTGCGCATCGGCGGCTTCCCGCAGGCGGTGGCGGACTTCGTCCGGTCGGGTGACGTCGGCGCCGGCTTTGTCCAGGATCTCTGGGACGTGGTTCGCGGCGATGCGATCCGCGCGGCCGCCCTGCCCGACCCGACGGTGCTGGCATTGCTGGAGCGGTTGGGCCTGAACCTCGCGAGCCCGGTCAACGCGAGCGACGTGGCCCGCGACGTCGATCTGGCCGACAACCACGCAGCCAACAACCGCATCGCCGATCTGGTCGGCAACTTCCTGGCGTGGCGGTGTCCTCGTTCGGCCGGCGAACGGCCGAACGAGCGAGCTCAGCGCAAGGTGTACTTCACGGATCCGCTGCTCGCCCGCCTGGCTGGGGCAGTGGACGGGTCGCGGGCTGAGCCGTCGGTATCGAAGCTCTCCGAGCAGCAGGTGGGTGTCGCTCTCGGACGGGCCATCGATGCCGCCGCGCCCGGTTCGTTCGTACGAGGCGGGCGACTGATGCACATGCGGACCGCGACGAAGGCGGAGATCGACTTCGTCGGCCCCGACCTGGATGGCTGCGTCGAGGGCAAATACGTGGACGCCGGGTGGCGCGGCGAGGCGCGGACCGCGAGGGCGAACTTCGGGCGGGGCATCCTGGCGACCCGCCGGGTTCTGGATCTCGACGACGCGGTCTGGGCTGTGCCTGCGCCGATCCTGGCGTGGCTTCTGGACCCGGCCATCTGAGAGCGTCATGGGCGCGGGCTGGGGGCGCTGCGCGCATCACACGGGTTCGAGCGTGATCTTCCGCATTTTGCGCAGTTGTTGGAAGTAGTGGTGGGTTGCAGACCCGGTTCTCGCTGGCGCCGGTCAACTGGTCACCGGGCGCCAGGCGCGG
Source organism: Solirubrobacteraceae bacterium (assembly GCA_051306365.1). Lineage (GTDB taxonomy): Bacteria > Actinomycetota > Thermoleophilia > Solirubrobacterales > Solirubrobacteraceae > Svornostia. The sequence goes on from JBPPNC010000174.1 coordinate 16,480, forward strand.
CGCCGAGGCGCTGGGCGGGGTGCGAGCCGCGCCTCAGAACGGCACCTTCCCCTTGCCCTTCCATCCGGCAAGCTCCAGCAGCCCATCCGCCGGCACACCTCCCGCCGACAGCACGCACGTGTGCCCGCCGCGCTCCCACGTCACAACCGTCCGCCCGTCCTCTTCAAGCACGGTGAACGTCTTGCCCTCGATCGTCGTCGCCTCACCCTCCGGCACCTCAAGTGCCTCGCCGCCGATGATCGTGTACGCGATCTCCTGCCCGTCCTTCTCGTAGAAGACGGTGGTGGTCGGCCGCCCGTCAAACTCGTCGGTGCGCGCGCCGGTGGCCTTCCAGCCGAACTTCGCCAGGAAGTTCGGGAACGGCACGCCGTCGCGGTCGAGCGCGAGGAGCTGCGGCGTGCCGCGGTTGACCGACACCCCGATGGCGGCGGGCTGGGACGCGGCGTTCAGCGTGTCGCCCACCGATGGCGCGCCGGCGCCGAGCGCGATCACGAGCGCCGCGGCGGTGACTCCCAGAGCGGTCGCGGCGGCCGCGGGCAGGAACCAGCGCCTGCGCCCCCGCACCTTCGCGGCGGGAGCCTTCGCTCGCTGGGACTCGATGCGCTCGCGCAGCGCCAGCGGCGCCTCAACCTCGGCCACCGCGTTGCGAACCAGCGAGATCGCGCGGCGCTGGCGCTCGAACTCGGCGGCCAGCACCGGCTCGGCCTCCAGCCGCGCGCGCAGGGCGTCGGCGCGTTCGGGGGCCAGGCGGCCGTCGGCGAGCGCGGCGATCTCGACGAGATCGTGCTCGGGAAGCTGGGGGTCCGGTTCAGGCATGAGGGTGTCCACGGCGTAAGACGCCGCGGAGGCGCGAAATATTCCCGCACCCGCGAAATCGGGCCCGCCTGAGCCGCCCGAACGCTAGTGTTTGGCCAGCCAACCAGTTCTTGTAGAGGAGACCCGTTTCATGGCCAAGCAGCCCCGTTACCTCACCGGTCAGGTCGCAGCCATCACCGGCGCGGCGCGCGGTATCGGCCGTGCGACGGCCGAGGCGTTCATCCGGGAGGGCATGAAGGTCGCGATCGGCGATCTCGACCTCGAGACGGCGAAGAAGACCGCGGCGGAGCTCGGCCCGGCGGCGATCGCGCTGCCGGTCAACGTGACCGAGCGCGAGTCGATGCGCCAGTTCCTCGACGCCACCGAGGAGCAGCTCGGCCCGATCGACGTCTTCGTCAACAACGCGGGCATCATGCAGATCGGCCCGTTCCTCGAAGAGGACGACGCCACCTCTCAGCGTCAGATCGACATCAACATCCACGGCGTCCTCTTCGGCATGAAGGAGATCATCCCGCGGATGATCTCCCGCAACCGCGGGCACCTCGTGAACATCGCGTCGGCGGCCGGCAAGAGCGGGTTCCCAGGCGGTGTGACGTACTGCGGCACGAAGCACTTCGTCGTCGGCGCATCGGAGGCGATCCGCGCCGAGCTGCGCGAGACGAACGTCGAGGTGTCAGTCGTCATGCCGGCGATCGTCAACACCGAGCTCACCTCCGGCATGACCGAGTCACGCGGCGTCAAGAAGGTCGAGCCCGAGGACGTCGCCGCCGAGATCGTCGACGCGCTGAAGATCCCGCGCTTCGATGTCTACGTGCCGCGCGCCGTGGGCCGCATCGGCGTGGCGATGAACCTGCTGCCACGCTCGGGGCGCGAGGCCGTGGCCCGTGCGCTGAAGGCCGACCAGGTGCTCCTGCGGTTCGATCACAACGAGCGCCGCGCCTACGAGCTGCGCGCATCGAACTCCGAGCCGGGCCTGGAGCCGGGCGACCAGCCGGCGCAGCTGACGGAGACGACGAACGGTTCGTAGCATGACGGGATGCCCGTCGCCGTCCGGCGGTTGCTCGCCGGCGCGGCGGCGACCGCATTCCTGACCATGCTCGTCTACCTGCTCGCCCGCCGGGCGGGTACGGCGTGGTGGGACGACCGCATCCTCGAGATCCTCGCGGGCCGCCTGAACAACTGGCGGCTCCAGGAGGCCGCGGGCGACCTGCGCACGGTCTTCGACGTCGGCCCGTACATCGCGCTCGTGGGGCTGCTCGTCGGCTCCGTCCTGTGGCGGGGCAGGATGGCGCTCGCGGGCCTGCTCATCACGATGCTGCTCACCGCGAACCTCAGCACGTGGGTGCTGCAGCACCGCCTCGGCGTGCCGCGGGCGGTGCAGGTGCTCGACGAGCCGGAGTGGCTGACCTACTGGCCGAGCGGGCACACCACGGCGGCTGTCGCGTTCGCCATCGCGGTGTGGATGGCGAGCACGCCGAGCTGGCGTCCGTTCGTCACCGCGGCCTGCGTCGCCGGCGCGGCCCTCGCCGCCGCGACGAACCTGATCGTCCGCGTCCACGTGCCGTCCGACGTTCTCGGTGGCATCGGCATCGCGATCACGTGGGGCCTGCTCGCGCTGGCGGCCCAGCGCATGTGGCCCGCCCAGCTCAGTCCGCGCTGAGCCGGGCGACCGCCCAGCCGGTTAGGCCTTCGCGGCGTCCTGGGAGTCGTCGTACCGCTTGATCGCGACCTCGATCTCCGTCCAGGCATCCTCGCGGGAGTACCAGCCGTCGACGTCCACGATCTTGCCCTCCGGGCCCTTGTAGATCGCGAAGAAGTGGGCGATCTCCTCGCGCAGCTGCGCGGGCAGGTCGTCCACCGTGTCGAGGTGGTTCCAGTTCGGGTCCTTGACGGGGACGCAGAGGACCTTGTCGTCCTGTTCGCCATCGTCGGTCATCCGGAACAGCCCGATGACCTTCACCGGGATGAGGCAGCCGGGGAACGTGGGCTCGCTGACGCAGACCATCGCGTCGAGCGGGTCGCCATCGGCGCCGAGGGTGTCGCGGATGAAGCCGTAATCCGTGGGATAGACGACGGACGAGAAGAGGAACCGGTCCAGCTTGATCGCCTGCAGCTCGTCATCCCACTCGTACTTGTTGCGGGACCCCTTGGGGATCTCCACGAACGCGTGTGTGAGGTAATCGGGCATTGCCAGCGATACTACGGCCATGCCGCCCTCCGCTGCTTCCCCCTCCACTGACATCGAGCGCCTCTGTATCGACACGGTCCGGGCGCTGGCCATGGACATCGTCCAGCAGGCGAACTCCGGTCACCCCGGCATGCCGATGGCGATGGCGCCTGCCGCGTACGTCCTCTACCGCGAGATTCTCAACCATGATCCGCGTGATCCTGGGTGGCCGGATCGTGATCGTTTCGTGCTCTCGGCGGGCCACGGATCGGCGTGGATCTACGCCGCGCTGCACCTCTCCGGCTACGACCTGCCGATGGAGCAGCTGGAGAAGTTCCGGCAGTGGGGCTCGCTCACGCCGGGCCATCCCGAGCGCGACCCGCATCACGTGACGCCGGGCGTGGAGGTCACCACCGGACCCCTCGGGCAGGGCTTCGCCAACGGGGTCGGCCTGGCGATGGCAGAGGCGTTCCTGCGTGACAGGTTCGGCGCGGAGGTCCAGAACCACCACACGTACGCGATCTGCTCGGACGGCGACCTCATGGAGGGCATCGCGTCGGAGGCGGCGTCGATCGCGGGGCAGAAGAAGCTCGGCAAGCTCGTCTACCTCTACGACGACAACGACATCTCGCTGGACGGTCCGACGTCTCTGAGCTTCAACGCCGAGGACGTGACGAAGCGCTTCGAGGCCTACGGCTGGGATGTGTCGGTCGTCGAGGACGTCAACGACGTCGCGTCGCTGCGCGCGGCGGTCGAGGCCGCCCGCGACGACGAGGAGCGCCCGTCGCTCATCCGCGTCAAGACGGTCATCGGCTACCCGGCGCCGAACAAGCAGGGCACGAGCAAGGCGCACGGCGCACCGCTCGGCGACGACGAGGTCCGCGCGGCCAAGGAGGCGCTGGGCCTGGACCCCGACCAGAAGTTCCACGTGTCCGACGAGGTCTACGCGGCCTTCAGCGCGCAGGAGAAGGGCACCGAGCTGCGGACGGCGTGGGAGGAGCGCTTCAAGGTGTTCGGAGACGCGCAGCCCGAGCTGGCGAGGGAGTGGGACGCCGCGTGGGCGGGCAAGCCGCTGCCCGGCGTGGGCGCGGCGCTGGCCGACATCGACTGGGGCGACAAGCCGATCGCCACCCGCAGCGCGGGCCAGAAGGCGATGGCGGCGTTCGAGTCCGTCACCCCGACGATGGTGGGCGGCGCGGCCGACCTCTCCGAGTCGACGAAGACCGAGTTCCCGAATGCGGACGAGTTCACGGCCGAGAAGCCGGGCCGCAACGTCTTCTGGGGCGTGCGCGAGCACGGCATGGCGGGCGCGGTCAACGGCCTGGCGGCGCACGGCGGCATCGTGCGGCCGTACGGCTCGACGTTCCTGCAGTTCGCCGACTACATGCGCGGCTCGGTGCGGCTGAGCGCGCTGCAGCGTCTGCCGGTCGCGTGGGTGTGGACGCACGACTCGATCGCGCTCGGCGAGGACGGTCCGACCCACCAGCCCGTCGAGCACCTCGCGGCGCTGCGGGCGATCCCGAACCTCACGGTGCTGCGGCCCGCCGACGCCACGGAGACCGCCGAGGCGTGGCGCGTGATCCTCGAGGAGCTCGACGGCCCCGCCGCGCTCATCCTCTCCCGCCAGAACCTGCCGGTGCTGGACCGCAGGAAGCTCGCCCCGGCCGCCGACGTCGCCCGCGGCGCGTACGCGCTGACGACGGTGAAGAACCCGGTCGCGTCGATCGTGGCCACCGGTGCGGAGGTCCATACCGCGATCGCCGCACAGGCGCTCCTCGACATCCCGGTGCAGGTCGTCTCCATGCCGTCGTGGGAGCTGTTCGAAGCCCAGGACGAGGAGTACCAGCAGAGGACCCTGCCGGTGGATCTGCCGACGGTCAGCGTCGAGGCGGGGATCAGCATGGGGTGGGACCGCTACTCCGACGCGCAGATCGCCGTCGATAAGTTCGGCGCCAGCGCGCCGGCCGAGGTGCTGCTGCAGGAGTACGGGATCACTGCGGAAGCGACCGCCGCGGCGGTCAAGGAGTTGCTCTCCTGACCGATCAGCACGGGGCGAGCCGTTCAGAACACCGCAGGGATGCAGCTGATCTCGCAGACCGGCTTCCTCGTCGCCCGCCCCGACACTAACCGGCCGCTTCCGGCGTCCTCCCGTCTAGGCTGACGGGTCCGATGGCGACGGCTCTCGACCCAGCGGCGCGCCAGCGGCGCCTGATCCGCCTCGTCTGGCTCTCGATCGCTGCCGCGATCCTCACGATCGCGCTGAAGACCGGCGCGTGGGCGATCACCGGCTCGGTCGGCCTGCTGTCGGACGCCGCCGAGTCCGTGGTGAATCTCGTCGCGGCGAGCTTCGCGCTCGTCATCGTCCACTGGGCCGACCGGCCGCCCGACGAGGAGCACGCGTACGGCCACGAGAAGGCCGACTACCTGTCGGCGGGGCTCGAGGGCGGGCTGATCCTCATCGCGGCGGTCACGATCGGCGTCGCCGCCGTTGGGCGCCTGCTCGATCCCCAGCCGCTGGAGAGCGTCGGGATCGGCCTGGCGATCTCGCTCGCCGCCACGGTGGTGAACCTGCTCGTCGCCCGGGCGCTCATCCGGACGGGCAGCGAGTACCGCTCGCTCACGGTGGAGGCGGACGGGCGCCATCTCATGACGGACGTGTGGACGTCGGTCGGGGTCGTCGTCGGGGTGGCCGCCGTCGCGCTCAGCGGGTTCGAGCGGCTGGATCCGATCATCGCGCTGCTCGTCGCCGCGAACATCATCCGGGTGGGCTGGTCGCTGGTGCACAGCGCATTCGGCGGGCTCATGGACCGCGCGCTGGAGCCCGACGAGCTCGCCGAGATCCAGCGCGTGCTCGACCGGTTCGCGGGCGACGAGGTGCAGTTCCACGCCCTGCGCACGCGCCGCGCGGGCCGCCGGGCGTTCGTCACCGTGCACGTGCTCGTGCCCGGAACGTGGTCGGTGCAGGCCGGCCACGACCTCGTCGAGCAGGTGGAGGCCGAACTGCGGGCGGTCGCCGAGCCGACGACCGTGTTCACCCATCTGGAGCCGGTCGAGGATCCGGCGTCGTTCGCGGACGTGGCGCTCGACCGCGAACAGGCGCCGGGCTAACCCCTCTGCGACCACCCCCGGCGCGTCATGCCGTCAGTCCTGGTCGGCGACCCGCTCGGTCTCCTCGTCGAGGATCGGCACCAGCGCCGTCGCGCGCTCGCCGACGGTGACGTGCGCCGCGCCGAACTCCGGCAGCCACGCGATCATGTCCAGCGCCTGCAGGCGCGTGAGCATGAACCAGAACGCGGCCTCCTGGCGCTCGCTGCGAAACGACCGCAGGATGTCGAATGCGTAGCCGGTGGTGTGCAGGCTGTACTCGCGGGTGGCCTGCGCGTTCACTCCGGTGAGGAGGTCCTGGTAGACCTGATCGCGCACCGTACTCGTGACGGCGATCGGCTTCGTGCTGCGGCTGATCTCCTGCACGCCGGCGCCGAGCGTGACGAGCACCGCGAGCGCCTCGGGACGCAGTCCGCGGAAGAGGCGGCGCGACAGATCGCGCTGCGGGGCGAGCTCCCCCATCTGCGGGTCGACGCGCACGCCCTCGGCGCGCAGCAGGTCGGCGGGCAGGCGCCGCAGCATCCCGTCCTTGTACGACGCGCGCAGCTGCGCCGCCGTGGCGTAGCGCTTCGTCGAGGCGGGCGGCCACAGCACCTCCTCGGCGGAGTTCTTCGCCGTCTGCCGGGCCGCGAGCCGGCGCAGCTCGCGGCGGTCCTCGCGGTACAGGCGCATGATCTCCTTCGCCGCGCCCAGCCGCCAGAGATAGGTGGCGGAGTCGTCGCCCAGGCCGGCGAGCTTGCGGTACGCCGCGTCGTTGTGCACTGGCGAGGTGTCGAAGTAGAGCTGCGCGTAGGAGACGTCGTCGCCGCCGTCGTACGCCTTCAGGACGTTCTGGATGTTCCCCACACCCGCGTGATAGCTGGCCAGCGCGAGGTCGTCGCGGCCGAGCTCCTCCCGGGCGAATTCGAGGTAGGCGACGGCGCCGCGCAGCGCCTTGGGCGGGTCGAACCGCTCGTCGACGACCCGGCGGCGTGCCTCGAGTTCGCGCACGCCCTCGGTGTCACCCCGGCGCGCCGCGCGCCGGATGCGGCGGGTGAGCGATCGCGCGGCCCGCGGGTCCACCTGCATCTCGAGGAGGTCCTCGCCGGTCTGCGCGACGATCTGCGTGAGCCCGACCGCGCCCTCGTAGCGCGGGTCCGCGGCGGCGGTCGGGCGCCCGGCGCTCTCGAGGTAGACGAGCGCCTCGAGGTCGTCGGCGGACACCCCGCCGTCCTCGGCCACGGACTCGACCAGCTCGCGGTAGCGCGCCGTCCGCGCCGCGCTCGCCACGGCGCCACCCGGGACCAGCGTGTAGAGCGGATGGGCGAAGCCGCGCCGGGCGGCGGCCACGAGCTGGCCCTCGCGCCCCGCGTCCCACGCGAGCGGGTCGACGACCTCGTCGCTCTCGCCCGCCGCGACACCGGTGCCGGGCGACAGGCGCGGCGGGTCATCATCGCTCAGACGGTCGGCCAGCGCGAGCAGCGCGGCGAACGCGACGGCGACCGCGACGAGCGAGAACAGCGCGCGCCGCAGCGACGCGCGCCGGCCACGGGGCGGGGACACGGACATCTCATCAAGGCTTGCATACGCCTCGTACGGGATCCGCTCCCCGCCCGTGGATGTTGACTACGGCACGAGCAGCCGCGGCGCGAACACGGTGATCAGCTCGGTGTCGTCCGGCCGGTCGCGGGCGGTCCAGCGGCCGTCGCTGCCCGGGTAGTTGTTGTCGTTGGCGATGAGCAGCACGCCGGTGCGCATGACCTCCAGGCTCTCGACCGACTGCAGCGGGAAGCTGAACCGCCGGCCGACGCCGAACTCGCCGGGCCGCGCCGGCAGCGACACCCCGAACGGGTCGGCGATGCGCAGCAGGTCGAGGATGCGGGTCTTCTTCAGGTAGCCGTCGGCGTCGGTCTTGCGCAGGTCGACAAGGTAGATCTTCTTCTGCAGCGCCTCGGCGCCCTGCGCGTCGTCACGCTCGATCGCGAGGAAGCGGTTGCGGTCCAGCGCGGTGAAGTCGCCGATGACCGCGCCCGGGAAGTCCGCGTCGGTGCGGTACTGCCAGCTGCGCTCGGTGTACTGCTTCGTGGCGAGATCGAACTCGCGGATGTACCGGCGGCGCGAGTCGGTGTCCGTGGTCAGGGCGCCCTCGAGGATCGGCAGCAGCTTCGTGCCGTCCTTCGTGATCGCCATGCCCTCGAACCCGCGGCTGCTCGGCAGGTTCGCCGTCTCGGAGCCGAGCGTGTGGTTCTGCGGCGCCTTCACGCCCGGGAGCTGGATCGGTGCGTCGATGACCTTGCCCGTCACGTCGGTGTGCAGCAGGTACGGGCCGAACTCCTCGCCGAACCAGAACGTGCCGTCGGGCGCGCGGCGGACGGACTCGAGGTCGAAGTCCGCGCCGGTGAGCCGACGGTCCTCGCGGGCGATCGGGAACGGGACGAGGCTGTCGGGGTCGCGGAGCTGGAGGTGCTCGAGCACCGTGACCTTGCCGCTGCCGCCGAACGGAGTCTTCGCGGAGGTGCGGATCTTGTAGAGGCGCAGGAGGAAGTCGGCGGAGTTGGCCTTCGAGCCGAAGCCGTTGTCGGGCATCGCCCAGAAGGTGCTGCCGCTGATCTTCAGGACGGCCGAGAAGCCGGGGATCGGCTGGCCGGGGAACGGCGGGGTGACGCCGTTGTTCGGCGCGACGGCGGCACCGGAGGGCGGGCCCTCCTGGTAGGCGTCGGACGGCAGGATCGCGCGGGACAGCAGGGTGTCGGCGTGGGCCGTGGCGGCGCTGCCGGCGAGGGCGAGCGCGGCCATGGCGACGGCCGGGACGAAACGCATGGGGAGGGACCTCCGGGACGATTGGTGGACCCGGTCAGCGTGCGCGCGCGGCCTCCCGGAGAGGTTGCCCAGCCGTGTCCGCACGGTGAAGATCCGGTCAACCGATGCGGGATCTCGGGTGGCGAAGGCGCGTGAGATCACCTCCGCACGCCGACGTACGCGCTCGGCCGCGTCCCGGCGCTCGTGCCCCACCGGGGACTCATCAGCATCGTCGTCACGGGCGCGCATCGCTGCTCGGGCGCGGGTCCGGCGCCCCGGCAGGCGAACGTGCTGTTGCAGTCCGTCCTCGCGCGCGCGCGCGCGCCCCCGCCCGCGCGGGATGCCGTTCGGGGTCGCGAACGGCACATCCAGTGGGCCGGCCAGCGTGCCGCTCCGCTTCGCGACGGAGGCACGCGGCGTCCCCAGAACCGGGTAATTCGCGCCATCCACAGGTGACAGACCGTCAATTTCGGCCCGTTGTCGTCAAGTTGCCGCGTTCGCGCGTCGAGGGAAGCACAGTGACCCATCGCGCGCTCCTCGTCCTCGGCTTCGCCGGTGTCGCGCTGCACGGCGTCCTCGCGCTCGTCGCGCCGGACGCAGGTGTGAGCGGCGTGCTGTACACATGCATCGGCGCGCTGGCGTTCGCGCTCGTGCTCGCACGCGGGATCCGGATCGCGTCCGAGCGCGCGGTGTGGCTCGTCCTCGCGGCCGGCCAGGGACTGTGGCTGCTCGCGGACCTCACATGGGAGGCCATGGGCGACCCGGCGTTCTTCTCCGTCGCCGACGGCATCTACGTCGGGTCGTACGTCGCGCAGTTCGCGGGCATCGCCCTGCTCATGCGCGAGCGGCTGCGGCTGCTGCCCGGGGCGCGCTGGCTCGACGGGCTCGTGGTCGGCACGACCGCGGCCGCGATCATCGCCGCCGTGCTCGTCGAGCCGATCCGCCAGGCCGCGGGCGATGAGATCGTCGAGGCGCTCTTCTACCCGACGCTGGACCTTGCGGTCATCGTCCTCATCGCGGTGCCCGTCGGTATGACCGCGTGGCGGCCGGGAGGCACGCTCGGGTGGCTGGTCGGCGGCGTGGCGCTCGTCGCGGTCACGGACGTCCTGTACGCGCGCCAGGCGATCGACGACACATACGTCGAAGGGTCGCTGCTCGCCACGCTCTGGCTCCTGGCGTACATGGCGATCGCCACGGCCGCGTGGCAGCCGGTCGAGCGGCGAACGTTGGACACCGACCCGCGCTGGCGCGAGGGGGTCGTCCCCGGCGCGTGCGGGTTCGTCGCGATCGGCGTGCTCGCCGCGGCGGGCGTTCTCGACCTGGGCAACGGCACCGTCGTGCTGGCCGCGGTCGCCAGTTGCCTGTCGGGCCTCCGCGCCGCGATGGTGTTCCGCGCGCACATGCGCCTGCTGCATCGCAGTCGCGCCGAGGCACGCCAGGATCAGTTGACCGGGCTGCCGAACCGGCGCGCGCTCATCGACGACCTCGACGGGGTGTTCGCCGGCGGTGAGCCTGTGACCCTCGCGTTCTTCGACCTCGACGGCTTCAAGCTCTACAACGACAGCTTCGGCCACGCGGCAGGGGACGCGCTGCTCCAGCGCCTCGGCGGACGGCTCATGCGCGCCGTCGGCGACGCGGGCCGCGGGTACCGCCTCGGCGGTGATGAGTTCTGCGTGCTGCTCAACGGTGACGGCGAGGTCCTGCGGGAGGTGCTCGACGCGTGCGGCCACGCGCTGCGCGAGCACGGCGACGTGTTCGCGATCACGGCGTCGGTCGGCTCCGTCACGATCCCGGCGGAGGCCGGTGAGCCGGGCGACGCGCTGCGCATCGCCGACCAGCGCATGTACGCGCGCAAGGCCGAGCGCCGCGGGCCGGCCCGGATGCAGGCGCGCGACCTGCTCCTGGCCGTCGTCCGCGAGACCGAGCCGGACCTCGACGAGCACAACGGGGAGGTCGGCCGCCTCGCCCGCCAGCTCGGCGGCCACCTGGGGCTGGAGGGCGACGACCTCGACATCGTCGTGCGGGCCGCGGAGCTGCACGACGTCGGGAAGGTCGCCGTCCCCGACCAGATCCTCCACAAGCCGGGGCCGCTGACCGACGACGAGTGGCAGCTCATGCGCCAGCACACCATCATCGGCGAGCGGATCCTCGCCGCCTCGCCGGGGATGGCGCCCGTCGCCGAGCTCGTCCGCGCGAGTCACGAGCGCTGGGACGGCGACGGCTACCCGGACGGGCTGCGCGGAGAGGACATCCCGCTCGGCGCGCGGATCATCACCGTGTGCGACTCGTTCGACGCGATCGTGTCCGACCGCCCCTACGCGGCCGGGCGCAGCATCCGCGAGGCTCTCGAAGAGCTCGATCGCTGCGCCGGCGGGCAGTTCGACCGGCAGGTGGTCGCCGCCTTCTCCGACCTGGTGCGCTCAGGCGCGTTTGGCCTGGGGGTCCAGCACGCCTGACGATACGTACCGTATCGTGCGACACGAACCGCTATCCGGCGACCTGGAATTCCCGGTGCGCTACTTGATGCCCGGCGTGCGCTTGAGGATCCGCAGGCCGAGCGTCATGACCTTCGCCCACATGGCGGGGGTCATCGGCTTGACGGGGGCGATCGGGATGAGCCGCTGAACGGCGACGCCCTGCGACTCCGTGTACTTCTTGATGCCCTCCGCGCCGTGGCGGCGGCCCAGGCCCGAGTCGCCCATGCCGCCCATCGGGGCGTCCGTGGAGCCCCACGTCGCGATGTAGCCCTCGTTGACGTTCACCGTGCCGGTCCGCAGCCGCGCGGCGATCTTCCGCCCGCGCGCCGTGTCCTTCGTCCACACGCTCGAGTTCAGGCCGTACGTCGTGTCGTTCGCGCGGGCGATCGCCTCGTCCTCGTCGGAGAAGCGGCTGATCGTGACGACGGGGCCGAACGTCTCCTCGCGGAAGCACGTCATGACCTCGGCGACATCGTCGAGCAGGGTCGGCTCATGGAAGTACGGGCCGATCTCGGGCCGCGCCTTGCCGCCCGCGACGACCTTCGCGCCCTTGGTGATGGCGTCCACGATATGGGCGCGCACCGTGTCGAGCTGGCTCTGCGAGATGAGCGAGCCCATGTCGGCCTTCCACGACAGGTCGGTGTCCATCCGCATCTCGCCGATCCGCTGGGCGAGCCGACGGGTGAACTCGTCGGCGACCTTCTCGTGGACCATCAGTCGCTCAATGGAGATGCACAGCTGCCCCGCGTTACCGAAGAGTGCGCGCTCGGCGCCGTCGACGGCCTTGCCGATGTTCGCGTCCTCGCAGACGAGCATCGCGTTCTTGCCGCCGAGCTCCATCGAGCACGGGATGAGCTGCTCGCCGGCCTGCGAGGCGACCGTCCGGCCCGTCGCGGTGGAGCCGGTGAACATGACGTAGTCGCTGCCCTCGATCAGCGGTTTGCCCAGGCGCGCGCCCGAGCCGGTGACGACCTGGAAGAGCTCCGCTGGCATCCCGGCCTCGCGGAGCAGCTCGACGCCCCACAGCGCGCAGAATGGCGTCTGCTGATCGGGCTTGAGGACCACTGCGTTGCCGGCCATGAGCGCCGGTGTCGCGTCGCTGATCGCGAGCGTCAGCGGGTAGTTCCATGGCGCGATGATCGCCACGACGCCGATCGGGTGGTGGTGCTGCCACGTCTGGGTGAGCACCGGGAGGGCGCCCTGGCGGCGCTGCGTGCGCAGGTGCTTCTCGCCCGTGTTCGCGTAGTACCGCGCGACGATCGCGGTGTCGAGCACCTCCTCGTGCGCCTGGCGGCGCGCCTTGCCGGCCTCGATCTGCAGGAGGTCGAGCGCCTCGTTCTGGCGGTCCAGCACGAGGTCGTGGAAGCGCAGCAGGATCGCTTTGCGCTCGGCGAAGCTGGTCTTCGCCCACTGGGCCTGCGCGACGCGCGCGCGGTCGAGCGCGGCGGCGAGATCCGCCTCGTCGCACATCGGCACGGAGCCGATCGTCTGGCCGGTGAACGGCGCTTCGACCTCACGCATCTCGCGCGGCCCTTCGGTCTGGACGAGATCGGCGAGGCGCTGCAGGCGCCGGCCGTCGATCAGGGTCGAGCCGGTGGACGGGAGCGACGCGGGCTGGGCCTTCGCGGTCGGTTTGCCGTTGGCGGCGGCTTGGGCGCCGTTGGACGTGGCGGCGGTTGAGGACATGCGGGTCCCTCCGGGAGTCTGGGCGACCAAGGCTACCGGCCGTTCAGTTCACCCGTCAGCCGTCGATGGTCTCGTCCTGCAGATCGATGAGCGCACGGTGCAGCGCGGTACCGAACCGCAGTACCCGTTCGGCCTCCGGCAGGTTCCCGGCGGCCTCCACGCCCGCGAGGTAGTGCTCGAGGAGCGCGAGCTGCTCGGCGTGCCACGCCTTCTTGCGTGCGGCCAGCGGCTCGGGGTCCGCACCGAAGAAGACCTTCAGCATGCCCTCGTCATGCATGACTGGCGGCGCGGCGTCGGTGTCTGCGAGCCACGTGTCCAGCGCCTCGCGGCCGCGTGCGGTGATCGTGTATTCCTTACGCCGGCGCCCGCCCGCCTCCTGCTCTTCGTGCAGGTAGCCGGCGCTTGCCAGGCGCGCCGGCTCCGCGTAGAGCGTGGTGTGCGGTGTGGGCCAGAAGTTCGAGACGGTGAGCTCGACCGCCCGCTTCAGGTCGTAGGGCGTGGCCGCCCCCAATTTGGCCACGAGGCCGAGCACGACGTACGACATGCTCGTCAGCTTGATATCCGGTTCCCCCTCGGTCACGGGCACATCCTTGTGCATCTGCCGGATCGCCGTCGATCAGGCGTGGTCGACTGGTGGCGTAGCCGGTCGCGCTGTCCTTGCGCATCGGGATGAGCGCCGGCAGGACGGTGGCGATGACGATGCGCTCCGTGCCGACCCGGTGCACGTTGCACCAGCGGAATGCGACGAGCGCGGTACGGGGCAGAGGCGGCCCGAGGTGGTGGTGCTCACGCGCCGATCATGCCACGCGCTCGACCTGCACCCCGAGCCCGTTGAGCGTCATCGCGAGCCCCTCGTAGGCGCCGACCAGCATGAGCACCTCGATGGCGTCGCGCTCGCTGAGGTGTGTGCGCAGGTCGGCCCACGTCTCATCGCTGACCTGGTGTGCAGCGTGCAGCTCGTCGGCGCACCGCAGCAGCGCCTCCTGCCGGGGCGCCCAGCCCCCGGCGAGCGCGCCCTCGGCGACCGCGGCGACCCGGTCGGCGGCCAGCCCGCTGCGCAGTCCGAGCACGACGTGCTGATGCCATTCGTACGCGCTGCCCGTGTTCGCGGCGACGCGCAGGATGACGAGCTCCGTATCCTCGCGGGGCAGCCTGCCGCCGGGCATGAGCGCGCCCGCGAAGATGAGCCAGCGGCGAAACAGCCACCGGTGCCGGCCGAGCGTGGTGAAGATGTTGATCGGGCCGGTGCCGGCCACGCGCCCGGCGATCGCGGCGATGATCCAATTCAGCATCCCGACGTCGGCGCGGCGCCCGGGCGGGATGCGCGCCTCGGCGGGCCCGCGGGGCGGGACGAGGGCGCGGAGCTCGGCGACGGTCGGTTCCATGATGGTCATGATCTCTGATTGTCGCGCGGCGCGGGAAACCCGGCTACAGCGTCGCCATGTCGATGACGTAGCGGAAGTCCAGCTGACCGGCGGCCATCGCGTCGTACGCCGCGTTGATCCGGCTCGCCGGGATCTTCTCGATGTCCGCGGTGATGCCGTGCTCGCCGCAGAAGTCCAGGAGCTCCTGGGTCTCGGGCAGCCCGCCGATGAGCGACCCGCTGACGCTGCGCCGCCGCTGGACGAGCAGCCGCGCGTCGACGCTCTCGGCGAGCGGTTCGATGGCGCCCACGATGACGAGCGCGCCGTCGAGCCCGAGCAGCTTCAGGTACGGGTCGACGGGATGGCCGACGGGGATCGTGTCGATGATGAGGTCGAGCGACCCGCGGGCGCCGCGCAGATCGTCGCGGTCGGCGGAGATCAGGACGTCGTGGGCGCCCGCGCGGCGGGCGTGCTCGGCCTTCGCGGGGCTGCGGGTGATCGCGGTGACCTCGGCGCCCAGCGCCTTCGCCAGCTTGATCGCCATGAGCCCGAGGCCGCCGAACCCGGCGACGCCGACCTTCGTGCCGGGCCCCGCGCCGTGCGCGCGCAGCGGCGACCACGTCGTGATCCCGGCGCACAGCACCGGCGCGGCGCCGGCGGGGTCGAGCCCGTCGGGGATCCGCAGGACGAAGCGCTCCTGCACCGTGATGGCGTTCGCGTAGCCGCCGAACGTCGGATGCTCGAAGTCCGGGTCCGGCGAGTTGTACGTGTAGGTGCCCTTCGGGCAGTACTGCTCCAGGCCGCGCTGGCAGGCGTCGCACTCGCGGCACGAGTCGACGACGCAGCCCACCCCCACGGTGTCGCCCGGCGCGAACGCCGTGACGCCCGGGCCGACCTCGCGCACGCGGCCGACGATCTCGTGGCCGGGCAGGCACGGGTACGTCGTGCCGTGCCACTCGTTGCGCGCGGTGTGCAGGTCGGAGTGGCAGATGCCGCACCAGTCGATGTCGATGAGGACGTCGCCCTCTCGCGGCGCACGCCGCTGGAAGTCGATCGGGGCGAGCTGGGCGTCGGCCGCCGGAGCGGCCCAGCCCCGGGCGGGAAGCGGGGGAAGCGTGGCCATGTGCTGCACGCTACTCCGGCGGGTACGCGAGCAGCTCGAGCATCTCGTAGACCGTCGGGGTGAGGTCGGGCAGCGAGGCGGTGCCGTACTCGAGGGTGTGCGCGAGCACCAGTTCCCCGACGCCGCCGACGAACATGAGCAGCACGTCCTCGCTCGGCACCCGGATGGTGGGGTCGCGCTCCAGGGCGTCGGTCATCAGCCGGCGGATCGATCGCGCGAACTCCCGGTAGATCGCGCGCTGGCGCTCGAGGGCGCGATGCCCGGCCGCGGGACCCTCGACGATGCGCAGCCGGGTCAACAGCGGCATCGCGGCGATCTGCTCGAGGAAGGCCCTGATGGCTTCGTCGGCCTGGCGCCGGGGGTCCTGGACCGGTGGCGTGTCGCGGATGACGCCGACGACGCGGCCGCGTAGCCGAGCTCGTTCACCACCTCGGCGGTCGCCACGATGATCCGTGCGCGCTGCGCGGTCTCGACCTGCGACCGCGTCAGGTTGTGCCGGTGGCGAGGCAGCGGCGTGCGCTCCTCCGTCGCGGTGAGGCGGAAGACCTCTTCGATGAGCGGTCCGTCGATCTCGTACTCATGCTCCGCGGTCACGGGCCGATCGTACGGCCGGGCAGGGCGGCTGGGGGGTGTCAGGTATCCATCGTGGGCCCGGCCGCGGGCTGTCGTCGACACGCACCCCTCCTGCGTGCACTGCAGCCGGGCGCCGCACGGCAGCGACACGTTGAACGACGTGAAGGCCGCGCGCGTCGCCGGCTGCTCGGGCGCGGTGCCGCTCGCCACGCGGCTGGGAACGACGAACTGGTCGGCGGCGCCCTCGACGTCGCCGGCACGCCAACCGCGTCAGGACGGCAGCGGCTGCAGCCGCGTCTCCTCGACCTGCTGCAGCTTGCGGCGCAGCCGCGTGTACGCGCGTTGCTGCGCCGGCGTCCGCTTGTGGTCCTTGTACGCGAGGTTCACGCGCTCGAAGGGGTCCGTCGCCAGGTGGTAGAGCTCCCACTGGTCGGGTTCCTTGCCGGTCACGTCGTAGTACCGCGCGATCTTCCAGTTGCGCTCGCGGATGCTGACGATGTGGTTCGGCGCCTTCGGGTACGGGCCCTTGGGCTGGCCCGACTGGTAATCGTCGTAGGTGAAGACGGTGTAGTCCTGCACGCCCTTGGAGGATCGGCCGAGGACGATGTCGGAGTAGTCCCTGCCCTCCCAGTCGGTGCGTGCGGAGGACGGCGCGCCGACGAGGCTCGCGAGCGTCGGCAGGAAGTCGACGTGGGACACCAGCGCCTGACTGCTCCTCGCGCGCGGGAACAGACGCGGGTTGGAGTAGACGAGCGGGACGTGGGTCGACTCTTCGTAGACGTTGAAGTTCTTCTGCCTCATGCCGCCGTGCGCGGTGCCCATCTCGCCGTGGTCGGCGGTCGCGATGACGAGCGTGTCGTTCAGCAGGCCGGTGCGCTCGAGCGTGTCGAGCAGCTGCACCAGGAAGGCGTCCGACGACTTCATGAGGTTGCCGTAGAAGTTGAGGTAGTTGCGCTTCATCTGCCGCGTCGGGATCGGCCCCGATGCGTTGAAGAGCTTCAGGAACTCCGCCTGCACCGACGGCTTCGTGGAGAGGTCTTCGTTGACCGTTCCCGGCGGTTCGATCTCCCCCTCCAGCCAGGTGCTGTCGTACCCGCCGCTGGTGTAGGTCTTCGGGTACAGCAGGACGTCGTGCGGGTTGACGAGCGACACGACCATGAAGAACGGCTGGCTCTGCGCGGCCGTGGAACCCAGGTACTGCAGCGCCCCTTCGGTGCCGGCGTCCGCCGTGCCCTGGGAGTTGATGTAGCGCCCGTCGTTGTCGTACAGGCCGCCGCCCTCTTCCGGGATCGACTGATTGCCGCCCGCGTCCGGCGGGTTCCAGCGCGTGAAGCCGTACTGGTTGACGTCCTGGGGCACCCAGGTCGAGCCGTTCGCCGGCTTGTTGCAGTGGAACTTGCCCTTGTAGACCGGGGTGTAGCCCGCGGCGGCGACGACCGACGCGGGGTTCTTGAACGTGGTGGCCAGCTCGACCTGCGGGTACTGCGGGGACGGCATGCTCGTCTCCAGCGTGTACTTCACGCCGTGCTGCGCCGGGAAGAAGCCGGACATCAGCGTCGAACGCGCCGGCGAGCACATGCACGCGTTGGTGAACGCGTGCTCGAACGTGAGGCCGTGCTGCGTCAGGCGGGTCAGGCCGGGCAGGTTGCGCTTGGCCCAGTCGCGCGGGAAGTGCTGGAGCGAGCGCTGCTGGTCGGTGAGGAACAGCAGCACGTTCATGCCGGCCACGTTGCGCGCGGGTGCGCCTGCGCGCGGGCGTGCGCCAACGGACGCCGTCGGCGCGCCGAGCAGGATGCCGGTGCCCGCCGCGGCGGCGCGCTTGAGGAGGTCGGCGCGCGTGATGCCGCGCGGCTGGGGGCCGGTCATGTCAGTCGCTCCCGCTGGTCATGGCCTTGGTGATCCGGGTGAACACGGTCACGGCGTTGCTCTTGAACGCCGCGGCGTACACGTGCCCGCCGTCCGGGCTGACCGCGATGGAGCTGACGCCCGACAGCCCGCGCCCGGGCGTGCAGTCCGGCGCGGTCCGACCGGTGATGCAGCCGGGCTGGCGCGGCTTCTGCTTCAGAGCGCCGGCGCCGGACCGGTCGAAGGTGTCGATGGTGCCGGCGTTGTACGCGGCGGCGTAGACGTTCGCGCCATCCGGAGAGACGGCGATGCCTTCGGGGGCGCTGAGCGACCGGGCCAGCGAGCAGCCGACCGCGAGCACGTGGATCGCGCACGCCGAGGTGCCGGTCTGCTGGGTGAGTTGCCCGGTGCCGGCCGTGCGGATGAACGACGTCACGCTGTTGCTCGTCAGGGACGTCACGTAGACGTCGCCGTCGTCGGGACTGACGGTCACGGCGTTCGCGCCGCCGAGCTCCACCCCGGTGGTGCACCCCGTGCTGGGGACGTTGGTCATGCAGCCGCTCCCGTCGGTCGGTTGGGTCAGCGCGCCGGTGGACGGGTCGCGCTGCAGCGTCAGGACGGCGTTGCTCGCGGCGGTGGCGACGTACACGCTGGCGCCGTCCTTGCTGGCCGCCATCCCCTCCGGGGCGCCGAGCGCGAGCCCGGGCGCGCAGCCGTCGGTCGCCGCGGCGAGACAGCCCGCCGTGCCGGCCGGCTGGGTCAGCACGCCCGTCGACGCGTTGCGCGAGAACGTCACGACGGCGTTCCCGAAGAACGAGCCCGCGTAGACGCTCCTGCCGTCAGGGCTGACGGTCACGACGTCCGGGCCGTCGAGCGCACGGGCGGTGGCGCAGCCAGGGACCGCGGCCACGCCGGAGATGCAGCCGCTCGGGCCTGAGAGCTGCGTGAGCGCACCCGTCGACCGGTTGCGGCGCATGATGCTGATGTCGTCGCTGTTCAGCGACGTGGCGTAGACGTGCCGGCCGTCCGGGGCGACGGCCACCGAGTTCGGGCCGTTCAGCGCGCGGGCCCACGCGCAGCCGCTCGCGCCCTTCGCGGCGATGCAGCCGGCCTTCCCGCCGGCCTGGGTCAGCGTGCCCGTGCGAGCGCTGCGGCCGAGGATGGCGATGGCGTCGCTCGTCGACGACGCGACATACACGTGCTTGCCGTCGGGCGCGATCGCAAGCGCGTGCGAGCCGAGGAACGGCGCGGGCCCGAGCAGCGCCCGCACCGGCGTGCAGTCGGCGCGCGGCGTGGATCGGTCGACGAGACAGCCGTCGTCCCCGCTGACCTGAGCGATCGCACCGAGCGGCGACGTCTGCGCGCCTGCGGCGGTCCCCGGCCCGAGCACGATCGTCAGCGCGATGAGCGTCGCCGTGATCGCTGCCGGTTGGGGGGTGAGCTGGCGCATGGTCCGCGGCGCACCGGCCACGGATCGTTGACGCTATCGCGGTGGGTTCCCACGCGAGCCGGTGGGACCGGAACGAACGAAGGCCCCGCCGGTGGCGGGGCCTTCGTCCTCGATGGAGCTAGCCGGGCTCGAACCGGCGACCTCCTGGGTGCGATCCAGGCGCTCTCCCAGCTGAGCTATAGCCCCATGGGCTGACCAGTGTACCGCGCGGCTGAGGCGGGACGCCGGGCCGCGCGGGTACCCTGCATTCCAGGTTTTTCGTGAGCTTTCGCCAGCGTCTCACCGGTTTCTTCGTCGCGATCGTGATCCTCCCGATGGCGATCGTCGGCTTTGTGCTGTTCCAACTCATCGAGGACAACGAGACAGGCAAGGCGGACGCGAGCCTCGCCGCGCAGCAGGAGGTGGAGATCAGCCTGTTCCGGGAGGCGCGTGATCGGGCGCAGACCGCGGCGACCCAGATCGCCGCCGACCGCCAGCTCGCGACGGCGCTGCAGGACAACGATGCGACGGCCGCCCGCGAGCGCGCCGACGACCTGCTCGAGAGTCGCCGGGCGCGCAGGATCGTGATCGTTCGCGACGGCAACGCGTACGTCGACGTCGGCAGCCGGACGGCCACCGCCCCCGCGTCGGCCCGCCTGCTCACCGCCGACCGGCAGCCGGCCGGGGAGCTGCAGGTCTCCGTCGAGGAGGCGGCCCAGTACGCGAACGAGGCGGCCGGCCTGGTCGACGGCGAGGTCGTGGTGTCCTCCGGCGGGCGAGTGCTCGGGTCCAGCCTGCCGGGCAGCGCGTCCGCCGACCTCCCCGACGAGGGCGACATCACCGTTGGAGCGGAGGACTATCGCGCCGCGTCCTTCGGCGCGCCTGGCTTCGTCGGGGAGCGGACGCGCATCCTCACGCTGGCCGCCACGGGCGCCACGGAGGACGACGTGACCCGCAGCCGGCTGCTCGCGGCGATGCTGCTGGGTGGGTTCTTCATCCTGGCGTTCGTCTTCGCGCTCGTGGTGTCGAGGTCGCTGCAGCAGCAGATCGGCGGGGTCCTGTCGGCGGCCAGGCGGCTCGGCGGCGGCGACCTCGACGCGCGCGTACCGACCGTCGGCAACGACGAGTTCGCCGACCTCGGGCGGGAGTTCAACAAGATGGCCGAGCAGCTCCAGGAGCGGCTCGCCGAGCTGCAGCGCGAACGCGAGCGGGTGCAGAGCTCCATGCGCCGGCTCGGGCAGGCGGTCGGCTCGAACCTCGATGCCGAAGCGCTGCTCCAGCTTGTCGTCGAGACGGCGGTGGAGGGCGTCGGCGTCGACGCCGGCCGCGTGATCGTGCGCGACGCCGAGGGCGAGCTGCACGAAGCCGCGCGCGTCGGGCTGGGCAACGGGCTCGGCGAGACGGTGCGCCAGGCCGAGGCGCGCGCCCTGAAGGCCGGGCGGCCGCAGACCGTCGCGGCACCGGACTTCGTCGCGCTCGCACACCCGCTGCGGGTGTACGAGACCGACCGTCAGGTGTCTGAGGTCGCGGGGGTCGTATCGGTCGGGCGCGCCGGGCGGCCGTTCAGCCTGGCGGAGACCGAGCTCTTTCACTACCTCGCCGCGCAGGCGGCGGTGTCGGTGGAGAACGTCGGGCGCCACGAGGCCGTCGCGCGGCAGTCCGTCACCGACCCGCTCACACGACTGGCGAACCGCCGCCGGTTCGACGAGGCGCTCTCCGCGGAGGTCGATCGCGCGATACGGCTCGGCCAGCCGCTCGGGTTCGTGCTGCTCGATCTCGACGACTTCAAGACCGTCAACGATGAGTATGGCCATCAGCAGGGCGACATCGTGCTGCGTGAGGTCTCCCGCGCGATGCGGCGCGCATGTCGCGACATCGATATCCCGGCGCGTTACGGCGGCGAGGAGCTCGCGGTGATCCTCCCGGGGGCGGACCTCGAGGGGGCGTACGAGCTGGCCGAGCGGGTTCGGCTCGGCGTGGAGGCCCTGCGGGTCCCGCGGCTCGAGGGCGAAGGTGTCCTGCAGGTGACCGCGAGCCTCGGGGTCTCGGCCGTCCCCACGACGGCCCACGACGGAGCCGCCCTGGTGGCGGGCGCGGACGCCGCGCTGTACCGGGCGAAACGCGATGGCAAGAACCGTTCGACTCGCGCCGTCGTCGCGGGCGTGGTGTCCGCCGAGTAGCATTGGGCCGTCCCTATGGGCCTGCTCGACGACGCCATCCGAGAGCACCTCGAGCTCAAGCGCAAGCGCGGCGGCGATCTCTCCGAGATCGAACGCCAGGAGCGCGAGGCTCTCGCTCCTGTCCGCCGGACCGATGATCACGCGGAGGACCCCGAGGCGGCTGTGCTGCCGCCGGAGTCCGAGCCCGAACCCATCGCCGAAGCCCCGGCCGCCGAGCCGCTGCCCGACCATCTCGCGCAGCCCACGGTGGAGTTCTCCGTCGAGGAGCATCTGAAGGAGACCGCTCCGGACCCGGCGCCCGATCCCGACGTCGTCATCCCGGACGACGAGGCGGAGGACGTGCTGGAGGAGACTCCGGACTTCCTCCAGGAGACCCCCGAGCACGACCGCCTGTGGTTCGAGCAGAAGCCGCCACGGGACTTCGACTTCGACGGCTGACACCGTCTCGGGCCTCCTGAACGTGCGCCGCGCGGTCACCTGGTTGGACGTCTTCACGTCGCGCCCCCTGACGGGCAACGGTCTGGCGGTCATCCACGACGCTGACGATCTCACCGACGGGTTCATGGTCGCGTTCGCCCGCGAGACGCGCCTGTCGGAGACGACCTTCATCCAGCGGCCGACGGTCGAGGGCGCGGACTACCGCAACCGCATCTTCTCTCCGCCGGGAGAGATGCCGTTTGCGGGGCATCCGTCGCTGGGCACGGCGGTCGCGCACGCCCGCCGCCGCGGCGATCGTGCCGCGAGCTACATGCAGGAGACGCGCGCGGGCCTGCACCCGATCGACGTCGAGCTGGCCGGGACGGCCGCGCGCGCCTCGATGCTCCAGGGCCCGGTGCACTTTGGCGCGGTACCCGACCCCGAGCGGGTCGCCGGCGCGCTGGGCCTTCAGCTCGTGGACTTCGTGCCCGAGCTGCCGCCGCAGGTGGCGTCCACGGGGGCGCCGCATCTCCTGGCGCCCGTGAACGACGCCGCGCTGCTGCGCCGCCTACAGGTGCAGCCCGGTGCGCTCGGCGCGCTGCTCGACGATCTCGGCTGCATCGTCGTGTACCTCACGGCGATGGCCGACGGCGGCAGGGTGCGCGCGCGGTCCTTCTACCTCGACCGCGGCCTGGTCGTCGAGGATCCCGCGACCGGGTCGGCGGCCGGCCCGCTCATCGCCTATCTGCACCGCGCCGGCGTCGCGTCCAAGGTCGAGATCGACCAGGGCGTGGAGATGGCGCGGCCCTCCCGGCTGCTCGCCGAGATGGTGGGAGATCGGGTGCGAGTCGGCGGCGACGCGGTGGTCATCGCCGACGCCACGCTCACCATGTAGATCCGCCTCCGTGGACATGTGTACGAACCCCTGTCGGGGCGCCTCGTGCCGTGCGTTGCGGTGCCGATATTCAGAGCGGACAGGGTTCGCATCCACGCCGCTGGGGATCGGCCGGATGCGACGGACTTGCCTCGGAGGGCAAGGACGCAACGAGGGCGCCTCTTCGGAGGCGCCCTCGCCATTTCTGTGGCCGGTTCGACGCGATGTCGAAACACGGTCCGGCGCGGTGGACCGTGCGGACATATCCCCGTCGGGTGGGCGCGCGAGAATGGCTCACCGCATGGCGATCGATCGCAACGGCACAGCGCCGAAGGTGGCGCTCGTCCTGCCGGGAGGAGGTGCTCGCGGAGCGTACGAAGCCGGCGCGCTGTCCGTCCTGCTTCCGGCGCTGGAGGCGCGCGGTGAGCGGGTCTCGGTGATCTGCGGCACGAGCGTCGGGGCGATCAACGCCGTCGCCGCGGCCTCGATGGTGCACCGCCCCATGGACGAGCAGGTCGAGCACTCGCTCGAGCACTGGCGCGGCCTGCGCAAGACGGACGTCATCAGCCCGGTCCTGGGGCCGGGGCTCGCGGTCTCTGCGGCGCGCGGGCTGGCGGAGGTGCTGGGCGTACCCGGCGTGCGGCTCGCGTCACTGCTCGACCCGCGGCCGATGGCCTCGAGCCTGGAGAAGTGGATCGACTGGATGGCGCTGCACCGCAACGTGCGCAGCGGGACGCTCGATGCCGTGTGCGTCGTGGCGACGTCGCTGTCCACGGGTCGCCCGACGGCGTTCGTGGAGACGCGCGGGCCGGCTCCCCGGAACAAGAGCACGGACGGCATCCGCTTCCAGAAGGTCACGCTCTCCGGCCAGCATGTCCGCGCGTCGGCCGCGATGCCGCTGCTGTTCCCGCCCGTGGAGGTCACTCGGCCCGCGCGTGCGGCAGGGCACTACATCGACGGGGCGACTCGCCTGAACACGCCGCTCGCGCCCGCGCTCTCGCTGGGCGCCGACCGCGTGATCGTCATCGGCTTCAAGCCGTTCGCCACACCGCCGGAGGAGGAGCTCCCCCGCCGGCCGCGGATGACGGACGTCGTCGCGAACGTCCTCGACGGCCTCATGGTCGACCAGATCGCCGACGACCTGCACCAGCTCGCCGCGATCAACTCGTTCTTCGCCGAAAGCATCGGCGGGGTGTCGTCGTCCGCGCGCGCCTACCGGACCGCCCGCGGTCGTCCGTCGTACCGCAAGGTCTCCTACGCGCTCGTCGCGCCGGAGACGCGCACCACGCTCGCCGACATCGCCGAGCGCATTCTCGACGAGAAGTACGGCGGCCTGCGGGCGCTGCGCGACCCCGACTTCCCGCTGCTCGCCCGCCTGCTCGACGGCGGCCGCCGGGGCGAGCTCATGAGCTTCGTCCTGTTCGACCAGGACTTCGCCGCCGCGCTCATCGAGGTCGGCAAGGAGGACGCGCAGCGATGGCTCGACCGTCATCCGCGGTTCTGGTGCGCGGACGCGGCGCATGACCTCGACTTCGACGACTCAGGTACGGAGACGATGCGCGAGGAGCACGCGATCGACGAGTGGCGGGAGCTGCGCCGCCGCTGACGACCGTCAGTCGTCGAGCAGGATGCGCTCAAGGACTGGCCGCGCGTCGGGCCACGGGTCGCGCGGTGTGCGTGCGGTGGGCTCGAAGGCCTGGGAGAGTGCAAGGCCGCGCAACGCGGACAGGGCGAGGTTCACCCGGGCGTTGAGGTCCTCGGGCAGCGGGTCGTTCGCGCCGGCGAGGTCGGGGGCCGCCGCGGCGATCTGCCGTGCGAGCTGGCGCTCGAGCGGGACGAGCCGGTCGTAGAGCTCGCGGTCGTCTGCGGCGGCGACCCAGAGCTTCACGAAGATCGTGAAGATCGGGCTGGCGAAGTCCTGCCAGATGAGGTCGAGCACCGCGCGGGTGCGCTCGGTGCGCTCGGTCGGCAGGTCGCTCATCCGGGCGCGCAGGTCGGCGGCGCGCTGGTTGGCGGCCTGTTCGAGCGCGGCACCCACGAGGTCGACGCGGCGGGGGAAGTGGTGGGTCTGGGCGCCCTGGGAGACGCCGGCGATCTCGGCCACGCGCCGGGTCGTCGTGCCGGCATAGCCGACCTCGAGGAGGCTCGCGAGCGTGGCGTCGAGCAGCTTGCGCCGCGTCTCGGCGGTGCGCTCCTCCTGGGTCCGGCGGATCGGGCGGGGCTCGGTCGTCGTCATCTCGCTCTCGCGACCCTACACGGATATCTACAAAGCAAGCGTTCGGTATGTATCATCGCCCCATGGCCACCGTCACCACTTCCGGACGCACAATCTTCGAGGCGGAGCACGACGACTACCGTGAGAGCTTCCGCCGGTTCATCGAGGCGGAGATCGCCCCGCACTACGAGGAATGGCGTGAGGCGCACCTCGTGCCGCGCGCGCTCTACGAGAAGGCGGCCGAGCACGGCTTCCTGGCGATGGAGGTCCCCGAGGAGTTCGGCGGCGTGGGCGTCGACGACTGGCGCTTCAACGCCGTCCTCATCGAGGAGACCGCCGCGGCGGGCTTCGGCGACGCGTGGGCGGGCGCCACGATCCACACGGACGTCTGCCTGCCGTACTTCGTGGCGTCGGCGACCGAGGAGCAGAAGGAGCGCTGGTTCCCGAAGCTCGCCACCGGCGAGCTGCTGACCGCGGTCGCGATGACCGAGCCGGGCACCGGGTCGGACCTCGCCGGCATCAAGACCAGCGCGGTCCGCGACGGCGACGACTGGATCATCAACGGCTCGAAGACCTTCATCACGAGCGGTCAGAACGCCGACCTCATCATCGTCGCGGCGCGCACGAGCGAGGACCCGCACCGCGGTCTGACCCTCTTCATCGTCGAGGCCGGCATGGAGGGCTTCCAGCGCGGCAAGTCCATCGACAAGGTCGGCCAGCACGCGTCCGACACGCTCGAGCTGTTCTTCACCGACGTCCGCGTCCCGCAGGCGAACATGCTCGGCGCGGAGGGCTCCGGCTTCTTCCAGCTCGTCAGTCGCCTCGTGCCCGAGCGCCTCACACTCGCGGTCGCCGCGCAGGCGGGCTCCGAGCGGGTGCTCGAGGAGACGCTGACCTACGTCAAGGAGCGCGAGGCGTTCGGCCGCCCGATCGGCACGTTCCAGAACTCCCGGTTCAAGATGGCCGAGATGAAGACCAAGCTCGCGGTCACGCGCGCCTTCGTCGACCAGTGCATCACCAAGTACCAGGCGGGTACCTGCGGCGTCGACGAGGCCGCGATGGCGAAGTGGTGGACCACCGACATGGCGTGCGAGATCGCCGACGAGTGCCTGCAGCTGCACGGCGGCTACGGCTACACCACCGAGTACGGCGTGAGCCGGGCGTGGACCGACGCGCGCATCGGCCGGATCTTCGCCGGCACGAACGAGATCATGAAGGAGCTCATCGGCAAGACGATGGGCCTGTAGCTCCTTCGACCAGCGTGATGGCGTCCCGCGGCCCGGTCTGGGGGCCGCGGGACGCCGCGCGAACTCCTCGTGATACCCCGCGTCGCTTGCGGTGGTGCTTCTACGCCTCCGGTTCGCCCGTGACCTGCCCGAGCATCTGGGGGAGCACGACGAAGAACATCTCCTCCAGCTCCTCGGGCACTGTCAGCGTGACGCCCTCGAAGTGGAAGTGGTCGCCGTGGGCGCGCACGTGGGTCTCGACGGACGCGCCGGCGATGATGAAGAACGGGATCAGCGAGAAGTACTCGAGGTCCTCGAACTCCTCGGGCTCGATGCCGGTGTCGAGGAGGAGCTTCCAGAGCCGGTCGTCGAACTGCGAGTCGCCGACGGAGATGCGCGCAAGCTGAGTCATGCGCCCAGTGTCGCAGTCTCCCGTGTCTCGGTCTGCTCGTCCGCGACGACCTCGGCGCGGACGGGCACGCCGGTGAGGTTGGCCATGCCGACGACGGGCTCGAGGTCGGCCGGGCGACAGGGGCGGTGTTCGTCAGGGGGTTGGCGTCACGGCGCTGCGGCGGCGGTGTGGCGCGCCATACATCAGCGACCGAGCGTGCGCGTGAAGGTCCGTGCGTCGGCGCGCAGCCCTTCGACCCGTTCGCGCACCTCCGCGAGCCCGGCGCGCAACTCGGGGTCGCCGACCTCGACGGGGAGCATTGTGTCCTGGAGCTCGGCGATGACGTGCGCGGCCTCGGCGGCCTGGTCCATGGCACGCTCGATGAACGCCCTCGCGCCCTGGGACGTGTGCCCGGGGGCCGCCTCCTCGAAGGTCTGTGCCGGCAGCCCGGCGCGCTCGGCGAACCCGGTGTACGTGCGCTGCGCCGTGCCGTACGCGTGCTGGACCGGGCGGAACAACGCGGTTTCCAGCCGGTCGCCGCTCTGCTCGTCGAGCAGTTCGTATGCCGCCCCGACGCACGCGAGAGAGAGCGCCAGGTGGTCCGTGGCCGCGGCGAGCTCGTCCAGGATCTGCTGCCGGCCTTCGGCGGTGGTGTAGGTCACGGGCGGGAGGGTACCGGCGCGTCGCTCGAGGCCGAACGGACATCTGTGGTCGCTGGGGCGACCGGTGATGACCGTTCGCCGCCGGGCCCACGCCGAGCGGCTCACCGCGTCGCCTGGCTAGTCACCCCACTCGCGGCCACGCGCCGGCACCGGCGATGAGGAACAGGACGCCGGCGAAGGTGAACCAGCCGGATCCCGCTGGTCGTGAGGCTTCCATGGTCTCTCCTTTGGTGAGGGGGACGCCCACCTTCCCGCAGCGCGGTCAGCGGCGCATCAGTGGCGAGCCGTCGCGCGCATGCGGGAATCCCCTTAGAGACTGTCCGAGAATTCGGTTGGTGGGCAGGAGTTATGTGAATAAGGGTTGAACGGGCAAGGCACGCCATCTCGCGAAAGGAGCGTGCCTTGCCCGCTGTTGACCCTATCGGTGCGCCGGTCGCGCTGGGGACGATCTGGGAGCTGTCTGACGAGTTGTGGGAGCG
>JBPPNC010000013.1:0-2945 GCA_051306365.1 Solirubrobacteraceae bacterium
CCTACGGCTACAAGCGTCAGGACCCGTACGCGAAGCTCTTCGAGGACCGCATCGTCTTCCTCGGCGTGCAGGTGGATGACGCGTCCGCCGACGACGTCATGGCCCAGCTGCTCGTGCTCGAGTCGCAGGACCCGGACCGCGACATCGTCATGTACATCAACTCGCCCGGAGGCTCCTTCACGGCCATGACGGCGATCTACGACACGATGCAGTACATCCGTCCGCAGATCCAGACTGTCGTGCTCGGCCAGGCCGCGTCCGCCGCCGCGGTCATCACCGCGGGTGGCACGAAGGGCAAGCGGCTCGCGTTGCCGAACGCACGCATCCTCATCCACCAGCCGTCCTTCGGCGAGTCCGGTCGCGGGCAGGCCTCGGACATCGAGATCCAGGCTGCCGAGGTGTTGCGCTTGCGTGTCTGGCTCGAGGAGACGCTCTCGAAGCACTCGAACAAGACGCCCGAAGAGATCAACCGCGACATCGAGCGCGACAAGATCCTCAACGCCTACGACGCGGTCGAGTACGGCCTCATCGACCAGGTGCTCACGAGCCGCAAGAACGCTCCGGCGGCCCTGACCGCCAAGTAGCCGCTGACCGCCACGAAGGGCCGCCCCGCAACCGGGACGGCCCTTCGTGCGTCATTGGCGCTTGCGACCGAGGATGAGCACCGTCGTGCGCCCGGCGATGAGCACGGCGAGCAGTGCACCGCCGATCCACAGCACGTCGCCGAGCGGGGCGTCCTCTCGGGTTTCGGCGGGCGTCTCGCCAGGCGTGACCGCGGTGCCGCCGCAGTCGGGCGCCGTGGGGGCGCCCTGCGAGATGCTGCCCGGATCGGCCGGCTCCCAACGGAAGCCGAACCGGTCGGAGATGGTGTGCCCGTCCTCGGAGACCACCTGCCACAGCAGCGTGTAGTCGCCCGCCTCGCCCAGCGCGGCGTCGGTGTACGCCGAGGAGCCCTCGACGCTCACGCAGCCGTCGCCGTAGTACCGGCCGTCCGCGTCGAAGACCTGCAGCGCGAAGCCGCTCCCGTCCCCGATCGCATCGAGGAGGGGGCCGTTCGTCGTCACCGAGAACCGGTCAGGCAACTCCGTGATCGTCGAGTCGGCGGCCGGCGTCGAGGAGACCAGGTAGTTGTGGGCCCCGGCGGGGGAGACGATCCCCAGCGCGGACCAGGCCACGAGCATCCCGACGACGGTCGCGCCCAACAGCACGCGCGAACGGATCGCCGCGCCGTTCACCCGGCCCGCCTTGCTGCCGAACGGCGCGCGGTCACGCCGAACACGAGCCCGACGACGCCTACGACGAGGCCCGCGATGCCGAGCATCCGGGCGAGCACGTCATCGCTGCCCGCGGTGGCCGCCGTGGCCTCGACGTGCTCCTCCTCGGTGGCCGCGTGACCGTGATCGTCGCCCTCGACCGCAGCCGTCAGGGTGATCGAGGGGACCTCATCGCCCTCCCACACCACGGTCGAACCGTCGGGCGCGGTCTGCGTGGTGCGGAACTCGATGACCTCCCCGACCTCGCCCGCGGGCAGCGTGAGCGCGAGCTCGAAGGTATCGCGCTGGTGGGCGTCGAGCGGTTCGGCCTTCGCGGTGTAGATCACCTGCGCGATGCGTTCCGTGCGGTCCTCCACGGCCGGCTCCAGCGGTTCGTTGACCGTTGAGATCGTCCAGTTCGGGTTCACCGTCGGGGTGACGCTGATGATGCTCTCCGGGATGTCGATCGTCACCGTCTGCGTGGGCGCCTCCTCGACGCCGTGGGGCACGCTCACGGTGACGACGGTGTGCGAGCCGGCCGCGGTCGAGGTGGCGGTCGCGGAGACGTGGGCGCTCGCGCTCAGGGGTGCGCCGAGGGCGAGCAGGGTGCCGGCGGCGAGCGCCACGGCGCCCATGCCGATCTTCTTGGTGTTCATGGGTTCCTCACGAAAGGGGACGCGACGCGTCCGGTACTGATGAATGGTGGGATGCCGCGGCAGCGGCCGGGGCGAAGCCCCGTGCAGATGTCCCGAGCGCAGGCGAACTGCTAGCGGGCGCCATTCATCGCGGGCGGGCCGCGGTACCGCATCGTGGAGAGCAGCACGGCGAGGTCGCGCGCCGGCGCGGGCGCCGGGGTGGCCGTGAGCGGCGTGCGGGGCGAAAGGTCGAGCGCCGCGATGGCGACGACGAGTCGCGTCACGATGAGCCGGGCGAGCTCGATGAGGGTCCAGAAGGCGCGCTCGCCGTAGCGGAGCGCGACCAGGGTCACGAGTCCGGCGGCGAGGTGCGCGAGGAGCATGTCGGTGTGGGGGGCGGCGGTGGTGGCATCCAACGGCACTGTCTCGTGGCTGTGCCCGACGGCCGCCGGGGTGCCGAGGGTGCTGAACAGGCCGTGGAACAGCACCTGGCTCACCGCGACGGATGCTGCGAGCCGGCCCAGCGAGAGCGTGCGGCCCGCGAGCAGCGTGCAGGCGGCGCCCGAGAGCACGAGCGAGGCGATCACGCCGAAGGCGGTCGGGTCGTTGCCGCCGGCGGCGACGTGCGAGAACGCGGCGACGAAGGTCGCGAAGGCCGCGGCGATCCAGCCGCGGGCGGCACGGGCCGCTCTCGAGTGCATGTCGTCCATTCTCGTGCACGATCGGCCGCGCGCGGCGCGCCGGAACTCGTGTGGACTCACTGCGTCGCAGCGTCAGCTCGTCGGGTTAGGCTCGTTCTACGCATCCACCGGGGAGAGGGAACCGCAATGGCACGGATAGGCGAGAGCGCCGACCTGCTCAAGTGTTCCTTCTGCGGCAAGAGCCAGAAGCAGGTGCAGCAACTCATCGCGGGGCCGGGCGTCTACATCTGCGACGAGTGCGTCGAGTTGTGCAACGAGATCATCGAGGAGCGACTGGCCGAAGCGGGCGAGGAGGTCTCGAGCGAGTTCGACCTGCCCAAGCCCAAGGAGATCTACGCCTTCCTCGAGGAGTACGT
>JBPPNC010000023.1:0-14068 GCA_051306365.1 Solirubrobacteraceae bacterium
GCGCAGAAGCGCATCGACGACGCCCGCACGGACGCCGACGAGCACGCCCAGCGCGTGCGCGAGGCCGCCAAGCACCAAGCCGACGAGCTGCTCGACGCTGCCCGCACCCGCGCGCAGGAGATCCGCACGCAGGCCGAGGCCGAGGCGGAGGCCGCGCGCGGCGAGGCGACCACGGAGGTCGGGCAGACGCGCGAGCAGACCGACAAGGAGCTGCGCGAGCTGCGCGACGAGGCCCGCAAGGAGGCCAAGGCCATCCTCGACGAGGCGAAGGCCGAGGCGCGGCAGATCACCGGCGACGCGCAGATGGCCGCGCGCGACGTGGTCCGCGACGGCTCGCTGCTCGCCGATCACATCCAGCAGCTCTCGCGCTCGCTCGACGTCAACGCGCAGAAGCTGCTGCGCGACATCCAGGTGGCGCACCAGGCGCTGCAGGGTCAGCTCGAGCCCGGCGGCGGCGCCGAGGGCGCCGACCGCCCCCGCCCGCTGCGGGCTGCCCGGCCCCAGGACCTGCGCGTCCCGCGCCGGCCGGCGCGCGGCGGTGATGCCGCCTCGGGTGAGGTGCTGCCGCCCGCGGGCGGAGATGACCTCGACGTGCCGGAGTTCATGCCGAAGCGGTGATGTCCGGCGTCGATGCGAACATGTGTTCGTGTCCGTTCGAGAGTTGAGCACCAACCACAAAGGGGCGATCGCCGAGGCGGCGATCGAACTCGCAGCGGTCCGCTTGGAGATTCCGGTGCTCCATCCCCGACAGGAGGGCTTGCGATACGACCTCGACCTCGCGCTCGAGCTCGGAGACCGCCTGCTGCGTGTGCAGTGCAAGTGGGCGCCGCGTCGGCGAGGTCGTTCTCATCCGGTCGCGGACGAGTCGGCTGACAAACAACGGGCATGTTCGGACGACGTACACATCGAAGGAGATCGACGCGATCGCGGCGTACTGCGCAGACCTCGACGAGGTCTATCTGCTTCCGATCTCAGAGGTCGAGGGAAAGGCAGGCCTGCACCTGCGGCTCTCCCCCTGCACGGAACAACCAGACCCAGGGTGTTAAGATGGCCGCTGACTACCGGCTTGGGGCTATAGCTCAGCTGGGAGAGCGCTTGCGTGGCACGCAAGAGGTCGCCGGTTCGAGCCCGGCTAGCTCCACTGCAGAACAGGCCGCCCAGCCAGGCGGCCTGTTCTCGTTCTGACACCCATGTCCGCCCCCCACCTCGCCTCCGTGAACGTCGGCACGCCGAAGCAGATCGGTGTCCGCAAGGGGCGTC
Organism: Solirubrobacteraceae bacterium; assembly: GCA_051306365.1. Taxonomy (GTDB): domain Bacteria; phylum Actinomycetota; class Thermoleophilia; order Solirubrobacterales; family Solirubrobacteraceae; genus Svornostia. The sequence goes on from JBPPNC010000023.1 coordinate 1,261, forward strand.
CGGTCGTGAGCGCGATCGACAAGCGCGCGGTCCCCGGGCGGCACCCGGTCGAGGGGGTCAACGTCGCCGGCGACGAGCAGGCCGACCTCCGCGTCCACGGCGGCGTCGACATGGCCGTGTACGCCTACGCCGACGAGGACACCGCCTGGTGGAGCGACGAACTGGACCGCGAGCTGTGGCCCGGCGTCTTCGGGGAGAACCTCACGACGCGCGGCGTGGACTGCACGAACGCCGTCATCGGCGAGCGCTGGCGCATCGGCTCCGCGCTCCTCGAGGTCTGCCAGCCGCGCCAGCCGTGCTTCAAGCTCGGCCTGCACCTCGGCGACCCCAAGATGCTCAAGCGCTTCGCCCAGGCTTCACGGCCGGGCGCCTACCTGCGGATCCTCGAACCGGGCGTGCTGGAGGCCGGAGACGCCATCGACGTCGTCGATGTCCCCGACCACGGCGTGACGATCCGGCTCGTGGCCGACGCGGTCCTGCTCGACCACGATCTCGCGGCCGAGGCGGCTCGCGCGCCCCAGCTCCCCGACGGGCTGCGCGGCTGGCTGCTCGAGCGCGCGGGCTGAGCACCCCCCGAAAGTCTCGGGTCACACCTTGGGGGTCCCCCGATGGCAGGGGACCGACGAGGCGGCACGGTACGGTCCATGACCACGCCCGCTCGCCCGCTCGCCGCCCTCATCGTCTTTGCCGCGCTCGGTGCATCCGCGCCCGCCACCCACGCCGCGACGCGATGTTCCGCGCCGAAGATCGCGTGGAAGGTCGAGGGCCGCACGGTCTGCGCGAAGGCGCCCCGGGCCACCGCCACGCCCTCCCCGCTGAACGCCGCGCTCGCGGGCACCTGGATCACGAGCGCAAGCGACACCGCCCCCGGCGGGCGTACGCTGGTCCCGCAGCGCCTGCGCCGCGCCATTCCGCGGCTGGCGCAGAGCACCACCACCCTCGCCAAACGCGTGATCGCCCTACCCGCCAAGCCGCGCCTGCGGGCCGTCGGCGGGCGCGGCCGGGTCGTCCTGGTCGACGAGGTCGAACTCGACCGCAAGGTCCAGCCCGACGGCACGGTGGTCATCGTGAAGATCGCGAGCACGTTCGGGCCGGTCGACTGCCCGCCCGGGTTCCCGCTGCCCACCTACACCGGGGACATCGCGGCCGTCGTGCACTCGCGGACCCAGGCGGACCTCGCAACAGGCGGCGGCCTGCGCCCGTTCGGGGCCGACCTGCGGATCGCCGAGCAGGGCCTCTCCGGCATCCTCGGAGCCGCCGGGATGGACGTCACGGCCGAGTGGGCGCTGATGCCCGCCGACTGACCTCCCCGACTCAGCCCAGCCCGACGTCGCCGCGCGTGATCCGGAACCCCTGAAACCGCCGCTCGGTCATCTTGCCGTAGAAGTCGTCGGCCACCGAGATCAGGTCCACCCGGGTCACGCCCGTGCGATCGAGCGCGGCGGTGATGAGCCGGCGGCCGAGCCCCTGCCCGCGATGGCTCTCGGCCACGGTGATCGCCGAGACGTGCGCCTGGATCTCCCCGTCGCTCTGCATCCATACCACGCCGACGACGTTGTCATCGGGCCCGTCCAGCGCGAGGAGCGTCGTGCAACCCGGCGCCACGAGCGTGCGCCCGGTGCGCGCCGGGTCCTCGATGAGCGTCAGCCAGCGCTCCGCGGCGAACAGCGCCAGCACACCGTCGAGGTACTCGGGCGCGTAGGGCTCGATCCGGGGCGTCATCGCGTCTAGTGAAGCAGTCGCAACATCGCATTGCGTGGCCCTCCGGCCGATCGCAAACCGCCGTGTCACGTCTCGTCCACCACGATGCCGCCGAACGCGTGGGGATGTACGACGTCATGGCACGGGTGCACCCTCGTTCTCGTCGACCTTCGCGACGACCGTCCCGACGTCGTCTGTGAGGCGGCCTCCCGCCGCACCGGCCGGCCGGCAACCGATGCCGTCGCCTGAGGCGTCAGTCACCGACGGTGCGCTTCGGCACTTCGCCCCACAGCTGATCGAGGCGGTAGTACTCGCGCGCCTCCGGGGTGAAGATGTGCACGACGACGTCGAGGTAGTCCATGAGGACCCACCGCGACTCGGTGAGCCCCTCGACGCGGCGCGGGAGGATCCCGTGGTCGTCCTTCAGGCCGCGGTGCACGCGGTCGTGGATCGCCTTGACCTGCCGCTCGGTGTTCCCGGTCGCGACGATGAAGTAGTCGGTGTAGCCCAGGACCTCGCGGACGTTCAGCTCCACGAGATCGATCGCCTTGCCGTCGGATGCGAGCTGCGCGATCGCCTCCGCGAGCTCCTCCGGGGTCAGCTGCTGGTCGGCCTGGGTGAGTGTGTTCTCCGTCATCTGCCCCCTCCACGGTAGAGCCCCTGCGCACTGATGCGGTCTGCGACCGCCTCCGGGACGAGATACCGGACGCTCCGAGCGTCTGCGATCCGGCGCCGGATCTCCGACGAGGAGAGGTCCAGGCGCGGCATCTCGAAGAAGTCGATCCGCCCCGAGACGTCCCCGAGCGCGGCGCCCACCCGGTCCAGGATGTCCTGCCGTGCGACCCCGGACCGCTCGGCGACGCCCAGCCGCGCCAGACGGAGGATCTCCGCGGGCTCGCGCCAGGTCGGCAGGCTCAGCGCCATGTCGCCGCCGACGATGAAGGTCAGCTCGGTGTTCGCATGCGTCGCGTGCAGGGTGCGGAGCGTATCGACGGTGTAGGACCGTCCCGCCCGCTCCAGCTCGATACGCGAGACCTCCAGGCGGGGGTCACCCGCCACCGCCAGCTCGCACAGCTCCGCGCGGGCCTCGGGCCCGGGGTCGTGCGCGACCTCCTTGTGCGGGGGTTCGCACGCCGGGACGAGGAGCACCCGCTCGAGGGCGAGCTGGTCGGCCGCCTCGCTCGCGCACAGCAGGTGCCCGAGATGCGGCGGGTTGAACGTCCCGCCGAGGACGCCGAGATGCACGGCGTCAGCTGCGGACGTGGCCGTCGCCGGAGACGACGTACTTGAACGTGCACAGTTCCCGGACGCCGATCGGGCCGCGCGCGTGGAGCTTCTGCGTGGAGTTGCCGATCTCCGCCCCCATGCCGAACTCGCCGCCGTCGGTGAAACGCGTGGACGCGTTGATGTACACGCACGCCGCGTCGACGCCGCGCTCGAACGCGCGGGCCGCCTCGGCGTCGCGGGTCACGATGGCCTCGCTGTGGCCCGAGCCGTGCGCGTTGATGTGCAGGATCGCCTCGCCCGCGGAGTCGACGATGCCGACCGCCAGGATCGACGCGAGGAACTCGGTGTCCCAGTCATCGTCGGTCGCGTCCACCGTCTCGATGCCCGCCGCGGCTGCGAGCGTCTTCGTCCGCGCGTCGACCCGCAGCTCCACACCCGCGTCGCGCAGGGCGCCCAGCGCGTCCGGGAGGAACGCGGGCGCGGCCTCGGCGTGGACGAGCAGCGTCTCGGCCGCGTTGCAGACGCCGGTGCGCTGCGTCTTGGCGTTCAGGATGATCGCGCGGGCCTGCGCGAGATCGGCGCAGGCGTCCACGTAGACGTGGCAGTTGCCGCTGGCGGCGTAGATGACCGGCACCGTCGCGACGGCCTGCAGCGCGGCCTTGAGGCCCTCGCCGCCGCGCGGGAAGATGAGATCGACGAACTCGTCCTGCGTGGCGAGGTCCGCCAGTTCCTCACGGCCGCCGCCGGCGACGAGGCCGATCGCGCCGTCGGGGATCCCGGCCGCGCGCGCCGCGTCGGCGGCGATGCCCGAGAGGACCGCGTTGGAGTGCGCGGCGCTGGAGCTGCCGCGCAGCACGACCGCGTTGCCGGACTTCAGGCACAGCGCGGCCGCGTCGATCGTGACGTTCGGCCGCGCCTCGTAGACGACCGCGACGACGCCGAAGGGCACCGCGGTCTTTCGGACATCCAGCCCGTTGGGCAGCCGGCGGCCTTCGATGACCTCCCCCACCGGGTCGGGCAGCGCGACGATCTCGCGCGTGCCGTCGGCGATCGCGGTGATGCGGTCGGCGTCGAGCGCCAGGCGATCCATGAGCGCGCCGCTCAGACCGCTCTCGCGCCCCGCCTCGAGGTCCCGGGCGTTCGCCTCCAGGATCTCGTCGGTGCGCGCGATCAGCGCGTCGGCGATCGCGGTGAGCGCGGCGTTCTTCGTGGCGGTGTCGAGCGCGGCCAGCGTGCGGGACGCCTCACGGGCGCGCAGGCAGACCTCGGTGACGGACTGGGTGACCGTGGCCATGACACCTCACAGGCTACCGCCGGGCCGGCGTCAGGCGAGCACGAAGTAGTCCCGGTGGACGGCTTCCTCGGTCGCGCGCGGAAACACCTCGCGCACCTGCGGCGACTTCAGCCCGATGATCCGCCGCAGCTCGTCGGCGGCGTAGTTCGTGATCCCCTTGCCGATGAGCCCGTCCCCGTGGGCGATCTCGACGGCGTCGCCGATGTCGAACGCCCCGTCCACCGCGGTGATCCCGACGGGCAGCAGCGACGTCCCGCCCTCCCGAAGCGCCCGCGCCGCGCCCGCGTCGACGAGCACCGTGCCGTGCGACGGCTTCGCGTACTTCAGCCACAGCTTGAACGACGTGTAGCCCGTCTCGCGCGCGGGGAACCGCGTGCCCTCGCGCTCGCCGTCCAGCACCCGGCGCAGCGCGCCGTCGCGGCGGCCGCTGCAGATGACGGTGTCGATGCCGGCGGCGGTCGCCATCTCGGCGGCCACGACCTTCGAGCGCATGCCGCCCGTGCCGAGCGAGCTCGTCTCGTGGCCGATCTGCAGCTCGTCGAGCACGCGGTAGTCGCTGACCTCCTCGACCATCTCCGCGCTCGGGTCCGTGCGCGGGTCTGCGGTGAACACGCCGTCGGGGGTCGTGAGCAGCGCGAGCTGGTCGGCCTCGACGAGGATCGCGACCTGCGCGGCGAGGAAGTCGTTGTCGCCGAAGCTGATCTCGTCCGTGGCGGTCGTGTCGTTCTCGTTGATGACCGGCACGACGCGCCAGTCCAGCAGCCGCCGCAGCGTGTTGCGCGCGTTGAGGTAGTGCCCGCGCGCGCTCATGTCGAAGAACGTGAGCAGCACCTGGGCGCTGGTCACGCCGCGGTCGCGCAGCAGTTCGTCGTAGACGCGGTAGAGCTTGCCCTGCCCCACGGCGCTGGCCGCCTGGAGATCCTCGATCGCCGTCGGGCGGTCCGCGGCGCCGTCCGGCCGCATGATCCGCAGCCCGTGCGCAATCGCGCCGCTGGAGACGATGACGACGTCGTCGCCGGCCTCGTGGCGCCTGGAGACCTCGTCGGCGAGGCGGGTCAGGACGTCGTCGCGCAGCGACCCGTCGTCGTGGGCGACGATCGACGATCCGAGCTTGATGACGTGGCGGGCCATGTGCGCCGTCAGCGTAGAGGCCGCGCCGAAGTGGCGTCCGGCCACACTCCCTGGTCGGCTGGCCAACTAGGATCCGGCCCTCGAGACGAACTGGAGGCGGAATGGACGTACAGGGAGCAGGCGCTGCGGTCTTCGGTGGCGCGTCAGGACTCGGCGCCGCGACGGCCCGGCGGCTCGCGGCCGGCGGTGCGACCGTCGTCGTGGCCGACCTCAACGCCGACCTCGGCGAGGCGCTCGCCCAGGAGATCGGCGGCGGGTTCGTCCAGACGGACGTGCGCGTCGAGTCGCAGGTCCAGGCCGCGATCGACGCCGCATCCGACATCGCGGGCGGCCTGCGCATCGCCGTGAGCTGCGCCGGCATCGGCACGCCCGCCAAGCTCGTCGGCAAGGAGGGGCCGTCCCCGCTGCAGGGCTTCCGCGACATCATCGAGGTGAACCTCCTCGGCACGATCAACGTCCTGCGCCTCGGGGCCGGCAGCATGGTCGGCAACACGCCGAATGAGCACGGCGAGAAGGGCGTGCTCATCAACACGGCGTCGATCGCGGCGTACGACGGGCAGATCGGCCAGGTCGCCTACGCCGCGTCGAAGGGCGGCATCGTCGGCCTGACGCTGCCCGCCGCCCGCGAGCTGGCCCGCGACGGCATCCGCGTCGTGACCATCGCGCCCGGCCTGTTCAACACGCCGCTGCTCGCCTCGCTGCCCGACCCGGCGAAGGAGGCGCTCGGGAGGTCCATCCCGTTCCCGTCGCGTCTCGGGGAGCCCTCGGAGTACGCCGACCTGGCCGCACACATCGTCGCCAACCCGATTCTCAACGGCGAGGTCATCCGGCTGGACGGGGCACTGCGCATGGCGCCCAGGTAGTTGCACTGCGCCCGAACCATCGCGTCCTTCGGCGTCTCTCCCAGCACCGCCGGACTCATCGTCACCCGCCTGGCCTACGCCACGGGCGGCCGGGAGACGTGACGGCGGTGGGCGTGGCGGTCGCGCTCGTGGCCCTCGGCGCCTGGGCGCGGGAGCAGGTGGCGCGCCGCGCTCCGGCGCTCGCCACCGCTGAGCGTCAGACGACCTGGTCGAGCCCGACGCCGACGCCGTAGGCGACAGCGGCCGCCGCGCCGCCGACGAGCAGCGTCTCCAGCCCCGCCCGCCACCACTGCTGGCCGACGACGCGCGCCTTCGCACTGCCGACCGCGAAGAACCCGGCGGCCGTCAGGCCCGTGCTCCACGCGAAGGGGGCGGGCACCGTGTCCTGCGCGACCGCGTTGATGAGAAACGGCAGGAGCGGGAGCAGGCCCACGGTCACGAACGCGGCGAACGTCGACGCCGCGGCACGCCACGGGTCAGGCGTATCGGTCCCGTAGCCGAGCTCCTCGACCATCATCGTGTCGACCCACCGATCCTCGTCGGAGGTGATCACGTCCACGATCCGCTCCAGGTCATCCCCCGCGAATCCCTTGGCGGCGAACAGCTGACGGATCTCTTCGCGTTCGCCCTCGGGCACCAGCCGGATGTGACGGCGCTCCCGCCGCCGGGCCCGTTCGCGTTCGTCCTGTTCGGCCCGCGTGCCGAGGTAGTTGCTCACCGCCATGCTCAGCCCGTCGGCGAGCAGGTTCGCCACGCCCATGATCACGACGACGGTCGCCCCGAGCTTCGCGCCCGTCGCGCCCGCGACGATCGCGAACGTCGTCACGGTCCCGTCGATCGCGCCGTAGATGAAGTCCCGCAGGTAGCTGACGCCGCGGGGCTCAGAGAGCCGGCGCGCGATCGCCTCCGGGCTGTGCTCGGCGTGCAGGCTCGCGGGGGATCGCCGGACGCTCACGCCGTCCTCCTCAGCCGGGGTGCAGCTCGAAGACCATGCCGGCGATCTCGACGTCATCGCCGGGCTCGAACCCGGCGGCTTCGAGCGCACGGATCACGCCCATGCGTCCGAGGCGGTACTCGATGTGCGCGAGCGCCTCGTCGTTCTCCAGATCGTGCCGGGCGAGCAGCCGCTCGACGGGCGGCCCGCTCACGCGGAAGACCCCGTCCTCGACCTGCTCGACGTGGAAGCCCCTGTCGGCCGCGGGACGGAAGACCATGTGCTCGGCCAGCGCCGCGCCCTCGGCCTCCAGCGTCGTGACGTCCACGCGCTCGCGGACCGGGACGCGGCGCAGCAGCTCGATGGCCAGCTCATCGAGCCCGAGCCGGGTGGCGCTCGAGGTGACGATCACGGGCACATCCTCCCCGAGCCGCTCGCGCCAGGCCGCCGCCTCCTCGGCTGCGCGCTCCTCGGAGACGAGGTCGGCCTTGCTCAGCGCCAGGATGCGGGGGAGCCCGGCGAGCCGCTCGTCGTGCGCGTGCAGCTCCGCCTCGATGGTCGCGTAGTTCTCACGCGGGTCGCTGCCGTCCAACGGCGCGAGGTCGAGGACGTGGACGAGCAGCGCGGTGCGCTCAACGTGCGCGAGGAAGTCGTGGCCCAGGCCCGCGCCCTCGTGCGCGCCCTCGATGAGACCGGGGATGTCCGCGATCACGAGCTGGCGGTTCTCGCCGTCGAGCGTGCCGAGCACCGGCTCCAAGGTGGTGAACGGGTAGTCGGCGACCTTCGGCGCCGCGCGGGTGAGCCGGCTGATCAGCGACGACTTCCCGGCGTTGGGCAGGCCCACGAGCCCGACGTCGGCCAGCAGCTTCAGCTGCAGATCGATCCAGCGCTCCTCGCCCGCCAGTCCGTTCTCGGCGAAGCGCGGCGACTGGCGCGTCGAGCCGGCGAAGCGCTTGTTCCCCCGGCCGCCGGAACCGCCGCGGGCGACCGTCACGCGCTGGCCGGGGATCGTGAGGTCGTGCAGCGTGCCGTCGTCCATCGTGATCTGCGTGCCGGGCGGCACGGGAACCTCGAGCCGCGCACCATCGGCGCCGTGGCGGAGGTTGCCCTCGCCGTGGCGCGCGCGGTCGGCCTTGTAGTGGGCACGGCGCTTGAAGGACTGCAGGTCGCGCTTGGAGTCGTCGCAGACGAGCACGACGTCGCCGCCGTGGCCGCCGTCGCCGCCGTCGGGCCCGCCGCGCGGCACGTGGGCCTCGCGGCGGAAGCTCATGCACCCGTTGCCGCCCAAGCCGCCCTGCACGAAGATGCGCGCCTTGTCGTAGAGCATCGAGGCACCAAGCCTAGGATGAGCGCATGTCCCACGATCGCGTCTTCCTCATCACCGGAGCCTCGACGGGCATCGGCGCCGCCACCGCCCGGCAGGCCGGCGAGGCCGGCTACCGGCTCGTGCTCGCGGCGCGCAGCACCGACAAGCTCCAGGCGCTGGCCGACGAGCTGGGCGGGTCCGAGCGCGCGCTCGCCGTCGCCTGCGACGTCACCGAGTGGGACCAGGTCGAGTCGCTGGCACAGGAGGCGCTCGATACCTTCGGCCAGATCGACGTGGTCTTCGCCAACGCCGGATTCGGCGCCACACGGGGCTTCACGAAGGAGACCCCGGAGCAGTGGAAGTCGATGGTGCTGACGAACGTGCTCGGCCCGGCCTACACGATCCGCGCCACGATCGACGCGCTGCGGGCCTCGAAGGGCCACCTGCTGCTCACGAGCTCCGTCGCCGGCCGCCGCGCGCTTCCCGGCTCGCTGTACAGCTCCACGAAGCATGCGGTCACCGCGATGGCAGAGTCCGCGCGCCAGGAGCTCAACGACAGCGGCGTGCGCGTGACGTCGATCGAGCCGGGCATGGTCGACACGCCGTTCTTCGACAACCGCCCGACGGGCGCGCTGGAGGCCGACGACATCGCGCGGGCCGTGATGTATGCCGTCTCACAGCCGCCCCACGTGGACGTCAACGAGATCCTGATCAGGCCGACGTCACAGGGGACATAGTCCCCTCTGCGGCGCTCCACAGGGCCTCGAGCACCGCGTTGACGGGCGCCCCGAGCGCCGGCACGCCGTGGCCGGCGCCGGGCAGCTGCGCGCGGTGGGCACCCATGCCGTCCGCCATCCGGTCGGCGATCGTCTCGAACGCGACGCTGTGCCCGCCGGAGATCACAAGTTTGGGGAACGGCGCGGCGCGCAGCGCGTCCAGCGGAATCTGCGCCTCGCCCGACGGCCGGCCGTTCGCCACGGCGCGCACCCCGACCTGCAGCGCGCGCGGCAGCCGCTCCCGGCGGACCTTCTGCTGCGCGCCCGCGCGGTCGAGGAACGCCTGCGCCATCGCTCCCGGGTCGTCGCGGTGCTCGATCACGGCGCCGATGAGGCTGTGGTAGACGCGCCGGACCTCGGGCACGTCGAACGCCACGGACCACGTCGACGGCTCGATGAGCGCGAGGCTGCGCACGGCCTCGGGCTGCTCGGCGGCGGCGAGCACGCAGCCCACCGCGCCGTAGGAGAAACCGACGACGTGAACCCCACCCGGGTGGTTCGCCAGTTCGGCGGTGATGTGCTCGGCGTCGACCGCCCAGTTCTCCCCCACGACGTCGTCGTCCCGGCGGTAGCCGGCGCGCTCGGCGACGAGCAGCTCCCAGCGGGCCCGCAGCTCGGCCTGTTCCATCCACTGGTAGCGCCCGCCGAGCATGCTGCCGTGGACGAGCAGGACGGGCGGGCCGGAGCCGGTGCGGCGGATCTCCATGACCGGACAAGGTACCGACGAAGCCTCCCCGCGCCCGAACGGTCGTCGGTGGTCGCCCCAGCGGCCACTCATGACCGTTCGGCCCCCGGAGGCCGGCGAGCCTCAGTCCGGCGGCGGCAGCGGCGGCTCGGCCGGAGCCGACGCCGTGCCGGTCTCCAGCTGGTTCGCCAGCACGATGCCGGCGATGGCGGCGCCCTTCGCGAGCGCGCCGACGCCGATGACCCCGGATCGGGGCAGGCCGCGGTGCGCGGCGCCCGTCGCGAGCGCGTCCACCATGTCGGCCGCCGCGCACATGCGCAGCCAGCGCGGACCGACCTCGGGGTGGTCGACGGTATGCAGGGTGATGGCCCCGAGGATCGCGTCGCGGACCCCGAGCCCGCGGGCGAGCACGCGCGTCGCAGGTGCAGCAGCCGCCTCAGGCCCGACCCACGCGCGGGTGAATCGGGTCGGGGCGACGATCAGACCGATGCCGAGCGCCAGCCGCCCGGCGGCCAGTGCGCGAGCGGCGGTGCGGGCATCCATGACGAGGCCGGCTACTCGGCCGACGCGACGGAGACGACCCGGCCGCGGCGGCCGGTCGCGAAGACGACCTTGCCCTCCGCCTTGGCGAACAGCGTGTCGTCCTTGCCGATGCCGACGCCCTCGCCGGGCTTGAAGACGGTGCCGCGCTGGCGCACGATGATCTCGCCGCCGGTGACGTACTCGCCGGCGAACACCTTCACGCCGAGGCGCTGGGCGTTCGAGTCGCGGCCGTTCTTGGAGGAGCCGAGGCCCTTCTTATGCGCCATGCTTGATCTCCGTGATCTCGAGCTTGGTGAGGCTCTGGCGGTGGCCCATCGTGCGCTTGTACCCGCGCTTGGGCTTGAACTTGAACACGCGGATCTTCTCCCCGCGCTCATGCCCGAGCACCTTGGCGGTGACGGTGGCCTTCTCCAGGGCCTTGGCGTCGAACACCGGCGCCTTGTCCCCTGCGATGAGCAGGGTCTCCAGGGCGACGGTGGCGCCCTCTTCAGCGGTCAGCTTCTCGACGAGCAGGGTCTGGCCCTGTTCGACGCGGTACTGCTTGCCGCCGGTCTTGACGATCGCGTAAGCCATGAAGTTCAGGTGGTCTCAGAGGTTGCGGTCTCGGCGGTCTCGCCGCTCGCGGCAGACTCGGCCGAAGCACGAGAACGGCGCCTGCCGCCTCTGCGGCCGCGGCGCCGGGGCTTCGATTGTAGGGCATCCGGATCGCCATCCAACGCGTCGTCGCCCTCGGGACGGTCCGGGGCCGCCCCGTCGGCGTCCAGCAGCACCGCGGTCGCGCTCGTGCGCCCGGCGCTCTCGATGCACACCATCCGCTTCTGCCCCACGAGCGGGCCGGCCCGGCGGACGCTGATGATGTAGCCGTCCACCTTCGCCACGGCGTCGTCGACGTCGTACATGTGCGGCTCGACGATGTGGACGAGCACCTCGTCGCCCTCGCGGAACGGGACGGCGCGCTCCTCGACCTCCTCGCGGGTGCCCTCGAGCGTGATCGCCATGTGGTCGAGTGGCAGGCCCTCGGAGCCCTCGAAGAGGAACATCTTGCCCGTCTCGGCCTCGAGGGCGTGCAGCACGCGCGAGCCGTTGCCGGTGAACTGCGCGCTCACCCGCGGGTTGCACTGCACGAGGAACGCCTCGGTCTTCTTCGGCTTCTTCTTCGCGAGCCGGCGCAGCTGGCGCTCGATGTCGATCGCGATCGTCTCCTCCGAGCGGATGACGCCCTCGCCCTCGCACGTCGGGCAGTCGCGGCTCATGATCTCGCGCACGCCTTCGGTGACGTTCTGGCGCGTCATCTCGACCAGGCCGAGCTTGCTGATGTCCGCGGTGAAGGTCTTGGTCCGGTCCTCATCCAGGGACTTGCGCAGCGTCTTCAGCACGGCGTCGCGGTTGCGCGCCCGCGCCATGTCGATGAAGTCGATGACGATGATGCCGCCGATGTCGCGCAGCCGCAGCTGGTTGACGACCTCCTCGGCGGCTTCGAGGTTCGTCCGCGTGATCGTGTCCTCCAGGCGCGCCTGCTTGCCGCGCCCGACGAACGACCCCGAGTTCACGTCGATGACCGTCAGCGCCTCGGCGTAGTCGATCATCAGGTAGCCGCCGGAGGGCAGGTCGACACGGTGCTTGAGCAGCCCGTTGATGACGTCCTCGACGCCATGGGCCTCCAGCAGCGGCACCTTGTCCTCGTACAGCTCGACGCGCTCGACGAGCTCCGGCGCCGTCCGGCTGAAGAACGAGACCAGCCGGTGGTGCTGCTGCTCGTCGTCGACGAGCGCCCGCTCGAAGTCGGCGCTGAAGATGTCACGCACGACACGGACCGAGAGGTCGGCCTCCTGGAAGACCAGCGCCGGGGCGACGGCCTCCTCCACGCGCTTGTCGAGGACCTCGTGGAGCTTGAAGAGGTACTGCAGCTCGCGCTCGAAGTCGACGCGCTTGGCGCCGTGCGCCGCGGTGCGGACGATCGCGCCGCCGCCGTTGAGGTCGAGGCCCTTGACCTCCTTGCGCAGACGGTCGCGCTCCCTGTCCTCCAGGCGCTTGGAGACGCCCACGCCCTCGCCCGTGGGGGCGTAGACCATGTAGCGGCCCGCGATGGTGAGCTCCATCGACAGGCGGGCGCCCTTCGTCTTCAGCGGGTCCTTGACGACCTGGACGACGATCTCCTGACCGGGCTTGATCAGCTCGGCGATGCTGCGGCCCCGGCCGCGGCCCCGCCGGGGCGCGGCCTTGCCGTCGGGGGTCACGATCTCGTCGACGTGCAGGAAGCCGTTGCGCTCCAGGCCGATGTCGACGAAAGCCGCCTCCATGCCGGGCAGGACGTTGTCGACCTTGCCGAGGTAGATGTTTCCGACGAG
>JBPPNC010000024.1:0-2072 GCA_051306365.1 Solirubrobacteraceae bacterium
GGGCGCGGCGCTGAGCGCGATCACCGAGCCGAGCAGGGCCGCCAGGAGGGGACGCAGGCGGATCATCCTTCAAGAGCGTACCTCGCCCCTGGCGCCCTCAGGCCACCGGCACCCGCGCCGGTTCGAAGACGTAGTCGTCCAGCGGGAACGTCTGTGCCGAGCGGAACGCCTGGCCGGAGCTGGCCGGCCGCAGGAACGTGGTCGCCCACAGAGTTTTCACAGACGCGTGTTGTTCGGCGACAGGCCTCCACGCACATGACCCCATGCCTCACCCCGCAGACAGCCGCGCCCTCAGTCGACGAGAATCTCGCGAACGCCGCGGGCGAGGCACTCGCCGCAGTCGGTGGAGGAGCGGTTGACGCCATCGTTGCCGCGTGTGCAGCCCGCGAGGACGCGCTCCTCGTGACGGATGACCCCAACGACCTGCGTGCGCTCGCCGACGGGCACTTCCGCGCCCTCAAGCTCGCGACGCTCACCGGGCCGTAGCCAGCTCACCTGCCTCGAGGGACCGCTTTCTGCAATTGGCGATAAAGAGTGAAAGTCGGTAGCTGACTGGAATGCGCAAGGCCACGCGGGACACGGTGATGACGTTCGTGCGCCTGGAGGATGTACGAGATCGGTTGGCGTCAGCAGACGAGGGCGGAGCGCAGACCTCGAGTCGACAGAGTCCGAAGAGCGCGCTGGATGCTGCTGCTCGCGCGACCCTCGAGGATCTCACCAAGATCACCGACGAACTCGAGCAGACAGCGGGCCCGTTTGACGGCGTGCCGGTATGGCCGCGGCCGAGTATCTGGCGGTATCGGCACCCACGGTGCGCGAATGGATGCAGCGGGGACTGCTGGAGCGCGTTCCCGGCCGCAAACCCGTCGAGGTCGAGATCGAGAGCCTTCGCGCACTCGGCCGCTTCCTCACGGAGCTGCGCGAGTCCGGCCAGGATCGTGACTGGCTGAGATCGCTGGTCGACCGCTTGCACGATCGCGCGGCGGTCCGCGACGACGCGCTGCAGCGAGGGCTCGATGACCGCCGCGCGGGACGGGTCCAGCCGGCGTAGCGCTTGCCCTTCAGGGCGGAGGAGCTCTGACCGTCGCGAGGGTGCCGCTCAGTGGCAGCTTCACCGGGATTCAGGGCGTTGAGCCGCGCCCGTGTCAGGTGCGAAGCGGCACGAGGGGTTGCTCGAACGCGAAGTCGTCGCCTGTCTTCCAGGCAGCGAAGGCGGCGTGAAGGCCTCCGGTGCCCTTGTAGTGGACGTGGTCCCAGAGATCAGCCGGGCAGCGGCCGTCCCGCGCGACGAGCGAAGTGGGCAACTCGTATTCGGGGTCGACGGGTTCGACGTGGTAGTCGACGAGGACTGCGGGGCGCAGAATGACGAGGTTCGTAGTCCCGGGCAGCGCGGCGCTCGGCGCGGTGAAGCTCGACACGTCGTCGCGGTAGAGCGCGCCGGCCAGGCGTCGGGTCGCGGAGTAGTCGTCAGCAACGAGCTCGGCCGGATCTACCCCGAAGCTGCTGACGGAGTCGAACGTGATCTCAAGAGGAGCTTTCTCGAGCTTGAGATTCAGCGCCCAGGTTGGGTTGCGCAGGCCGAGCGCCTCGTCGGGGTCGCGCAGATCGAGGTTGCGGATCAGCTCCGCCCACGGCGTCATGGGGTGCAGCGAGAGGTACTGGGTGGCGGGCTCCGCGTCAGCGACGTTGAACCGGCCTGACGACAGGTTCGGAAACGACCACAGCGGCGTCTCGTAGTCGGCGGCTCGGTAGGCGACGACGGGATACGTCAAGCCGCCGCCCCTGACCGAGCGGCGGCGATGACGGCGAACACCTTGCCGACCGCCTGGAGGTCGTCGGACCCGAACACTTCCAACGGTGTGGCCCCGCCGAGCTCCGGGAGCGGACTGGCAGCCCACCGGACGGCGCCGGTGGCGGTCATGACGTGGCGCAGCTCGTTGACGACTCTCGCGAGCAGCCGCAGCTTGATCGCTGCTTCGCGGGTGGGCTCGGCCTGCTCGTGCTCGGAGTTCCATCGCTGCCAGGTCCGCTCTGAGACGCCGACCCGCGCGCCCTTCTCGGCCTGGGACCTG
>JBPPNC010000111.1:0-2466 GCA_051306365.1 Solirubrobacteraceae bacterium
GGTCGATCGTGCGGACGCCCTTGTCCGTCTTCGACGTCGCGATGCGCAGGCGCGCGTTCGCCAGGTCGATGTCGCGCCACCGCAACGAGCACAGCTCGCCGACGCGCACGCCCGTGAAGAGCAGTGTCGTCACGATCGCGCGGCGCGCGAACCCGCGGCGGTCGGCCCGGGCTTCGGCGTCCAGCGCTGCGGCGGCCCTCAGGAGCGCGTCGATCTGGTCGCTGTGGTCCAGGTAGGCGCGCGTCGGCTTGCTGACCTTCAGCCGGTCGCCCTTCGCGGGGTTCCGGTCGATCAACTCCTCTCGGTAGGCGCGCTCGAGGATCGCTGCGAGGAGCTGCACCGTCTTGTTGATCGAGCCAGGCGACAGCGGGTCCTTCTCGCTGAGCTTGAGCGTCTCGTACCTGCGGACAGTCGCGTACTTGATCTCCGACAGGCGCATCGGGCCGAAGAACGGGAGGAGGTGGATCTCGAGCGCCCAGCGATGCCGCTTCTGGGTGGCCTCGCGGACCGTCCGCTGCTTGTCGACCCACCACAGCGCCGCGTCCTCCTGAAACGCGACTCGGGTACGGTCGGCGCCATCGTGGTCGTCGGCCGCTACGCGGCGTCCAGCGGGATGGTCTCGTCGTCGAACACGGCGCGGATCTCGACCTTGCCGCCGAGCGCTTCGACGTAGCGCGCGATCGTGGAGATGCGCAGGTCTTCGCCGGCGCGCTCGATCGTCGACACGCGAGGGCGGCTGACATCGAGAGCGTCGGCGAGCTGCTGTTGACTGACGCCCCGATGCTCGCGCAGCTCGTGCAGCGCGATGTCCGCCCGGAGAGCCTCCTTCTCGGCGTCGATGCGGGCGCGGCGCTCCGGGGTCACCTTCCGCTGGGCACGGATCTCAGCAAGCGTCTTCGTCTCCATCTAGCTCACCTCCTGGAGGTGGTCGAGGTAGTCGTCGTACAGGTCATCGGCAAGCGGCACGTTGCGGTCGTACCAACCCTGCCAGTCGTTGGTCTTGTCCCCACCGAGCAGCACGATCGCGCGACGCTCGGGGTCAAACGCGAACAGCGCCCGCAGGTTGCCCCCACGAGACCGAAGCTCCTTCATGTTGCGGTGCCGACTGCCCTTGATCGTGTCGACCGCCGGGCGACCGAGCGCCGGGCCGCGCTCTTCAAGAAGCTCGACGGAGCCCATGATCGCGTCCCACTCGGTGTCGATGAGAGACGCGAGCCACCGCTCTGCTTCGGAGCTGAAGAGGATGTTCCACGCCGCCCGACACAGCGTAATGCTTGCATTACTGCAATGCAAGCATTACCTCCTTCGCACACACCCATCTGCCCGCCCTCTGCCCGGAAACCACGGCCATGCGCCATGCAGGTCTATCGACATGATTCGCCCGCGGCGGTCAACGTGCACGTGCCGACGCGAAGCGCCTGCATCTAGGCCGGTTTCGGTGGGCGGCGTTTGCGTGAGCGCCGCTTCGGCACACGGTCTCCGGAGCAAGGTGTCGCAGGTTCGAATCCTGCCGGGCGCGCTAGGCCTGCCGCTGCTTGGACGCCTACGGCCAGCTGAGCTGCTCGACCCCCTGGCGCGCAGGGTGCGAGCTGCTCGGCGCGTGAGCGCCGACGGCTGCGGCGGGATGGCGGCAGAACGACGGCGGGACGGGCGCATCGCCCTGTGGCCACCGGCGGTATCGCTCGCAAGCTCACGACGACCCTGCGTCACGTCCGGGTGGTCGCCACGGCCGGGCCCGCGCTCACCATGGGGACCCGCTCGCCCGCCGACCTCGGTGACGCGCGGCTGCGGGTGGCTCGTGATCCACAGAGGCACCGGGGCGACGGCCGCCGTGCTCGCCGAATCGACGCCGGGCCACGGCATGTGGACGTCCTCGATCGCGCAGGCCCCCACCGAGGTACGGGTCACCGGCCAGCGCCGCAACGTGACCGCCCTCGCGACCAGCGCGCAGGGCCGCGGGCTGTTCGTGCACGCTCTCGGCCGCGTCCGTGAGCGCGGACGCCGACCGGGCGACCTGCTGACGCCGGTCACCACGTTCTGCAGCCATCCGATGCGCGCATCGTCGTCCGCGGCGTCATCGCCCGCGGCGGCCGCGCCGATGTGCACGTCCTGAAGGACGGCTGCCGCACCCGGTCGCACGCCGAACGCTATGGCGTCCAGAACCCGGGCGGCAGCCGCAACGCTCCCGCGCGCAACCCCAACGCCACGCCGAGGCGCCCGAGCAGCGCCTCGGGAGACCCGGTGCCCGCGAGGTCGAGCGCTCCGAGCGACGGGGCCGCCAGCGACGCGTTGGGCGCGTCGCTGTGCGCCGGCGCACGCAGCCGCGCCAGCGGTGAGGCATGCGGGTAACGAACGATGTCCGCGTCGTCCAGATCGACGTTGGCGCGGCGGGCGGCTTCGGCCAGCGCGGCCTCCATTCCTCCGAGACGATCCACGAGCCCACGCTCCCGCGCGTCGGTGCCGGTC
>JBPPNC010000123.1:0-2476 GCA_051306365.1 Solirubrobacteraceae bacterium
TGCTCCTCGGGCTCGCGCACGTCGAGCACGACGGTGCCCGGCCGCTGGCGGAAGGCATCGGTCTGCTCGGTGTCGACCTCACGGATCTCGGCCTTGGTGGTGGCCAGGAGCTCTCGGAAGCTGGGCATGGCTGTTCCTCTGTGAACGAAGCGCCGGACCGGCGCGAGGTGGCTGGAAAACCCTACTGGCACGGTCAACAATTCGGCCAGAACGCTGATTCCCCGCCCCCGCGGCGCCCTCGCGCGAGGATCCAGCATGCGCGTGGGACTCGACGCCTATCCGCTCCTCGGCCAGCGCACCGGTGTCGGGACCTATGTGCTCCGCCTTGCTGAGGCGCTCCTTCGGCTGCCCGACGGGCCGACCGTGGTGCTGCCGACGGCATCGGTCCGCCCGCCATGCGTGTCCCCGTCGCTCGCCCGGGCAGAGCATCACCACGTCCGGGTGCCGTTCCGCATCCTGCAATCGCTCTGGGATCGAGGCCGCTACCCGCCGGCCGAGTGGCTGGTCGGATCGGGGCTCGACGTCTTCCACGCCACCAACTTCGTGGCGCCACCTCTCCGCCGGACACCTCTGGTGACCACCGTGCACGACCTCTCGTACCTCCACTACCCCACGGCCGTCGATGAGCGAGTGCAGCAGTACCAGCGATGGGTGCCCGACACGATCCGACGCAGCCGAGTGGTGATCTGCGACTCGCGCGCGACGGCTGCCGAGGTCGCTGGCTGCTACGACCTCGCCCCCGATCGAGTGGTCGCCATCCCGCTCGGGGTCGACGACTCGTGGCACTCGGCGACGGCGCCGAGCGCGGTCTGGCTCGCTTCGCACGGGCTGCCGGGCCGCTACCTGGTGGCGGTCGGCGCGTCGGCCACGCGCAAGCGCATCGACCTCCTGGTCGCCGCGGTGCAACGGGCCCGGCGCGACGACCGCAGCGTTCCGCCGCTCGTGCTCGTCGGGGCGGCGCC
Source organism: Solirubrobacteraceae bacterium (assembly GCA_051306365.1). GTDB lineage: Bacteria > Actinomycetota > Thermoleophilia > Solirubrobacterales > Solirubrobacteraceae > Svornostia. The sequence continues at coordinate 963 of JBPPNC010000123.1, forward strand.
GCCACGGGCCGCCGAGGCGGCCGCGTCGACGGCGACGCCGGACGTGATCCTCGCCGGCCACCTCGACGACGAGGCACTCCAATCCGTTGTGGCCGGCGCCGTCGCCCTCGTCTTCCCTTCGGCCTACGAGGGGTTCGGGTTGCCGCTCCTCGAGGCCATGGCGGCAGGCACGCCCGTCGTGGCGAGCGACCTCGCCGTTCACCGCGAGGTGTGCGGGAGCCACGGCACGATCATCGACCTTGATGGGGCGGATGGCCCCGACACGGCTGCGGACAGACTCGCAGCAGCGCTCATCACCGTCGCCCGCTCAGGTCCCGACCCCGTCGCGATCGAGGCGGCCCGCGGCTGGGCGGCCTCGTTCACCTGGGATCGCACGGCGGCCGCGACGCTGGCCGTCTACGAGGCGGCCTGCAGCTGAGTCGCCCCGCCGAGGGAGCGCCGCGCGCGCAGGGCCGACGGGAGCAGCCGCAGGAACGACAGCAGCACCCACGCCCGGACCGCCGGGCGCTCGCTCGCCTGCCCTGGCCGCTGGCCGTGGAGCCGTCGAAGCGCAAAGCCCCCGATGCTGCGCGCGAAGCGCCAGATCTCGTGCCGCGCCACCCCCGCTGGGAAGCAGCGCACCAGCAGCAGCAGTCGGTTGCGCTCGTTGTAGAAGTGAAACCTCGTCGACGAGCTGTCAGTGGAGGCGGCGTGCCGGTGTACAGCCCGGGCCGTTGGCACGTACCGGATCCGCCAGCCGTGCCGACGGAGCCGGAGGGAGACGTCGGTGTCCTCGTAGTACAAGAAGAACTCGGCCGGGAAGCCGCCGACCTCGCGGAGCGCCGCCATGCGCAGCACCGCCGCCCCGCCGCAGAACGCCTCGACGTCCTCGACGCGGTCCCAGCGGCCATCGTCCGGGTCCCGCAGACCTCGGTCGTAGGCGTAGCCGTCGGGCAGCACGGCGCTGCCAGCGTTGTTGATCGAGCCGTCCTCCAGCACGATCTTCGCTGTCGTCGCGCCGATCGCGTCGCCACCGGGCTCGTCGAAGGGCGCGAGGAGCTCGCGGAGGAACGAAGGCTCAACTCGTGCGTCGTCGTTCACGAGGGCGACGAAGGGCGTGCGGACCTGCTCGACCGCCGCGGCCACGCCGCCGGCGAAGCCAGCGTTCCGGGGCAGCCGCAGCACCTCGATGTCCGTCCTCGAGCGCAACCGCTCGGCCGTTCCGTCATCGGAGGCGTTGTCCACGACGAGCACTGGGCCGTCGTGGGCCGCGCGGATCGCATCGAGGCAGGCGTCGATCCACTGGCGCCCCCGCCACGTCACGACCACCGCAGTCGTCGAATGGGCCGGTCGCTGCACGAGCGACCCTAACCTTCGACCTGAGGTGGATCGTTGCCATGCCGGCGCGTCGGCCCGAGGGCCGCCATCGCAGCGGTGAGGATCTCGCTGATGGGGCCCCGGACGACGAGGTCGGCCAGGTCGTCCATGGCGGTCGGGCTGCCGTTCACGATGGCCACCTCGGCGCCGGACCGCAC
>JBPPNC010000135.1:0-19925 GCA_051306365.1 Solirubrobacteraceae bacterium
TCCGTAACGCGGAGGTGCTCGCACGACTGCTGAAGACCTCCAAGCGCCGCGATCTCATCGTCGTCTCCTTCAAGCAGCAGGCGGTCGACCGCTTCCACGAGCTCGCGCCGGGGATCCCGGTCGCGCCCGGCGTCGACGGCAGCACGGCGTTCCTGCTGGGCGGCGGCTCGCCCGGGCCCGGTGTGGTCGCGTTCCAGCTGCCGATCACCTACGAGCTCGACGGGACGAAGCTCGACGTCACCACCGAGGCCAACGTCGCCAAGGCCCACGCGGCCGGCTACGCGTGGCACACGTGGCTCAGCGATGACGGCGAGACGCCGGCGACGTGGACGAGGCTGCTGGACTGGTGCGTGGACGGCGTGATGACCGCGCAGCCGCGGGCGTTCGAGCGCGTGCTCAAGCGCCATCCGCCGCCCGCTGCGTGCTGACCGCCGATAGGGTCCGTGCATGTCAGAGCGCCTTCTCGCGACCGCAGACCTCCCCGACAGCGGGGTGACGTCGGTCGACACCTCCCACGGGCGGCTCGCGGTCGGCGTCGCCGACGGGCGCCCGTTCGCCGTCTCCCCGGTCTGCCGGCACCTGCGCGGCGACCTCGCCAAGGGGCACGTCGCCGACGACGGCTGCCTGGAATGCCCGCTGCACGCCGCGCGGTTCGACGTCGCGACCGGTGTGATGGTCCGCGGGCCGCAGGGCGCGTTCAAGCCGCTGGCCGGCGTGGTCAAGGGCACGATGGGGCGGATGAAGCTCAAGACGTTCCCAGTGATCGAGCAGGACGGAGTCCTCTTTCTCGAGGCATGAGACCTGGTGGGGCGCCACGCGTGATACCGCGGGATGAGCACCGCGTCGGCGTGTGTGGCGCTGTCGCCCTGCACGAAGAGCGGGACGTAGACCGTCACCCCGCACGGCAGCGAGCCGAGCAGGAACACCGTGATGGCGATGAGCATCATCCGCCGCTGGCCGTGGATGTCGCTCAGCCTGCCCGCCAGGAGGATCGTGAGCAGTGATCGCGACGAACGCGATCAGGATCTGGCGCTGCGTGAGCTCCTGGGGTGCGGCGGCCGGGGCGGCGATCCGTCCGGGCTAGGCGGCGGTGGCGACGCGGCTACCACACCGTCTGCTGCTGGTCGTGGGCGCGGAGCGCGGCATCGCGCGTGACGAGGCGCGCGCCCCGGCTGCGCGCGGTGGCGTAGATGAAGCGGTCGGCGGGGTCGCCGGGCAGGTCGTCTCCCGCGAGCGACGCGGCTTCGACGGCGACACGTGCATCGAGCGGCAGTTCCACCACGCGCGGGTCGGTCAGCGCGGCCCGTACCCAGCGTGACGCCGGCCGGTCCAGCGCGATGCGCCCGCGCCGCTCGAGCATCGCGACCTCCCAGGCGCTGATCGCGCTCACCCCGATCTCGGTGGCGTCCTCGATCGCCGCGCGCGCACGCTTGGAGAGCCGGTCCGGCGCCGCGACCCACCAGAGCCACACATGGGTGTCGAGGACGATCACGAGGTCGCGGCGTGCCACGTCTCGTCGAGCGGCGCGATCAGCTCATCGTCAGCGACCTGGAAGGTCACCGACCCGGCGAGCTGCGCGCCGTCGTCGATCGGGACGATGCGCGCGATCGGCCGGCCGTGCTTGGTGACCGTCACCGGGTCGCCGGACCGGGCCACGGTGTCGAGCACGCCGAGCAGCTCGGCCTTCAGGCGGGTCGCGGTGTACGTCGTCTCAGACATGACCATGGTCACCATACCATGGTCATCTAAATCACGCGGCACGCACGATCCCCATGCCCTCGGGCGGAGCCTCGCCCTCCGGGTCCTCGTCACGCAGATGCGCGAGGTACTCGGCCACCAGCACCGCGTCGCGGTACCGGTCGAACTCCTCCTCGGTCTCGTGGGGGTACATCCCGTAGTCGCCGAACACGTGGAAGATCGTCCTGCTCCGCGGGACCTCGAGATACCGCTCGTCGCCCTCGTAGGAGAAGCACCGCAGGTCGTCGTGGATGTGGAAGTACTCGCGGGTCTCGACGTGCCGGTAGGCGTGCACCCGGCCTCCGTTGTCGTCGAGGTTGACGGTGCACATGTACATGAACCACCGGGCCAGGAACGGCCCGACGTGGTGCAGGAGCGGGCGCCATTCCGGCGGGTCGACGTACTCGGACGTGCCGTGGATCGGCCTGGGCTTGCGGCGGCGGGTGGTCTTGGCTGTGGGCATGTTCAGAGCCTGAACGGGTAGGTGTCAACGAACACCACGTACCTGTGACAATCCACCGGACATCCCTTCCCGTACCTGTTGGCATGGTCGGCCGCATGGCTCCCGCGCTCGTCATCGGCAGCGGTCCGAACGGGCTGTCGGCGGCCATCCGCCTCGCCGAGGCCGGGCACGACGTCCTCGTCCTGGAGGCCGCCCCGCATCCCGGCGGCGCGGTGCGCACCGAGGAGCTCACCCTCCCGGGCTTCCACCACGACACGTTCAGCGCGGTGTATCCCGCGGGCGCCGGCTCGCCGGTCTTCGCGCGCATGCCGCTCGCCGAGCACGGCCTGCGCTGGAGCCACGCCGAGGCGTGCTACGCCCACCCGCTCGAGGATGGCGACGGCGTGCTGCTGTACCGCGACCTCGAGCGCACCGCCGCGTCGCTCGACGAGCAGCATCCGGGCGACGGCGAGCGCTGGACGTCGTTCGTCGGGCCGTACCTCCGCGAGTGGGACGCCGTGCGCGACACGATGCTCTCCGGCTTCGCGCCGATCGGCCCGGCGGCCCGGCTCGCCGCCGCCCTCGGCCCGCGTGGCGCGGTCGGCATGGGCCGCCTGCTCACCGATTCGATGGTCACGCTCGGGCGGCGCCTGTTCGCGGGCGAGGGCTCGCGCGCGTGGCTGTACGGCAGCGCGCTGCACGCCGACGTCTCGCCGACCGCGCCCGGCGGCGGCCTGTCGGCGATGTACCTCAACCTGCTCGGCCACGCGGTGGGCTGGCCCAGTCCCGTGGGCGGCGCCGAGCGCGTCGCCGATGCGCTGATCTCCTACCTTCGCAGCCTCGGCGGTGACGTGCTGTGCAACGCACCCGTCACCCGCGTGCTGCACGACGGCCGCGGCGTCAGCGGCGTTCAACTCGCCGACGGCGGCCGGATCGCCGGCCGGGTCGTCATCGGCGCGGTCATGCCCCAGGCGATCGACCGCCTGGCCGGCGACGGGCTGCCCGGCTGGTACCGCGCGCTGATGCGCCGCTACCGGATGGGCCCGGCGACGGTGAAGGTCGACTGGGCGCTCGACGGACCGATCCCGTGGGTGCACGAGCCCACCCGCAGGGCGGGTGTCGTCCACGTCGCCGGCGGGGTCGACGAGTTCCTCGCCACCGTGCGGACCTCACACGACGACGTGCCGAACCGGCCGTACCTGCTGCTCGGCCAGCAGTCGATCGCCGACCCGTCCCGCGCGCCCGCCGGCAAACACACGGCGTGGGCGTACACGCGCGCGACCCGCCGCTCAGTGACGTGGGACGCGCCCGCCGTCGCCGCTCACGCGCAGCGGATCGAGGCGCAGGTCGAGCGCTACGCGCCCGGGTTCCGCGACCGCATCCTCGCGCGGCACGTGCTCGGCCCGCACGACCTGCAGGCCCGCAACGCGAACCTCCTCGGCGGCGATGTCGGCGGTGGCAGCTACCGGCTGCGCCAGCTGCTGTTCCGCCCGATCCCGTCGGCGAACCCCTATCGCACGCCACTGCGGGGTCTGTACCTCGGCAGCGCTGCGACGTTCCCCGGCGGGGCGGTGCACGGCGTGTGCGGGGACGCGGCCGCGCAGACCGCACTGGGGGACGGGTTTGCGGCCAGGGATACGCCCCATCGCCGGCCGCGTGCACGCCGCGCGAACGCCGTGCACGGCTGAAGTGTCGCGAAGACGACCGGCTCTCCGGGCCACCCCGGCGGTGACCTTCAGCGGGGTCTAGCCGCTCGGCCGCGCGCCGACCTGCACGCTCGTGCCGTCGGCGTCGAACAGTCCCTCGACGGAGAAGTACCGCTCGCCGGTGTCGTAACAGAACGTCAGCACGGTGGACCCGTCGGCGATGTCGGGGAGCTTCTGCGCGACGGCGGCGAGCGACGCGCCCGACGACGGCCCGACGAAGATCGCCTCTTCGCGCGCGCACCGCACGGCGTACGCGTACGCGTCCTCTTCGCTGACCGAGATGGTGCCGTCGAGCGTGGCGGTATCCAGGTTGGCCGGAACGAACCCGGCGCCGATCCCCTGCAGCCGGTGCGGGCTCGGGTCGCCGCCGCTGATGACGGGGGACTTCGCGGGCTCCACGGCGAATGTCTGCATGTCCGGGAATCGCTCCTTGAGCACCTCGCTGACCCCGGTGATGTGCCCGCCGGTCCCGACCCCGGTGATGAGGACGTCGACGCCCTCCGGGAAGTCGGTCAGGATCTCCTGCGCGGTGGTCTCACGGTGCACCTGCGGGTTCGCCGGGTTCTCGAACTGCTGCGGGATCCAGCCGCCCTCGATCTCCTGTGCGAGCTCGCCGGCACGCGCGATCGCGGCCTTCATCCCGCCCTCGCGCGGCGTCAGCTCGAGCTGCGCGCCGTAGGCGGCCATGAGTCGCCGGCGTTCCAGCGACATCGACTCGGGCATGACGAGGATCAACCGGTAGCCGCGCACCGCGGCGACCATCGCCAGGCCGATCCCCGTGTTCCCCGAGGTCGGCTCGATGATCGTGCTCGTGCCGGGCGTGAGGATCCCGCGCTGTTCGGCGTCTTCGATCATGGAGAGGCCGATGCGATCCTTGATGGACCCGCCCGGGTTCGCCCGCTCGGCCTTCATCCACACCGTGACGCCGGGCCGGTCGGTGTACAGGCGGTTCAGGCGGATGTGGGGTGTGTCCCCGATCGTCGCGAGGATGTTCTCGGCCTTCACGGTGCCTCCGGGTCTAGATGTTGAAGTCGAGGAGCTCGTCGGTGGTCTGGACCGCCGACTCGACGCGTGCGGTGGGCGTGACGACGGAGTGCGCGGCGACGCTCTTGGTGAGCCACACGTTGCCGCCGATGCGGCTGCCCTCGCCGATCACGGTGTCGCCGCCGAGGATCGTCGCGTTCGCGTAGATGACGACGTCGTCGCCGATCGTGGGGTGGCGCTTCGTCTTGGCGAAACGCTTCTCGACGCTGAGCGCCCCGAGCGTGACGCCCTGGTAGAGCTTCACCCGGTCGCCGAGGATCGCGGTCTCGCCGATGACGATGCCGGTGCCGTGGTCGATCGCAAGCGACGCGCCGATCTGCGCTCCCGGGTGGATGTCGATGCCGGTGTCGCGGTGCGCGATCTCGGTGAGCACCCGCGGGACGAGCGGCACCTCGCATCCCTGCAGCTGGTGGGCGAGGCGGTAGACCGCGGTCGCGAGGAAGCCGGGGTACGCGAGGATGACCTCGTCGACGGAGTGCGCGGCGGGGTCGCCGTCGCAGATCGCCTGGGCGTCGACGAGCAGCGCCTCCCGGATGGCGGGGAGGTTGCGAAAGAACCGGGCGACGACGTCGTCGGGGTCGGCGCAGTGGGCCTCGGGGAGCCGCAGGGCATGGGTGAGCAGGTCGCGGAGGGCGGCGAGCTCGTCGGCGACGTCGCCGGCCTTGCCGCCCACCTCGGCGGCGAAGTGGGGAAAGAGGAGCTCGAGCGCCTGGTGGATGACCTGCTCGCCGACGACGCGCAGCTCGGGTGGGAGCGCGTACTCCTCGCGCTCGCGAGCGAGCTGGTGGAGGAACAGCGTGGTGAGGTCGCCCTCGGGGGCGGTGGCCATGGAGGGGACAGTACTCGGTGGCGTCCCGGGCCATGCGTGGATCGGGTCTGACTACGGAGCGGGCGGTCCGTAGTCCCGGGGCGGTGCCCTGCCGCCCCCGGTGGTCGGGGGCGTCCGCTGGGGATCGCGACCGATGCGTCGTGCCGCGTGTACGTGGTCGAGCAGCTTCACCGCCGACGGCCAGATGACCGACACCGCCGGCGGGACCTTGTCCCCGGTCGGCACCGCCGGCAGAACCACGCCCGCCTCGACGGTGCGGATGAAGGTGCGGTGCCCGTTCGAGCGCTGCCGGATCACGTCGTTCGGCAAGGTGCGCGTGGCGGGGTGGTGTCGGCGGCGAGTGTGCGCAGAACTAGCCAAATCTAGCTAACCCCACTATCCTCCGCCGTATGGTCCGAGTCGGCATGCACGAGGCCAAGTCACAGCTCTCCAAGCTCGTCGAACTGGCCGAGCAGGGTGAAGACGTCGTCATCCAGCGCTCGGGCCGTCCGGTCGCGCGCATCGTGGCCGTCGAACGCCGTCGCCCGATTGCGGAGGCGTACGGTTCGCTGCGCGGCCGGGTCGCGCTTTCCGACGACTTCGACGACCTCCCGCCCGACTTCACCGGGCACTTCCTCTGACGCTCCTGCTCGACACGCACGCCGTGCTCTGGCTCCTCGCCGGTGATTCGAAGGTCAAGCCGATCCTTCCGACCATCGAGCGTGAACGCGGTCCGGTGCTCGTCAGCGCCGTCTCGATCTGGGAGGCGGCGATCAAGAGCGCGGTGGGCAAGCTCCGCGTCCCGGAGGACCTGCCGGATCAGCTGGACCAGTTCGCGTTCGAACGCCTGCCGGTCACCGGTGCCCATGCGTGGGCGGTGCGATCGTTGCCTCCTCTCCACGGCGACCCGTTCGACCGCCTATTGGTCGGGCAGGCGCTGTGCGAGCAGGCCACGATCGTGTCTGCGGACGACGTGTTCGATCGGTACGGCGTCCGTCGGGTGTGGTGAAGATCGTGGAACTCCGCCAGCTCCGCTACCTCGTCGCCGTCGCCAAGCACCGGGCACACGACCCGCGCGACGGATGACGTCCACGTCACGCAGTCCGCGCTCAGCCAGCAGATCCGCCGGCTCGAGGCCGAGCTAGGCGGTGACCGCGTCGACCCCGACCACGGCCGCAGCTCGCGCGAGCCTGCGGTCGGTCGTGGCCAGTGGTTCGCCCAGGCGCTGGGCGAGCGCGAGATACAGCGCGTCGTCGAAGGTGACGTTGTCCCGGAGCGCCATCGCGTCGCTGAGCAGCGGAGCCGTCGGATACATCTCGATGCCCAGGGCGTGCAGCGTGGTGAGCGCTCGTTCGACCTCTCGGAGTTCGATCCGGCCGGCGAGGAGGTGGCGCCGGAGGTACCGGCCGAGCTCCACGCCGAGGCAGTCCGGGGCCGCGAGTCGGTCGGCGTGCGCCACCCATGTACGCCACGGCCGGCCGGCGGGCAGGCCGACCGCCACGTCGATGAGCAGCGACGCGTCGAGGACGCTCACGCTGCGTCGTCGCGGGAGCGGCGGACCTCGTCAGCGGCGCTCTCCCCGAGTGACGCGGAGGCGTCGTGATCGAGCATGGCCATGAGCTCGTCAGGCGACGGGCGGGACGCGACGCGCTCGAGTTCCCCGCGCACATAGTCGCTGAGCGTCTGCCCGCGGAGTGCCGCGCGGGACTTGAGCGTGCGGTGCACGTGCTCGGGGACGCCTTTGACTTGGAGCATGCGCGACATTCTCTGGGCATGTTAGCCGTCTAGGGGAAGGCTGACGCCGCGCTGCCGGGTCGCGAGCTGTCCGCGGGCCACGTGGGCGACAGCCTGGTCGGCAAGGTCGAGCACGCGGCGTTCGACGGCGACGTCGCGCTCGCCGGTGCCCTCCTCGAGGACGTCGATCTCATCGAGCAGGTACTCGGCTTCGAGATAGACGTCGGCCAGCGCGAAGCGGTGACGCTCGCGCTCGGATGTCGGCTCGGCGATGTCGATCGTCAGGCCGAGGCCGCACGAGATCCACCACGGCCCGCCGACCGCCGGCCATCGCGGTTCGCACCAGCGGCTGAGCTCACGCAGCGCGTGCCAGGCGGCGAACGCCTGCGCACCCGGCTCGGAGGAGCGCCTCGCGGCCCGCAGTTCGAGCGAGAGGGAGCTGAGGTCGGGCGACGCGTCGCGCGGGAGGGTGACCTGACGGGCGGGATCGTTCGTCCTCCACGCTGCGGCGTAGGTCTCCTCCAAGGCGGCGGCAGCCTCCTGGGTCTCTGCCGGAAGCAGCTCGCCCGACGAGAGCGCCTCGCGCAGACCCCGGCGGGCGCTCATCAGCAGGCGCCCTGTCGAGCGGAAACGCTCGCGGCGGTCGCACTGGCCGACGAGCCATCCGGCGCCCACCGCGACGATGAACGCTACGCGCGGGGGCGGGCCCTCGTACGCCGGCTCGAGCAGCCACTGCGTCGCGAGCCCGACGTACTGCGGCTGGTCCGTGGCGATGCCGATCCGCACGTACAGCTCGGCCTCGAGCTCGTCGAACGTGGCGGTCGGCGGACGTGTCTCGTTGTGCGCCGCCAGGACGTCGAGCACGTCCTCGCCGCGACCCGCCCCGAGCGTGGTGTAGGCCCAGCGGCGGAACTCGGCGATGTCCTCGGCGGTGAGGAGGGCTTCGGGCGGATCGGGCACCCCCCAAGGATCCATGCGCGAGAGCCGGAGGCGCCGTGTTTGCGCAGAGTTTTGACAGTTTCGTCGGTCCGGCGTTGCAGCTCGCCGCAGTCGGGTCTCAGTCGACCTTGAGTGCCTGCTGGGGCGGGCTCGCGCCCACGCGCGCCGCCAACCGTCCGTCAAACGCCGCCAGGCTCTCCGGAATCCGCAGCGCCGCCGCAGGCTCGGGGTGTGCCTCGGCAAGCTCGGTGAGTTCCCGCCGCAGGAAGGCCAGCCCTGTGTCGAGCTGCTCCTCGTCGGCGTCCGCGCGCCGAGTGACGCCCATCGCCCGGTTGACCCGCCCCTGGGCCTGCGGCCACGAGTACGAGGCGTCGACCGCGCGCCCCAGCTGCGCCCACCGGCGGGCGAGGCGGTCGACCGTCTGCCGCTTTGCCTCCACCCGGCGGTGGGCGGGCACCGGCACCGTCGGCGCCGCGGCGGCGGAACGGGCGGCGCTGCCCACCCGTTCGCGACGCACGAACTCCAGCACCGAGCGCAGCGCCCGCTCAGGCTGTCCCAGCTCGCGCAGCAGCCGCCGGGCCGCGTCGACCTCTTCGCGCCGGTAGTGCGTTCCGGCGACGATCATCCCGCCGGGCTCGACGTGCGCGTCGAGCGCCTCGAAGTCGGCACGTGCGCCGGTGCCCGGAGGCGGCTCGACGTCGAAGGCGCTGACGTCTTCTGCGACCTGCTGGCGCAACTCGACTTCGACTCGCTCGGCGCATCCCGTCAGGGTCGGGTCACCCGGGAGGAAGACGGTCGCCACCAGATCGGCGGGGTCATCGGCCCGCCGGCGCACGACGCGCCCGACCGCCTGACGGAAGAAGAGGTCGGTCCGCTTGACCGTCGCGTACGCGGCGATGACCAGCCGCGGTACGTCGACCCCCTCGCTCACCATGTTCACGGCGACGAGCCAGCGCGGTGCGTCGCCGTCACCTGCGGCGAACGTCTCGATCTTCGTGTGCGCGGACGCTTCGTCGCTGAGCACCACGACCGGCTTCTCTCCGCTGATGGTGCGCAGCAGCTTGGACGTAGCTCGCGCGTGGGCGCGCGTGTCGCAGAGGACCAGGCCGGCGGCATCGGGCACGACGGTGCGCGCCTTGATCAGCAGGGCGTCGGCGTCCTGCAGCAGCCGGGGGAGCAGCGGGGTGGCAGGGTCGATCGCGCAACGCAGCCGCCGGGCGTCGTCCTGTGAGTCGAGCTCGTCGGCGAACGCCGCAACGGTCTCCTGCCCGTCGAAGCGCCAGCGCAGCGTCGCGTCAAGCAGCCGGAACGCGAGGGGACGGCACACGTCATCGGTGACCGCATCGCCGTAGCCGTAGACGAAGTCGGGGGCGCAGCGACGTTCGTCGTCGTAGCTGACGAAGGGGATGGCGCGGGCGTCTGAGCGAAACGGCGTGCCGGACAGCGCAAGGCGATGGGCGGCATCGCCGAACGCCGTGCGCAAGGCGGCGCCCCAGGTCGCGGCCTCCCCCGCGTGGTGGATCTCGTCGAGGATCACGAAGGTCCGGCGGCGCAGGTGGTGGGCATACAGGTCGGGGGCGCTGGCGACCTGCTGGTAGGTGACGACCACCCCGTCGATCCCGCGCCGCCACGCACCGTCGCTGTTGCGCCAGCGCGGGTCGAGGTGCAGGCCCACGCGGTCGGCGGCGTCCGCCCACTGGGCGCGCAGCGCTGTGGTGGGGCAGACGACGATGACCTGGTCGCACCCGGCGGTGCGGGCGGCGTGGCAGGCGGCGATCGTCTTCCCGGCGCCGGGGGTGGCAACGAGGAGGAAGTCAGCGTGCGCCGCGCGCGCGTGCTCGGCGAGGAACCGCTCCTGCCAGGGCCGAAGAGCGACGCTCATGCCGGGCGGGCGCCCTTGCGCAGGTTGCACGACGGGCACAGCGCCTGCCCGTTGGCGGGAACCGTCGGGCCGCCCGAGCTGCGCGGGGCGACATGGTCGGCGTGCCAGGCGGGCTGGAGGTCGATCCCGCAGTTCGCGCAGCGGCCGTCGGCGGCGAGGTAGAGGGCGACGCGGGCCGACGAGGCGAACCGGCGAGGAGGCATGGCTGAAAGTGTCTCACGGGACCTGGCCTCCGTAGCGTTGCCGTGTGGCCGCAGGCGGCGCCGGGTTTCGGTCCGGGCGGGCAATCCGCGGCGGTGGACCGAAACGCAGCTGCTGGACGCCGCCCGCACCTGGCGGGAGGAGACCGGGCGATCGCCCCTGCGGGTGCGGTGAAGAGGCGGCGGGCTGTGCCGTTTGCGCGTTGACGCCGCCCACCCGATCATCCAGCCGTCGATCAACGCGCTGAAGGCGACGTACGACCTGGCGATCGACGAGCCCGAACTGGCCACCGCGTACTCGCCGATCATCGACGCGCGGGTCAACCGGTTCCTGCACGTCGCCGAGTCGCCGCAGGACCTCATGGACAAGCACGCGATGCAACGCCGCCTCGGGCAGCTCACCGGCACCTGCCTCCAGCGGTGCACGGGCCTGGACACGATCAGCGTGCTGCACTCGGCCACGTACGACATCGACGCCAAGCACGGCACGGAGTACCACGGCCGCTACCTGCGCTTCCTCGGCCGAGGCGCAGCGCCACAACATCCTCATCGCGGTGGGCATGACCGACCCGAAGGGCGACCGCGGCAAGCCCCCGCACCAGCAGGCCGATCCGGACCTGTTCCTCCACGTCTCCGGCCGCAACGAGCACGGCGTCTTCCTGCGCGGCGCCAAGGCGCACATGACGGGCGGGTGGAACCAGCACTGGATCTGCGTCGTCCCGACCATGAACCTGAGCGAAGCCGACCGTGCGTCAGGAAGACCAGGATCTCGGCGAGGCGAGCCGAGGTCACCCCAGCAGCTCGCGGATGTCATCCGCGGTGAGCTTGGAGGAGAACAGGTCGCCGTCGTCCATGACCCCACGGAACAGCGCGGCCTTGCGCTCGGCCAGCGCGCGCACCTTCTCCTCGATCGTCCCCGTCGCGATCATCCGGTACACCATGACCGAGCGCTGCTGGCCGATGCGGTGCGTCCGGTCAATCGCCTGCGCTTCGGCGGCCGGGTTCCACCACGGGTCCAGCAGGAAGCAGTAGTCAGCCTCGGTGAGGTTCAGGCCGAACCCGCCGGCCTTGAGGCTGATGAGAAAGACCGGGTCGTCGCCGTCCTTGAACGCACCGAGCACCTCGGCGCGGTTGCGGGTGCGGCCGTCGAGATAGCGGTAGCCGATGCCGTGGCGGTCGAGGTGGTCGCGAACGAGCCCGAGGAAGCCGGTGAACTGGCTGAACACCAGTGCGCGGTGCCCGCCCGCGACGACCTCGTCGAGCTGCTCGGTCAGCGCGGTGAGCTTTGCGCAGGGGACGGCGTGGTGCTTGTCGTCGACGAGGACGGGGTGCAGGCTGAGCTGGCGCAGAATGGTCAGCGAGCGCAGGATCGTCAGGCGGTTGCGGTTCAGATCGTCAAGCAGGCCGAGGATCTTCTGGCGCTCGCGCTGCAGCTGGGTGTCGTAGAGCTTGCGGTGGCCCGGGTGCAGCTCGATGTCGAGGGTCTGTTCCTGCTTGGGGGGCAGGTCCGCGGCGACGAGCTCCTTGGTCCGCCGCTTGACCAGCGGCTTGATCCGCTGGCGCAGGCGGGCCAGCCGCTCGGTGTCGCCCTGGCGCTCGATCGGGCGGGAGTACTGCTCGCCGAAGCGGGCGGGGTCGGGGAACAGGCCGGGCGCGGTGATCGACAGCAGCGCCCACAGCTCCATGAGGTTGTTCTCCATTGGGGTTCCGGTGATCGCGAGCTTGCAGCGCGCGGGAAGCTCGCGCACGCAGCGGTACGTCTTGGCCTGATGGTTCTTGACGAACTGCGCTTCGTCGAGCGCCACGGCGGCCCACGGCACGGTCGCCAGGGCCTCGGCCTCCAAGCGGCAGAGCGTGTAGGTCGTGACGACGAGGTCGGCGTCGACGGCCTCGTCGAGCGTGCGGCCCGAGCGCCGCAGGGTGTCGGTGATCGAGGAGACCCGCAGCTCGGGTGCGAAGCGGGCGGCTTCGGCGACCCAGCCGGGCACCACGCTCGTGGGCGCGACGACGAGGAAGGGGCCGGCGTCAGGGTCGCGCTCACGCGCGTGCAGCATCATCGCGAGCACCTGCACGGTCTTGCCCAGCCCCATGTCGTCGGCGAGGATGCCGCCGAGGCCGAGGTCCCACAGCGTCGCCAGCCACCGAAAGCCTTCGAGCTGGTACTCGCGCAGCTGCGCGGTGAGGGTTGCGGGCGGCTCGTAGTCGGTGAGCGCATCGAGCCGGTGCAGCGCCTCGACCTGACGTTCCCAGGCCGCCGCCTGCTCGGTGACGACGCCGAGCGCGGCCAGTTCCGCCCACAGCCCCGCCTGGTAGCGGCTCAGTCGAAGCCCGTGGTCGGGCGCATCGCTCAGCGCCCGGGCCTCCTCGATGAGCGCGCGCAGCGACTGCAGGCGCGGCTCGAGCAGCGAGAAGTGCGCCCCGTCGTCGAGCAGCAGGGTGCTCTGGCCCGTCGCCAGTGCGGTGAACACCTCGGCGAACGGGACGTCAAGGCCTTCGACGCGGATCGACACGCCGAGATCGAACCAGTCCTGGTCGCCTTCGATCTCGGCGGTGGACACGCCGATCTCCACGAACTCGCCCACATCGCGGTAGTCGGCCGGTTCCCCGGTGACGTCGACGACGACGCCGTCGACCGCCGCCAGCGCGGGCAGCACCTCCGCGGTCGCCCGCATCGTGTCGGAACCATGCAGCACGACATCGCCAGGCGCCGGGCGGCCCGCGGCGTCGAGCAGCCCATGGCCGAGATCGGGCAGGGCGAGCTGCGTCAGCGCCTGCCGCTCGGCGACATGGTCACGAAAGCCCTGCTCTGCGCCGACCTGCAACGACACACGTCGCTCCTGGTCGCCGATCCGGTAGGTCCAGGCCCAGCCGAGGCTCAGCGCGTGCTGTTCTCCGTACGCCGCGCGCAGCGTCAGCCGCGGGGCCGAGACCTCCGGCGCGGTGAACGACCCGTCGGCGGAGACGATCGGCGCGACGGCGCCCAGCGCGGGGCACAGCTCCGTGGTGAACGCGTCGACGTCGGCGGCCGGGATATCGAGCCGGGCGCCGTCCATGACCATCTGCTGCAGCTTCGCCGGTACGGGCTTGCGCAGGCGCACGAGATGCATCGGCCCGTTTTCTCCCTCGAGGCACAGCGCGCCGTGGCCTGCGTCGCCGAGGAACCCCGCGATGCGGAGATCCGGCGCCGTCTCGCCGTCGAGCGCCAGGCGCGCGGTGGCGGCCAGGCCGTCGGCGGCCGTGCGGGTGACGTCGATGACGACGACGGCGGTCTCGTCACAGCGGACCGTGGCCGATGCGTGATCGGAGCGGAAGATCTCGATCCCGCGGGCTTGGGCGAGGTCGAGGAGGGTCCAGAGCTGCGGCCCGATCGCGGTGCAGTCGAGCTGCTTCTCCGCGCCGTAGGAGTACGACGCGTACGAGTACCGTCCGCTCATGGTCGCCGATCGATGCGCCTCGTGCAGCTGCCGTGCGACGTCGATGTGGTCGTCTCGCAGGGGCGCGCCGCGCAGGCTCCAGGGCTCGAGCGAGGACCAGCTCAACGACCCGTTGATCCATCCGCCCCGCGCCCCGCGGCGCATGAGCTTGGCCAGCACGCGCATGTTCGCGCCGGGGCCCGAGGGTTGCAGGGTGAGCGCAACCGCCAGCGGCTCACCGGGGGCCGACCCCTGACCGGACGGCAGCAGCGCACGCAGCGAACGCTCCCAGGACGGGGGCGCCGGGGCTGGAGCCGCCGACGACGAGCGCCGCGGCGAGGCGGAGGCGGGCTGGCGGGACGCCGCGGACCGGCCGGGTGCGGCATGGCCCGCCGCCGCGACGACGAGGGCGGCGACGTGCTTGCAGTTCCACCCCATCGGGCAGGTGCACTCACCCTCGATGTACTCGCGAGGATCTTCCTGGAAGTACGCGGTCACCTCGTAGATCGCGCCGTTGCCGACGACGACTCCCGTCAGCGCATCCTCCTCGGCGTGCCACTGAAAGGAGAGGACCCGCTTGGATGTGGCATAGCTGCGGCCACGCTTGAAGGACGTCTCCCCGACTGCGTCTCTGACTTCCTCAAGATCGAAGGCGACCAGCTCGGCGATCGGAGCGTGCACGCGCAAGACTCTATGCGGCGAGGCGGACCGCTCGGCTTCGGCGGTCGCGGAGGGTGGGTGGAGTAGATCGTCCTCTGGACGGGTTGGCGCTCGTTCGCCGATCGCGTGCTCGTAGCACGAGTGCTGCAGTGGCGCTGTGGCCGGGCGGATCACGCCGCGCGAACTTCTGAGGCGACCTTCGAAGCGATCGCCTTCGACGCTGCGGCTGCCCGCGCGTACGGTCGCGTCTTCAGCGCGATGGTTGACGCAGGGCGCAAGCCGCGCCGCCGCGTCGCCGATCTCCTGATCGCGGCCACGGCCGCGGCACACGAACTGCCGCTCTACACGCGGCACTCGAAGGACTTCCATGGCCTGGAAGAGCTCATGGACGTCCGGGCCACGCTGTCCATCGGCACGGGCGTCGTGACGCTCCGCTCGGACTTCGCATCCAGCGACTCCAACCGCCGCAACTGCGGCAGGACGCGCGCCTCGACCGACCCGACCGCATCGTTGTACGCATTCGTCGCCGAGGTGAGCTGGCGCCCGACCTTCGCGAACGACTCCAGGAACGTCGCGCACCGCTTGTGCAGCTCCCGTCCGGCCGCCGCGATCTCCCGCGCCGACTCCTCGACCTCCGCCTGGCGCCACCCGTAGTGCGTGGCGTGCAGCAGCGCGAGCAGCGTCGTCGGGGTCGCGATCAGCACGCCCTTGGCCGCGCCGCGCTCCAGCAGCGACGGGTCACGATCCAGCGCCGCCACGTAGCACGCCTCGTTCGGGACGAAGCACACCACGAACTCCGCCGAGTTCTCCAGCTTCGCGTGGTAGGCCTTGGTCGCGAGTGCGTCGAGGTGCGTGCGCAGCTGCGCGGTCGTCCATGGCGACCTGGGTCTCGAAGTCCACGCGCTCGGTCATCCCCGCGATCCGGACGACGTTCTTCAGCTGGATCTCGCCCCACGACCCGCGCACCTGCGGCCGCTTGAGCGCGGACACCAGCGCGCCGGTCTCGCCGCGCAGGCGCTGGAGCTCCTCGGTCTGGGTGGCGACGAGCTGCTTCATCGTTGCGAGCGACCGGCCGCGCTCGGCCTGGAGGTCCTCGACGCGCTGGTCCAGCGCCTTGAGCCGCGCGGCGATCGGCGTGACCGCCTCGCCCAGCGTCTTCGCGCGATGCGCGTGCTCCTGCTGGCCCGCCTTGCGCGCCTCGTCGTTGAGCTTCGCGATCTCGGCGGTGGCGCCCTGCAGCACCTGGCTGGAGATGGCCTGCATCTCCTTCGCGAAGTCCTCACGGCTGCCGGCGAGCAGCGCGATCTTGTCCTCCGTGGTCTGCTGCAGGTCGGCGAGCCGCTGCGCGTGGGCGGCGTCGGCCTGCCGGCGCAGCTCCGCGTCGGACCGGCGCCCTTCCTGCTCGGTGACGAGCGCGGAACGGGTGGCGACCAGCCGGGGGACGGCGACGGCGAGGGCGATGGCGAGCGCCACGCACAGGAGGAGGAGCAGAGCGATCATGGGTGTGGGTCGGGCGGCGGAGCGCCTGTCTGACACCTCGCGGCGCCGTGCCGCCGCCACGTGTTAGACAGTCCACCCTGAGCAGTGGCGGGCAAGGACACGAACATCGGCGCGAAGCGCGCGCGTGAGCTGCGCGAGGAACTCGGGATCGACCCGGAGGTCCCGCTGCGCTGCGTGCTCGACCTGGTGGTCGAGGACATCGGCGTCCCCGTGGTGGTCGCCGCGCTGCCCGAAGGCGTCGCCGGCGCGTGCTGGCGCGCGGGCGAGGACACGGTGCTGTGGGTCTCCGGCGCCGACGCCCCGGTGCGCCGCCGCTTCACGCTCGCGCACGAGCTCGGGCATCTGCGCTGCCGCCACGACGGCTCGATCCCGGTCGACACGGTCCAGACGCTGAGCGGCAAGACGAGCGACGCGCGCGAGATCCAGGCCAACGCGTTCGCCGCCGAGCTGCTCGTCCCCGGGGCGGGGGTTCGGGAGATGGTCGGCGGGCGCGAGCCGTCGCTCGACGACGTGGTGCTGATCGCGGAGCGCTACGGCGTGTCGTGCTTCGCGGCGCTGTTCCGGCTGAACACGCTGAGGCTCGCCTCGGACTACGAGCAGCTGAAGGACCAGGTCGACGCCGGCGAGCATGAGGAGCGGTGGGAAGCGCTGGGCTGCGCCCCCTTCGACGACACGCTGGGCGGGCTCGACGCGGCCTCGTTGCCGTGGCTGGCTCCCGCGCTCCACGGCAGCGCGCTGCACCTCATCGCGACCGGCCGCGCATCGACGGAGTCCGTGGCGGCCGCAACTGGTGGTGACGCCGACGGCTTCGCCTCGGCGGCGCAGAAGATCGGTGTCTAGCGGCGGTAGCCGACGAGCCCCGCACACGCGCACACGTGTCGCGGTGGTGGGCGTCGCTCAAGCGAGGCCGGCCCTATGTGCCCGTCGACCAGAGCGCCTCGAGCGGCACCGCCCACACGCGGTCGCTCACCCGGAGCGTCGCGCGACCGGTGTACAGGACCGCGCCGGCGATGAAGCGGTCACCCAGTCTGTCGCGCAGGAAGCGCAGGCCAAGCGTGTCGGCCGCTCCGAACGACGCGGCGGCCTTGATCTCGAAGCCGATGACCCGGCCATCGATGAGCTCGATGACGACATCCACCTCGTGCTGTTGGCGGTCGCGGTAAAAGTCGATCTCGGTGATCTCCGCATCAGCCCATCCGGCCTGCCGGATCAGTTCGTTGACGGCGAACGTCTCAATTGCTCGGCCCGCCAGGCCGGGATCGGCGATCAAGCGTTCGGCGTCGGCGCCCACGAGTCCCGCGAACAGGCCGCTATCGGTCACTGTGAGCTTCGGGGATCGAATCTCGCGGTTGCTGAGGTTCGCCGACCATGGCCGCATCCGGTGCACGAGGAACAGCTGCTCGAGGATGGCGAGTTGACGCCGGGCAGTCGGGGCTGACACTTGCAGGGCGTTTCCCAGGCTTGTGAAGTTTGCGAGGTCCCCGGAGCGCGCCGCGATCACGCGGAGGAGGCGCAGCACGGAGTCCGGGTCCATCTGCGGGCCCGCGAGTTCACCCACGTCACGTCCCACCAGCGCTTCCGCGTACGCGCGGAAGTACGGCATGCGTCGGTGCGGGGTGCGACCGATGCTCTCTGGGAAGCCGCCTGCGGAGATCACGTCGGCGTACGCCGCAATGCCGGGCATGGCGTCGAACACGCGCGGCGGATCGTCGTGCGCCAAGCGGTCGATCAGAGCTGGGTGTCCACGTCGACGATCGCCTTGACGGCGAGTAGGAGGTCGGGGGCGCGCTGGACCTCGTCCAGGATGACCGGGCGAGGCAGGCCCGCGAGGAACCCATCCGGGTCGCTGACCGCCTGCTGCCGCGCTGCCGCGTCGTCGAGCGTGACGAACGTGGAGAACTCCCCCGTGTCGGAGAAGGTGCGCGCGAGAGTGGTCTTCCCGGACTGTCGCGGGCCAGTGACGACGGCGACGCGCGTGTCGCTGAGGACTTCAATCAGCTGGGGGCGGATGAGTCGCTCGAAGAAGTCCACGAAGGCGAAGGCGACGATATCGAGGTTGGCGGATCGAACGTGTTAGGGGGTGCGGATTGAACGTGTTGGGAGGTGCGGATTGGGCGTCGAGGCTGGACTAGGCTCCCGGCCCGCCGAGGAACAGCCGGTCGACATCGTCGAGTTCCTGCTCGGGTGCTGGCGTCAGCGCCGCCCGAGAGAGCGCATCAAGGTCGTCAACGGTGAACGCGGTCTTGTCGTCGGCGCGGTACAGCGCGCTGGCGGGCGCGGCCGCGGGTTGGAGCGCGTCGGTGCTGACGTCCAGGATCGCGGCGAGGCCGGTGAGCAGTCGGCGCGACAGGCGGCGCTCGTCGAGGTCGTCCTGCTCCAGGCGCTGGAGGTAGTCGGTCGCTCGTCCCACGTCGCCGAGGTCGAAGAGCGCGGCGAGCCGGCGGCCGACCTCGTCCAGGGCCAGCCCCGCGCGCTCGCGCAGACGCGGGACGCGCTCGGCCAGCGGGCCGCGCTGCTCCGCGGCCGCTTGCAGCGCGGCGGCAAGCGTGGGGTCGGACCGGACCGCATTGCGGGCCGCGTCATCGAGCACAGGCGTTGGAGCGACCAGCATCCACGCGTCGAGTTGCTGGGCGAGCTCGTCGCGCTCGGTGGGGTCGGCGCGCCGGAGGTACTCCGCGGCGTCGGGCCGGCCCCCGGCGTTCCACGCGTCGACGAACTCGCCGATGAGCTGTTCGATCGAGGTCACGGCGCGTACTCCTTCGCCAGGCGCGCGAGGTCGCTCAGACCGCGGCTGCGGTTGGCGTACACCGCGTCGGAGGACATGCCCAGGCGCTCTTCGATCTCCGCGGTCGGCACCTCTTGACGGTCCAGCTCGATGACGAGCCGGCGCTTCTCGGCCAGCTGCGGCAGCGCCCAGTCCAGAAACCCGGCCTTCTCGGCCAGGGCGTCGCGCTCATCCTCGTCGGCGGCGCGCGCGGCATCCGCCTGCTCGAGCGCGTGGAAGACCCGCAGCGTCAGGCGCTCGGTCTCGTCGCCGTCGTCGTCGGCGTGCAGCGGCGCTCGTTTCTCGGAATGCCGCTGCTCGGCCCGCTGGACATCGATGCACACCCCGCGCACGAGGGTGCGGGTCGCGTTGACCCATTCACCCGTCGACGTGCCCGAGAACGTGCGGATCATGTTGTTGAGGAGCTTGATGCAGGCCTGCTGCACCGCGTCCTCCTGCTCAGACGCGGAGAGCTGACCTCGGCTGGTGGCAATGACGATCGTGCGCACGCGGCCGTAATTCTCGACGACCAGGTTCTCCCACGCGACGCGCATGCCGGCGGCGTCACCGGCGGCACGGGCGGCGAGGAACTGCTGAAACGTGCGGTCGTCACGAGTCACCTCGGCGTGGTCGTGCGCTGTGGCCACGATCTGACACTGTCAGACGCGACGGACCACTGGGGAAGGTCGGAACCGCAGACCGGGCAGATCGCCGGGAACGCGCCGGCGCAGCGGACGTAGCTCCAGAACGACGCGCCGCTGTCAATGAGCTCGACCCCGCAACCGGTGCAGGTGGTGCGCGCCTCGCCGCCGGGGACGGGGAGCAGGTCGACGACCTCGTCGCCGACCCAGACACGGCGGTAGCCGACGAGTTCCGCCCACGCGCACAGGGTGTCGCGGTGGTGGGCGAGGTGACCGGTGCGGTGGTGGATGACGAGCTCGAGCGCGGTGCCCTCGTCGTCGCGGATGACCTCGAGGTCGGCGATGAGCATGCCGTTGCGGCCGCGGTCGTCGAGCAGGGTGTTCATCGGGCCGTCGGTGGCGAGCCACGGGCCCCAGTCGACGATGCGGATCTGGCCGTCGGGGCGGAGGGTGAG
>JBPPNC010000141.1:0-20673 GCA_051306365.1 Solirubrobacteraceae bacterium
CCCCCAGCCCGCCGAACCGCTGCCCGGCACGTCGGAGCCGTCCGAAGAAGCGCCCGAGCAGCCGACCGAAGGTCTGCCCGAGGGCGCGACCTTCGGCAGCTACTTCACCGTCGACTACGGCCTGCAGCGCGACGACGTCCAGCTGCGCCAGTTGAAGGCCGGCCAGCGGGTCATCGCGGGCACGATCCTGGGTCGCATCGGCGCCCCCGAGTCCAAGCCGCGGGACGACCGCAACGCCGACCCGCACCTGCTCTTCGAGATCCGGCCGGCGGGGCGCGGCGCGCCGCGCATCGACCCGAAGCCGATCATCGACGGCTGGAAGCTGCTGGAGAGCACCGCGCTCTACCGCGCGAAGGGCCGCAACGCGCTCGTCGGCAAGGCGACATCGGTCGGTCAGATCCTGCTCACGGACAAGCAGGCGCTCCAACGCCGCGTCCTGAACAACCAGCGCATCGAGATCTACGCGTGCGGCCGGCGGGACCTCGCCGCGGGCGTCGTCGACCGGCGTGTGCTGGCCACGCTCGAGTTCCTCGCGGCAAGCGGCCTGAAGCCCACGGTCACGAGCCTGCGCTGCGGCCACGGCGTCTCCACGTCCTCCGGCAACGTGTCGCACCACACCACCGGCACGGCGGTCGACATCGCCGCCATCAACGGCATCACGATCACGCCCGCCACGCAGGGCGAGGGCTCGATCACCGACATCACCGTCCGCCGGCTGCTCACGCTGCAGGGCACGATGAAGCCCGCCCAGATCATCACGCTCCGCGAGTACGAGGGTGCGGACAACACCGTGGCGATGGCCGACCACGACGACCACATCCACCTGGGCTGGCGTCCGGGTGGTGGCGCCCCGCGCGGGCAGCTGACCAACGAGCTGTCCAGCGCGCTGCGCCCGTCGCAGTGGAAAGCCCTCGTCAAACGACTGGGCAAGATCGAGAACCCCGAGGTCGACTCCGCGCCGTAGGCTCCCGGGCCATGCCCCGCGACGCCTTCGGCAACGAGATCCCCGACGACCCGCTCGCGGGGATCGAGTCGTACTCGTCAGGGTCGATGCCGCCCGGTGTGCCTCGTCCGCGGCGCCGGCGTGGCGGGGGCGGGGGCGGCATCATCGCCGCGATCGTGGGAGTCCTGCTCGTCGGCGCGATCGGGGCGGGCATGTATGTCCTGACCCGCGGCGACGACGACTCGTCCTCGTCCGTGCAGGTCGATGTCAGCACCACGGTGGCCGAGGAGACCCCGGCCGCACCGGACCCGGAGCCTGAACAGCCGGCCGCGCCGGTGGAGCCGCCCACGGGCCTGCAGCCCGGTTCCCTGCTGCGCCGCGCAAACTTCATCGTCGCCCTCCGCCGACTGCGGGCCGAGGCAAAGGGGCGGCCACGCCGCGTACGGGTCGAAGCCCAGCGCGTGGACATCCAAGTCGTGCTCCAGGACGGGCGGCTGCGCGCCGCTCAGGCCACGTGGGACGGCGAGGTGCGCGTGTTCAGCACCACATCGCCAGGCAGCGGGCTGGACGGCTTCACGTGGGCGCAGATCAACCGCAGCGCGCCTCAGAGGCTCGTACGCAGCGCGACCGGCCGCGCGAAGAAGCCGGCCTCAGCGTTCAGCTATGCCGTGATGTTCGACATCGGCGGGCCCCGCTGGTCGGCGTTTCTGAGAACGGGAGAGGCGTTCACCGCGAACGGCGCGGGGAAGATCGAGCGCAGCGGCTGATGAAGGTCCCGTTGAGCACCAGCCGCTGATCGTGGATCTCCTGCGCGGCCAGCTCCTGGGCCACGCGCCCCGCCGCCGTGTCGGGGCGGCTGATGCTGCTCGACCGCGGGCGCGTCCTGCTCGCGTTGAGCCTCGAGGCCGGACCGCGGCCCCAGGCAGCTCGCCGCCTGTGCCGGTGAAGAACTGAAAGAGGGTGTCCCAGTCGGCCCGGTCAGCGAGGCGGCCGTTCCTGGCCTCGGCGGTCACGTGCACCGATGCGCCGCGGGCCCTGATTCGGGCCTCGACCTCGTACGTGGCCGGACTCACTCTTCGAGCGAGCCTAAAGGCGCGCGCCCGCGCGCGCCATCCGTGCCTCGCCGCAATCACCTCGAGGAACGCACGCCGTCAGGCCGGCTGGGCCTCGCGTGGCTCCTGCCCCGGCGCGTCGGTGAACCACCTCCGCCCCAGCCACAACGAGACGTACACCAACCCGACGAGCACCGGCACCTCGATCAGCGGGCCGACCACCCCGGCCAGCGCCTGCCCCGACGTCGCGCCGAACACTCCAACGGCCACCGCGATCGCCAGCTCGAAGTTGTTCGACGCCGCCGTGAACGACAACGAAGCGGTCCGCGCGTAGCCCAGGCCCAGCGCCCACCCCGTCCAGAATGCCGCGAAGAACATCACGGAGAAGTACACGAGCAACGGCACCGCGATGAGCACGACGTCGAGCGGATTGCTCGTGATCGCGTCGCCCTGGATGGCGAACAGCATCACGATCGTGTACAGCAGGCCGTACAGCGCCCACGGACCGATCCTCGGCAGGAACTCCTGCGTGTACCACGCCTCGCCCCGCCGCCGGATGCCGATCCGCCGTGTCAGGTACCCGGCGACGAGCGGGATGCCGAGGAAGATCAGCACGGTCCGCGCGACCTCCCACATCGAGACCTCGAAGCCCTGCATGTCGAGACCCAGCAGGTCGGGAAGCGCCGTCAGGTAGAACCAGCCGAGCAGCGAGTACGCGACGATCTGGAAGAGCGAGTTGATCGCCACGAGCAGCGCCGTCGCCTCGCCGTCACCGCACGCGAGATCGCTCCAGATGAGCACCATCGCGATGCACCGCGCGAGGCCCACGATGATCAGGCCCGTGCGGTACTCCGGCTGGTCGGCGAGGAAGATCCACGCCAGCGCGAACATCAGCAGCGGGCCGATGATCCAGTTGAGCATCAACGACGCCCAGAGCATCCGCCGTTCTCCGGTCAGCCGCCCCAGCTCCTCGTAGCGCACCTTCGCCAGGACGGGATACATCATGAGCAGCAGGCCGAGGGCGATCGGCAGGGAGACCGTTCCGATGCGCAGGTCGTCGAGCGTGTCGTCGAACCCGGGGACCAGCGCGCCGAGCGCCAACCCACCGGCCATCGCCAGCACGATCCACAGCGGGAGCCAGCGATCGAGGGTCGACAGGCGGCCGACGACAGCGGCCTCGGGCGGGGGCGCGGCCGCCGCGCTCACGCGCTCGCCACAGGCTCTCCGCGCAGCCGCTCGCGCGCCTGCCGGTAGGCGAGGGTCATGACGAATCCTCGGACGGGCGCATCGGCGTACCCCGCCAACACCGTGTCGGCGACGCTACGCATCTCCGCGGGTGACGAGGTGCCGCCGAACTCGTCGCGCAACATCGAGAGGAGTCGGGCGGTCCGCATCTCGTGCGCGGTGCGGTCGTTGCGGATCTCGTCGAGGCGCTCGTCGATGAGGGCGCGGACCCGTGCCTCGATGTCATCGCGGATCTCGCGCACCTGCTCGATCGGGGCATCGGCGGGGTCGGCGATGTCCCAGTCCTCGACCGTCGTCGCAACGAAGGGACAGGCGTCGCCGCAGCCCATCGTGACGGCCCAGTCGGCGTGCAGCTGCATCTCGAGCGTCAGTTTTTCAGGGCGGCGCGCCCGGAGATCCACCCCCACCTCGCGCATGGCCTCGACCACGTTCGGCCACAGCTGCTCAGCCGGCGCCGAGCCCGCGGACTCCGCGCTCACGTCCTCAGGCGCGTGGAGCTTGAAGAACGCCTCGGCCATCTGGGACCGGCCGGCGTTGTGGTTGCAGACGAACAGCACGTAGCGCATCGCTTCCTCCTGGGTCAGGCGGGGGTCATGAGCGACTGCCCGGCGCGCTCGCGGGCCGGCAGCAGCCGCGACAGCAACCCGGCCAGCAGCACGAACACGACGGATGCCCAGAGGCAGGCCTCCAGCCCCTGCCACTGGTACAGCAGACCCGACAGCACGGTGCCGAGCAGACGCCCGAAGGCGTTGGCCATGTAGTAGAAGCCGACGTTCATCGCGACCTTGTCGCCGTCGGCGTAGGCGAGGATGAGGTACGAGTGGACGGCGGAGTTCATCGCGAAGACCACACCGAACGCGATGAGCCCGACGACGATCACGACGCCCGGGGTCGCGCCTGCCGCCAGCGCGATCGCGATCCCGGCCGGGAACGCCGCGAGGGCGAACGCCAGCCACGTCGCGGTCCGGCCGTCGGGGTCGCGGACGAACCGCGGCGCGGACGCCTGCACGGTCCCGTAGCCGATCACCCACACGGCCAGGAACGTGCCGACCTCCCAGAAGCTCCACCCCAGCACCGTCCGCAGATAGACGGGCAGACCGACGACGAACCACACGTCGCGCGAGGCGAAGAGGAAGATCCGCGCCGCCGCGAGCAGGTTCACCGCCCGGGAGTTGGAGAACATGTGACGGAACCTCGCCTGGGCGTCGGGCCGGCCCAGCTCACCGCGCATCATCACCAGGACGACGACGAGTGCGGTGCCGACCAGGCCCGCGAGGCAGAGCAGCGCCGTCTGGAAGCTCGTGAGCGTGAGCAACGCGCCGCCGACGAAGAAGCCGACGCCCTTCAGCGCGTTCTTCGAGCCGGTCAGGATCGCGACCCACTTGTACAGGGTGCCCGGCGCGTCCTCGGGGACGACGAGCTTCACCGCGCTCTTGGAGCTCATCTTCGTGAGGTCCTTCGCGATGCCGCTCAGCGCCTGCGAGGCCATGACGTACGGCACGACGAGCCACGGGTCGGGCGCCAGCGCGAGCATCCCGAGCGCGACGAGCTGCACGCTCAACCCGCCCAGCAGGGTGCTGCGGAGGCCGAACCGCGCGGCCAGGTACCCGCCGACGAGGTTGGTGATGATGCCGAAGACCTCGTAGAAGAGGAACAGCATCGCGACCTCGAACGGGCTGTAGCCGCGGTCGTAGAAGTAGAAGAGGACGAGCATGCGCAGCGCACCGTCGGTGACGGTGTCCGCCCAGTACGCGCCCGTGACGAGCGCGTAGTTGCGCAGGTCGCCCTCCTGCCTCACGGCAGCGACTCCCCGACGATCGCCGCCAGCTCGACGAGCCGGTTCGCGTAGCCCCACTCGTTGTCGTACCAGGCCAGGACCTTCACCTGGGTCTCGTCGATGACCATCGTGGACGGCGCGTCGACGATGCTCGAACGCGGGTCGTTGACGTAGTCGACGGACACGAGCGGGCGTTCCTCGTAGCCCAGGATGCCGTCGAGCGGACCGGCGGCGGCGGCCTGGAGCAGGCCGTTGACCTCCTCCACGGTGGTGGGCCGCGCGACGTCGAAGACGCAGTCCGTCAGCGACGCGTTGAGCAGCGGCACCCGCACCGCCAGGCCGTTGAGCTTGCCCTGCAGCTCGGGGAAGATGAGCGCGATCGCGGTGGCGCTGCCGGTGGTCGTCGGGATGAGCGACATGCCGGCCGCGCGGGCGCGGCGGAGGTCCTTGTGCGGCGCGTCGACGATCGTCTGCGTGTTCGTGAGGTCGTGCAGCGTCGTGATCGCGCCGCGCTCGATCCCGACGCCCGCGTGGATGACCTGCACCACCGGGGCGAGACAGTTCGTCGTGCACGACGCGGCGGTGACGACGTCAAAGACGCCGGGGTCGTAGCGATCGTCGTTCACGCCCATGACGACGTTCAGCGCCCGGTCGTCCTTCACCGGCGCTGCGACAGCGACCTTGTGCACCCCTCCGTCGAGGTACGGCTGCAGCGTCTCCATGGTGCGGAACTTTCCGGTGCACTCGAGGACGACGTCGACGTCGTGCTCGGCCCACGGGACGTCCGCCGGCGTCGCGTGGCTGCTGTGGGCGATCGCCGTCCCGTCGACGGCGAGGGTGTCCCCTTCGCCCCGCGCGTCGCGGTCCCACCGGCCATGGACCGAGTCGAACATGAGGAGGTGCGCCGAGGTGGCGGCGTCGGCGCGCAGCTCGTTGATGCAGGCGACGGTGAGGTCGGGGCGATCCCAGGCGGCGCGGAGCGCGAGGCGCCCCATGCGGCCGAACCCGTTGATCCCCACGCGCGTAGGAGTGGTCACGCGTCGAGCGTATTCCATCGACATATACCACTGCAATCCGTCTTCACACCCCTTCTACGGGTGGCGCGCACCGGGTACAGTCCGAACATCTCGGCCACCCAGCACAGCGCGTCCGGCTTGAACGAGCGGCCATCACCCGCCGCTGGGATCACGCCTATCGGCATCGCGGCCGAGGTGGACGAGATGCTCCGCGACCTCTCCCCCGCGCTCGCGCACCGCCCGTTCGGCCTGCGCTTCTGGGACGGGACCGAGCTGGCGCCGACCGAGGACGACGGCCAGCCGCCGCTCACGCTCCTCATCGGCGAGGACGCACTCCCTCACCTCCTGCACCGCCCGGATTCGCTCGGGCTCATCCGCGCGTGGATCACCGGCGCCATCGATCTCGAGGGCGACTTCGAGCAGGCGCTCCTGCTCCGCGACCGCTACGGCGGCCTGGAGCTCGACCGCCGCGCGAAGGTCCGCGCGTTCGCCCACGCCGCCCGCATCGCCGGCGTGCGTGCCCTGCGCCGCCCCGCGATCCCTGACTCGGAGGCGAAGCTCCCCGGCCGTCTGCACTCGCTGCGCCGCGATCAGGAGGCCATCGCCTTCCACTACGACGTCTCCAACCGCTTCTACGAGATCCAGCTCGGCCCCTCGATGGTCTACTCGTGCGCGGTCTTCGCCGACCCGGCCGAGTCGCTCGAGGCCGCGCAGCAGCGCAAGCTCGACCGCGTCTGCCGCAAGCTCCGCCTCGCCGCGGGCGAGCGGCTGCTCGACATCGGCTGCGGCTGGGGATCGATGCTCATGCACGCCGCCGAGCACTACGGCGTGCAGGCCGTCGGCGTCACGATCTCCGAGGCCCAGGCCGAACTCGCGCGCGAGCGGATCCGCGCCGCCGGGCTGCAGGACCGCTGCGACGTGCGCGTCGCCGACTACAGGTCGGTGACCGACGGGCCGTACGACAAGATCGTGAGCATCGGGATGTCCGAGCACGTCGGACGCGAGCAGATGCCGACGTACCTCGCACAGCTGCGCGGCCTCGTCCGCCCCGGCGGGCTCGTCCTCAACCACGCGATCGGCCGCCTGTACTCCGACGCCGGCGGCCCGGACAGCTTCACCGCGCGCTACGTCTTCCCCGACGGCGAGCTCCTGCGGCTGGGCGACCTTGTCGGGTTCATGGAGCACGCGGGTCTCGAGGTGCGCGACGTCGAGTCGCTGCGCGAGCACTACGCGCTGACGCTTCGGCGCTGGCTGGCGAACATGGCCGCGCGTCGCGACGAGGTCATCGCCGCGATCGGTGAACAGCGCGAGCGGGTGTGGCGCGCGCATCACGCCGGCGCGGCGCAGGGGTTCGAGCGCGGCGGCATCACGATCCACCAGGTCCTCATGGTGCGCCCGGACGACGCGCACGACCTGCCGCCGGTTCGCGCGCTGTAACCTGCATATCGATGACTGTCGAACTGGAGCTGGCGCCGAAGACCAAGCGCCCGAAGGGCGAGCCCTGCTGCGAGCCCGTCGTCTACCCGGACGTCGACCGCGAGCGCGCCAGCCGCCTGGCCGAGCTCGCGAAGGCGCTCGGGGACCCCGTCCGCCTCCAGGTCGTCGACGTCCTGCGCAAACACGCCGGCCAGGTCTGCGTCTGCGAGCTCGTGCCGCTGTTCGACATCGGCCAGCCGACCCTGAGCCACCACCTGAAGAAGCTCCGCGACACGGGCATCGTCGACAGCGAGAAGCGCGGGCTGTGGTCGTACTACTACGTGCGGCCCGAGGCGCTCGACGAGCTCGCCGGCTGGCTCGGCCCGGCGTAGCCCGCACGACGTGGCGGCACCCGGGCGCGCCGGCCGCCGGCGGGAGCTGCCCGCGCCCCGTCACAGCAGGTCGACCAGGAGCGTCGACCACCCGAAATTCCGCGACGCCAGGCCCCGTCCCGTGAACGGGTGGTAGTACTCGCGCAGCCCGTCCCGGTCGGCCGCTGCGGCGAGCCCCTCGACGATGCGCGCCGACTCCGCTTCGTAGCCCAGCCGCCGCATCGGCGGCACGAGCATCCATGCCGTGTTCACCCACGACGGACCACGCCATGTGCGCCAGCGGTCGAAGCCCGGGTGAAACGCGGGCTCCTCGATCGCCACCGACGGGACCCCGTACGGCGCGAGGTAGCGCGCCGGGTGCAGGAGGTGCTCCTCGACGAGGCGGCGGCGGACATCCTCGGGCAGCGCCTCCAAGGCGAGCGGCGCGAGGGCCGACCACGTGGACACGCGCACGGGCTCCTCCCCCGGGCCGTGCAGGTCGAGGAAGAGCCCGGTTGCGTCGTCGAGGCACTTCGTCAGCAGCGCCAGCTCGGTGCGCTCTGCGCGCGCCGCCCACGCAGGGTCGCCGCTCAACCGCCCCATCGCCCGCAGGGACAACGCGTACGCGACGTTCACGAGCACGTCCTCGACGTGGTGGTCGTACCGCTCGATGATCGTGTGCGAGTGCCAGCCCAGCCGGCGCGAGCGCTCCATGAGCCAGAAGTAGCCGAGGCGGTCGTGACTCATGCGGCCGTACACCGCGTCGTACTTCGGCGCGTCGTCGAGCCCGGACTCATCCGGGGCGACGATCGTCAGCAGCCCGTCACCGTCGGGGTCGCGGTGGTGCGCGAGCCAGTCAAGGTGCGTTCCGAGCGCCGCGAGATCCTCGGTGCGGAACCCCGGATGGTCCGGTGATGCATCTGCCACGAGCTCCCACGCGAACGGCAGCAGCGGCGGGTTGATCGTCTCGGTGATCCAGCTGCCGAGCATCGAGCCCGTCGCGTAGAACGGCGCGCGCCGCCAGCCCGCCGGCCAGTGCCAGAACGCGGTGTGGGGCAGGAACCCGTCGGGGCGGCCGGAGCGCAGGACGGTGCGTAGCTCCGCGCGTGCCCGCGCCGGGTCGAACCGTCGCCACGCGATGGCGTGCAAGCAGCTGTCCCAGTGCCACATGTGCCGGTACCTCGGCGGGGCCGGGCACGTGAAGGCGTACGGCGTGCCGTCGTGCCGCCGGCGGCCCTGGCGCCAGTTCGCGCGCAGTGCCGCGTCGGCGGCGCCGTACAGCCGGGCGTCGCGGTCCGACGCGCCCGGGGGCGGGCCCAGCTGCGCCGGCACCCCGATGTGCCGCCCGCCGTCAGGCGGCGACGAGGTCGTCGTACGTGACCGCGGTGCGTCGTCGAGCACGCTGCAGGACCGCGTCGAGGGCGAGCATGTGGCGGCTGTGGTCGAGATCTGCGGGATGGAGATCGAGACGCAGCAGCGAGCCGCCGGTCACGGACATCGTGCGGATCAGGAGCGGCGACAACGCGCGCTTCAGCGGGGTCGTCGTGCCAAGGGTCAGCGCCGGGGAGAGCGTGGCTGCACGACCGCCGCGGTGCAGGCGCAGGAGGTCCGCCCACCAGTCGAAGCGCCCGGCCAGCGCCTCGCGCAGCGACGGGGTGTACGCGTAACCGGGCGCGACGAACCCGCGCGGCTCGACCCCGGCGAGCTTCAGCAGCCGGCGGCCGGACTCCACCGCGCGGCGCGTCTCCTGCGCGTCGAGGCCGACGAACTCCGCGGCATCCCGAGCCTGCCAGCGGGCAAAGGCCTGACGCACGGGCGCTCCACGCCGCGCCTGGCGGTGCTGCAATCCATGCTGGGCGACCGCGTCCCCGCGCGCGGCTCGGTCGCGCAGCCAGGTGGCGAGCTCGGGGCGCCGGTCCTGGAACGGGTGGAGGTCGGGCGCCGGGATCACGAGCAGCGTCACCCGGTCGACACCGTGGTCCTCCAGCCAGTCACGCATGAGCGCGCAGCGCTCGTAGGTGGCGGGCTCCACGTCGTGGATGGCCACCGCAAGGCGTCCCGCCGCCGTCGGGCGGGCGACCGGGGTGGCGGGGGTCGTCACGAGCCGCAGCCGCGGGGTCGTCGCGTCGCTCGCCAGCGTGCTCATCGGACGATCTCGCGCAGGTCGGCCAGCTCGGCGTCGAGTGCGCGGCGCCACGTCATCGTCCGGGCAAGCGCGGTGGCCGTGGGCAGATCGGACGGCGTGCGCCGCGCGTCCTCGATCGCGCCGAGCAGCCCGTCCACGTCCCCGGGCGCGAACGTCCGCACGAGCCCGCCGGCCACACCGGCGCTCGGTGCCGTCGAGCACGCGACGGTCGCCGCGCCGCTCGCCGCCGCCTCGAAGCCGACGAGCCCGAACGTCTCGTGCGCGCCGGGCATGACCACGGCTGCGGCTCGCCGGTAGGTGTACGCGAGATGCTCGGGATCGCGGATGTAGGGACGCAGCTGGAGCCGCCGTCCCAGCCCGAGCTCGGCGGCCAGCGCCTTCACACGGTCGAGTGCCGGGCCGGTGCCGACGAGGCGCAGCGGCCACGGCTCGGGTGAGCGCGCCGCGGCGCGCACCAGCTCGAAGACGCCCTTCTCCCGCGCGATGCGGCCCACATACAGGACGTGGTCGCCGCGAGGCGGTGCGGGCTCCACCGGGGTGAACGCGGGATGCAGGCCGAAGCGCAGCGGGATCGACGCATCCCGGCCGCTGTCCTGGCGCGTGTCGACCGCCGACATGATCGCGTCGACCTCTCGGTAGGCGTGGCGCATCCACGCCCGGAACCCGGCCCGCCACGGCGCGTCGGGGCCGGGCATCCCCGCGGCGTCGAGCGCGCTGGAGCCGTGGTGGACGGCGACGACCCGCGCACCCAGGTCGTGAGCGACCCCGCACACGCCGAGCGGCCCCCAGAACGGGTCGTGGAGCAGCACGACGTCGGGCCGCAGCGCCCGCAGCGTGTCCTTCAGGACCCCGGCGCCCAGCGGCAGCCGATACCCGTTCGCCGCCGCGACGCGAAGCGATGGAAGTTCGTGGCGACCCCCGGCGTGCACACGCTTGGGCCCCGGGACGATGAGGTGATGCTCGATCCCCGGGGTCTCGCTCGCCCACGCGATCTTGTTGTCGAGATACGTGCGGATGCCCCCACTACGCTCGCCGTAGAACAGCGCGACGTCCACGACGCGCAGCCGGGACGCCCGCGCCGGGGTGGGCACGGCCCGCCGCGCCGCCCGAAGCCGGCGGCCGGCCGGCAGCGCGGCGTCGATCTCCGCCGCGTGGCCGCGGCAGGGGGTTGAGGTGGCCGCGTTACGCGGCACGGCGCACCTCGGCGCCCGCCTCGCGTACGTTCATCGCCTGGTGGTAACCGTCTGCGAGGCGGCGCAGGGCCGCGTCCCATGTGCGCTCGCGCACCGCCGCGAGCCCGCCGATCGCCAGCCGCTCGCGGACGAGGGGCTGAGAGGCGAGCTCGTTGACCGTGGCCGCGAGCGCTTCGGCGTCTGGCGGGCACAGTCGCCCACTCACGCCATCCTCGATGATCGACGTCGGGCCGCCTTCCTTGACCGCGACGACCGCCAGGCCGCTGGCCTGCGCCTCGAGCAGCACCTGCCCGAACGTGTCCGTGCGGCTCGCGAAGAGGAAGAGGTCGGCGTTGGCGTACGTCCGCGCGAGGTCGTCCCCCTCCTGCCACCCGAGGAACGTCGCGTGCTCGCCGAGGCGCGCGCGCATCTGGTCCTCCTCCGGCCCCCCGCCGGCGAGGACGAGGTGCAGGCGCGGGTCGCGCGCGCGGGCCGTGAGGAACGCCTCGGCGAGCAGGTCGGCGCCCTTCTCCTTCGTCAGGCGGCCCGCGTAGAGGACGTCGAACCGGTCGTCGTCGCGCTCGGTCCGGAGCTCCGGCCGGAATCGGGAGATATCGACGCCGCGGTCCCAGCGGCCGACCTTCTCCGGCGCGATGCCCAGGCCGTGCAGCACCTGGTCGCTCGCCGGGCTCGGCGAGAGGACGTGATCGGCCTGGCCGTAAAAGGCGGCCAGGGCCATGGTCATGCCCTGCTCCAGCCGGTCGTCGCCCGAGCGCTGGCCCGCGTAGGCGGCCAGCTCGGTGTGGTAGCTGCCGAGCACCGGCAGGTCCATCATCTTCGCGATGACCGCCGCCGCCACGCCCGACGGGCCGGGCGAGCAGAGGTGCACGAGGTCGTAGCGGCCCTCGGCCAGGGTCTCGACGATGCCGGGCACCGACGGGACGCCGATCTTCAGCCCGGTGTAGAACGGGATGTCGACCTCGGCGACCGCCGACAGCCGCCGGTCGACATTGTGGTCGGTGCCGACGACCTCGACCTCGAAGCCCGGCACGCCGCGCTCGCGGATCTCGTCGAGCGTGTGCGTGACTCCGTGCATGCCGCCGACCCCGTCGGCGACCAGTGCCACGCGCAGCGGCTCGCCCTCGCGGTGGACGAGCTTGCCCTTCTCCCTGCCGAGGAAGGCGGCGGCCGGCGCGTAGGGGATCGCGCTGATGCAGGCGCCGAACACCGACGCCGCGGCGGCGGCGTAGTCGCCTCCGGCCTCTGCCGTCTCCACGATCAGGTCGACCGCGGCGGCGAGCTTGCGCTCGTGCGTGCGGCGCGCCCGGCGGAAGAGGTCGGCGTGCGTGAAGTCGTCGCCCTGCAGGTGGGCGATGAGCTCGCGCTCGTTCATGTCCAGATCGACCGAGTCCAGCCACGCGCGCAGGATCGCGCGGGCGTCGTCCGGGCCGAGGTCGGCGCCGATGGCGCCCCGGCGGGCGTCGCCCTCGCTCATGACGCGCTGCACCATCGTCAGGACCGCCATCGGGTTGGGCGCCTCGGTGCTCTCGCCGCGTCCGAGCGAGCGGACGGCGAGCGCCATCGCGGCGTGCGCCCACTTCGCGGCGCTGCCCTGGTCGCCGCGCGCGACCGCGTGGCCGGCGCGGATGTGCCCGAGAAACTCCTGCCACGTCGCGGCGGCGGGCGTCTCGGTGAAGGTGCGGCCGATGTCGACGCCCGCGTGGTCGTCGGTCCCGCCCACGCCCGTGCCGCCGTGCGTCTCGATGTAGATCGCGGCGGGCGCGTTGAGCTCCTTGGCGCGCGAGCCGTTGCGCACCTCCCACACCGGGAAGAGCTGCGCGAGGCGGCGGCGGTGGCGCGGCGTCAGGGGCGCCTCGACCGCGTAGAAGGGGTGCGCCAGCGCACAGGCGATCTCACGCTCGTGCAGGTACTCGGCGGCGGCCTCGATGTCGGTGTTGTGCGCCTGCAGCCACTCGTGGTCCTCGGGCGTGATGCCCAGGACGAGGATGTGGACGGCCTGCGGCTCGCCCTTGAACCAGACCGTGAGCTCCTCGCTGACGAACGCGTCGTCGTACGTCGCGGTGAGCTGGAGGGCCCCATCGATGGTGTCGTGATCGGTGATGGTCACGAAGTCCATGCCGCGGCGCTTGGCCAGCTCGTAGACCTCCTCGGGAGCGGTGGCGCACTCGGGCAGACCGAGGGCGCGCTGCACGCCGAGCTTGGACACCGCGGAGGCGGTGGAGTGGACGTGCAGATCGACCCGGCTGGTCGAGGAAGGGACCATCGGTGCTCCCGTGTTCGCGTACATGGCTTCACCGAAATATTCGCCTGCACCGAGCGGGTTTCTGTAACCCTTGTGCAACCAGAACGTGACGATTCGGTGAACGGTGTGAGGTCCCTGACAGGTGCCCGGGAAGCTGCTCGCCGTGGTCCTCGAACGCGGTCCGTTGCGACTGGAGATCAAGACGGCGCCGTTCCGCATCCACCTGCGCCGGGACGGGCGCCGGCTCATCCGCCATCTCGGGGTGTGGTGCTGCGAGGGGGAGGTGCGCGACCGGTTCGTGCAGGTCACCGAGGGCGTCATCGCCGAGGAGGCACGCGGGTTCCCCGAGTACGCGATCGCGTTCGACCTGGTCGCCGCCGAGGAGCATGCAGCCGACCTCGCCGTGCACTTCAACGGTGGCCGCACCGGGCTGCTGCGGCTCGCGCTGACCGACGACGCCACGCTGGCAGTGCGGCTCACCGCCGACGGCGACCCGCTCCGGCTCGCCGTCGCGTGGGACGGGCGCGCCGAGGAGCGCTTCAACGGGCTGGGCGCGCACCACTCGCTGCGTGTCGACCTCGCAGGAAAGGACATCCAGCTCGGCGCCGACCGCCGGTACACCGGCCCCGCCTGCCCGCCGGAGATGCTCGAACTCGGCGGTGTTCCGCAGGGCGACTACGCGCCCGCGCCGTGGCTGCAGTCTTCGCGCGGGTATGCGGTGTGGCTGCAGGGTCACGGCAACGGGACGCGGTTCGACCTCGGCGACCGCACCACCATCTCGACCCGCGCGGCGGCCGGCCCGCTGCGCGCGCAGATCCTCTGCGACCCCTCCCCCGCCGCGCGGCTGCGCCGGTACCTGCACCGCAGCGGCCTGCCCGCGCTGCTGCCCGAGTGGGGCTACGGCTTCTGGAAGAGCCGCGACGTCTACTCCCACCAGGACGACGTCATGGAGGACGTGCACGGGTGCCGCTGGCACGGCATCCCGCTCGACGCGGTCGTCCTCGACTCCCCGTGGGAGACGCAGTACAACACCTGGGAGTTCAACCCGTACCAGTTCCCCGACGCGCCGGGCATGGTCCGCGGGCTGCGGGCCCGCGGGGTTCGCACGGTGGTGTGGGTCACACCCTGGGTGAACCTCGACAGCTTCGACGGGCAGATCCCGCCCGACCCCGGGTCGCAGCGCCTGCACCGCGCGCCCGCGTCGAACTACGAGGAAGGGCGGCGCGCCGGGCACTTCCTGCACGACGCCGCCGGGGAGGCGTACGTGGCGCGGTGGTGGATGGGCACGGGCTCGCCGGTCGACTTCACGAACCCGCGCGCGGAGCGCTGGTGGCGCGAGCAGGCAAAGGCGACGCTGCGTCTGGGCGTCACCGGCATCAAGGCCGACGACGGCGAGGGCTACTACCTCCCCGACGACCTGCAGCTGCACGACGGGCGGCGCGGCGCCGCGCACGCCTGGGAGTACGGGCAGCGCTACCGCGAGTCCATGCAGCGCGCGCTCGACGAGGTCCACCCCGGCGACGGGATGCTGTTCGGGCGCTCCGGCTGGAGCGGCCAGCAGCGCGTCGGGATGCTGTGGGCGGGCGACCAGATCAGCGACCTGTGGTCCCTGCGCGCGCTCGTGGCGTGCACGATCAGCGCAGCATCATCGGGGTTCTCCAACTGGTCGCACGACGTGGGCGGCTACCTCGGTCACGCGCTCGTCGACCGCTGCCCGAAGGAGATCCTCCTCCGCTGGGTGCAACTCGGCTGCTTCACGCCGCTCATGCAGGCGCACGGACGGCTGCAGCAGGAGCCGTGGACGTACGACCCGCACACGCTCGACGTCTACCGCGGGTACGTCCTCCTGCACGAGCGGCTCGTGCCGTACATCCGCGCGGCCGCCGCCACCGCCGCGCGGTGCGGGCTGCCGATCACGCGGCCGCTGCCGCTGCTCGACCCGGCCGACGAGCGCGGCTGGGGCGTCGCCGACGGCTTCGGGTTCGGGCCCGCGCTGTGGGTCGCCCCCGTGCTGGAAGAGGGCGCGACGTCCCGGGAGGTCCAGCTCCCGCGCGGCGACTGGATCGAGGCATGGTCGGGCCGGCGCGTGCGCGGCGGCCGGGAGGTCGAGGCCGAGGTCGGCCTCGACGGCATCCCCGTCTACGTGCGCGAGGGCGCGATCGTGGTGACGTACCCCGCCGACCACGTCGCGTCCGGACTCGGCGACACGCCCGAGGACGAGCGCCCGCTCGAGGCCACGCTGTGGGGCGAGCCGGCCTGCGGCCGCGCCGCCGCCCGGCTGGCGGACGGGACGCGGATCTCCTGGCGGGACGGCGTCTGGTCTTGCACCGCCGACCGCGACGCCCGGTTCGCGCGTCGGTAGCTCACTTCACGCGGTGCGTCAGGTCACACCATCGGGTGTGTCCGCGTCGGCCAGGCGGCGCAACACGGGCGGCACGATGAGCGTCGTGAGGATCGACATCCCCACGATCACCGCGAACAGCTCCTCGTCGAAGGCCCCGACGGCCAATCCGATCGACGCGACGATGATGCCCACCTCGCCGCGCGGCACCATGCCCACGCCGACGAACGTCGCGCCCTTCGGCCCGAGCGACCGCGCACCCAGCCAGGCTCCGGCGAATTTCGTGACGACCGCGAGGGCGGTGACACCCAGCAGGAGCGCGTCGGTCCCCAGGTCCGTGAACGCGTCGAGGTCGACCTGCATCCCGATGACGACGAAGAAGAACGGCGGGAAGAACGCGTAGAGCGGCGCGACCTCCTCCTCGATCGGGTCCTCGTCCTTGGTCTCGGCGATCATCATGCCCGCGAGGAACGCGCCGATGATGGCGGCGAGCCCGATCTCGGCCGCGAAGGCCGCGAGGCCCAGGCAGATGATCACGCCGGGCAGCAGCGGCGACTCGCTGAACCTCGGGGTCTGCAGCAGCGCCGGCCGCGCCTGCAGCAGCTTCGTCCCCCCGACGCCGACGAACACGACGAACGTGATCGCGATCGCCAGCACGACGACCGCGGTGAGCGGGTCGAACTCGCCGGTCTCCGCGATGCCCGTCGCGACGCCGACGAGGACCAGGGCCAAGATGTCGTCCACGATCGCGGCACCGAGGATCGCCCGGCTCTCGGTGCGGTCCATCGCGCCCATCTCCAGCAGCACGGCGGAGGTGATGCCGACGCTCGTCGCCACCAGCGCCGCGCCGAGGAACACGGCGGTGCCGGTCTCCTCCCCCATCCCGAAGCCGAGGGCGACACCGCCGGCGAACGGGAGGATCACCCCGAGCACGCCCGAGAGCCCGGCGACCTTGCCGACCTGCATCAGGTCCGAGAGCCGTGTCTCCAGCCCGACCCAGAACAGCAGGAACACGACGCCCAGTTCGGCGAAGACCTCCAGCGTCTCCCCCAGTTCGACGAACCCGAACACCGCGGGCCCGACGATGATCCCCGCGAGGATCTCGCCCACGATCGCGGGCTGGCCGATGCGCTTGAAGATCTCGTCCCCGATCTTCGCCGCGAGCAGCACGATGAAGAGCTCCAGCAGGATGTCGGCGACCGCAGAGGCCGCCAGCGGCGGGACGAAGCTCATGTCTGGTCGAGAAACTTCCCGGCGAGCGCCGCGAAAAACTCGCTGCGCGTGATGCCCCCGACGACCCGGTGGTCGGCGGTGACCGGCAGCAGGAGCACGCGGTGGTGCAGGAACGTCTCGGCGATCTGCGTATCCGAGGCGTGCTCCGGTACGTCGACGTGCTCGGTGTTCATCCACCCGCTCACGGGCTCGACCGCGCAGCCCGCGCGCTTCTCCAGCGCGTCATCGAGCGACCGCCTCACGAAGCCCGCGTACCGGATCTGCCCCATGTAGCCGGGGAAGACCGCGCCGAAGAACTCGCGCTCGCCGAACAGGCCGACGAGCTTCTCGTTCGCGTCGACGACCGGGAGGGCGGGCAGGCCGCTGTCGAGCACCATCCGCACGGCCGCCGCGAGGGTGTCGTCGGCGTGCACGAGAGGCACCTCGCGCCGGACGGCTTCGGTCAGCTCTCTCGGACTCATGCCCTCAGAGATACCGGATGGAGACGTAGAGGGTGGCGAGCAGGATGCTGATGAGCGTCACCGGCACCCCCGCCTTGAGGAAGCGCATGAAGCTGATCGGCGCACCGGCCTTCGACGCCATGCCCGCGGCCGCGACGTTCGCGGCGGCCGCGACGAGTGTGAGATTGCCGCCGAAGCAGGCGCCGAGCGACAGGGCCCACCAGTACGCGTCGTCGCCGCCGCCCTCGGGCTGCAGCTGCTCCACCACCGGGATCATCGCCGCGGTGAACGGGATGTTGTCCACGACGCCCGAGCCGATCGCCGAGGCCCACAGGATCCCGAGGAGCTCCGCGGTGCGATCCCCGTCGGTGAGGTCGCCGATGGCGTTGGCGACCTCGTCGATCGCGCCGGTCTCCTCCAGGCCGCCGACCACGACGAAGAGCCCCATGAAGAAGAACAGCGTCGGCCAGTCGACACCGGCCAGCGACTTCTCCACCGATTGCTTGCTCGTGAACAACATGACTGTCGCCCCCGCGAGCGCGACCGTCG
The DNA here is from genome assembly GCA_051306365.1 of Solirubrobacteraceae bacterium. Taxonomy (GTDB): domain Bacteria; phylum Actinomycetota; class Thermoleophilia; order Solirubrobacterales; family Solirubrobacteraceae; genus Svornostia. Next base: position 17,965 of record JBPPNC010000141.1, read on the forward strand.
CGGGCTCGATGTGCAGGATCTGGTGGGCGAAGAACAACAGGATCGTCGCCACGAGGACCGGGACGGTGCGTTTGAGCTCGTCCATGTCCTCGATCGACTTGTTCGCGTCGAGCTCCATGACCCGCGCCTGGGCCTCGGGCTTGATCTGGAACGACCTGCGATAGGAGACGAACAGCACGGCCAGCACGACGACGAGCGTGATGAACGCGACCGGGGCCAGGTTGATGATGAATGCGGCGAAGTTCAGATCCGTGGCACCCGCGATGAGGATGTTCGGCGGGTCGCCGATGAGCGTCGCCGTGCCGCCGATGTTCGACGCGACGACCTCCATGATCACGAGCGGGATCGGGTCGATGTCCAGCGCATCGGCGAGCAGGAAGGTGATCGGCACGACGAGCAGGATCGTCGTGAGGTTGTCGAGGAAGGCGCTGAGCAGCGCGGTGATGCCACCGAGCGCGAGGACGAGGAGCAGCGGCTTGCCCCGCGACAGCTGGCCGGCGCGGATCGCGAGGTACGTGTACGCCCCGGTCGTCTCCGTGATCTTGACCATCAGCATCATCCCGGCGAGCAGGCCGATCGTGTTGAAGTCGATCGACTCGATCGCATGCTCCTGATCGATCGTCTGCGTCAGGATCAGGAGGATCGCGCCGGCGAGCGCGATCTTGGTGCGGTCCACCCAGTCGGTCGCGATCAGGGCGAGCGCGACGGCGAAGATGCCGATGGCGAGTGCGATGGCGGAAGTCTATGTCGGGGGTACCGGCCGAGGTCGGCTGCCCCCTGGGTATCAGGCGCTCGCGGCTTCCCAGCGCGCGTACGCCTCTTCGACGGCCCGCTTCGCGGCGGTGTGCCGCTCGGTGTTCCTCGCGCTCTTGTCCGGGGTGTCCCACGCGTCGGGGGCGGCGAGCTGCTCCTCGAGCTTCGCCAGCGCGGCCTCAGCCTGCTCGGTCGCGCGCTCGAGGGTCTGCAGGCGCTTCTTCTCGTTCTTCGAGACGTCCGGCTGGCCGTTACCGTTGGCCGGCGGCTGCGCCTTGGCCTTCGGTGCAGGCGCCGGTTTCGCCTTCGGCGCGGCCTTGCGCTCCTCGCGCACTCGGACGTACTCCGGCCAGCCCCCGATGTAGCTGTGCAGCCGCTGATCCTCCAGCGCGACCGTACGGGTGCCGACGGCGTCGAGCAGCGCGCGGTCGTGGGTGATGAGGAGCACGGCGCCCTCGAAGGAGGACAGCGCGTCCTCGAGCGCCTCGCGAGATTCCAGATCGAGATGGTTCGTCGGCTCGTCGAGGATGAGCACGTTCGCCCCGCTGCTGACCAGGATCGCGAGGGAGACCCGCTGGCGCTCGCCGCCCGAAAGTCCGCTCAGATCCTTCTCGGCGTCCTCGCCGCTGAACAGGAACCGGCCCAGCAGCGCGCGCGCCTTGTTCGGGGTGAGGCCCGTCTGCCTGATCGTGGCCTCGAGCACCGTGCGGGCGCCGCCCTGGCCGAGGGTGTCGCCGTGCTGGGAGAGGTAGCCGACCTTGAGGTTGTGCCCGCTGCGCAGCTTGCCGCCCGCGAGCTCGCGTTCCCCGGCGAGGGTCTCGATGAGCGTCGTCTTGCCCGTGCCGTTCGCGCCGACGAGCGTGACGTGCTCACCGCGTTCGAGCCACAGCTCGGCATGCTCGAGCAGCGTCCGCCCGCCGATCGTGACCTTGCCGTCCTCGAGCTCGAAGATCACCCGGCCGGTGCGCTCGGGCTTGGCGAACTGGAACGACAGGGCCTCCGTGTCGCGCGGATCGCGGGAGATGCGCTCGATCTTGTTCAGCGCCTTGACGCGGGACTGCGCCTGCTTGGCCTTCGTCGCCTTCGCGCGGAAGCGCTCGACGAACTTCTCCATCCGCTCGATCTCCTTCTGCTGCTTGTCGATCGCGCGGCCGAGCGCCATCTCGCGTGCGGCTGTTTCCTTGCGCCACTGTGCCCAGGTGCCGGGGAAGAACCTCGTCCGCCCGGCCTCGACCTCGAGCACGGCGGTGCCGACGGTCTCCAGGAACCAGCGGTCGTGGGCGACGAGAATGATCGCCGCGTCGAGATCGAGCAGCGTCTTCTCCAGCCACTCGAGCGACTCGATGTCGAGATGATTGGTCGGCTCGTCGAGCAGGAGCAGGTCGGGCGTGCCGGCGAGCGCGCGGGCGAGGCTCGCGCGCGTGAGCTGGCCGCCGGAGAACGTGTTGAGCTGGCGGTCGAGCGCCGCGTCGGTGAAGCCCAGGCCGTGGATGGTCTGCGTGGCGCGTTCGCGCCACGTGTAGCCGCCGGCGGCGTCGAACTCGGTCTGCACGCGCGAGTACTCGTCGAAGACCGTCTCATCGCCGGTCGCCATCGCCTGCTCGAGCTCCTGGAGGCGCTGCTCCTGCGCGATGAGCTCCTTGTTCGCGCTCTGGACGTACTCGCGCAGGGTGATGTCGCGGTCGCGGGGCGGGCGCTGGTCGTGCAGTGCGATCTTCGTGCCCTTGGCGAAGACGAGTTCGCCGCCGTCGACCGAGGTCTCGCCGGCGAGCATCCGCAGCAGCGTCGTCTTGCCGGCGCCGTTTCGCCCGGCGATCGTCAGACGGTCCCGGCGTTCGAGCTTGAGCGACACGCCGCGCAGGAGCGGGGTGCCGGAGATGTCCTTGGCGAGATCGGAGGCGATGAGCACGGCCACGGGTTCATGGTAGGTCGGTCGCCGAGGTGGGTGCGCCCGCC
>JBPPNC010000143.1:0-5065 GCA_051306365.1 Solirubrobacteraceae bacterium
CGACATCACTCTCGCTGTTCGGCCAGCAGACGTGGGAGGAGGCGCGCGACCACCGCGACGCCGAGGCGGTGCACTACGCGCTCGACTCCCCCCGGGTGGACGCCGATGCCGTGTTCGCCGACTACGCGGCGCCGTCGTTCACGCCCGGCCGGCAGCTCGTCGAGGCGGTCACCGACCTGTCGTCGCGCATCCACGCGGACTTCACCTTCGCGCCCGGGGAGACGAAGGTCGACACGCCGCTCACCGAGGTCCTCAAGACCCGGCAGGGCGTCTGTCAGGACTTCGCGCACCTCGGGATCGCGTGCCTGCGATCGCTCGGGCTGTCCGCCCGCTACGTCAGCGGCTACCTCGAGACCGACCCGCCCCCGGGCCGGCCGAAGCTCACCGGCGCCGACGTCTCGCACGCGTGGTTCAGCGTGCTGTTCCCCGGCGCCGGGTGGCTGGACCTCGACCCCACGAACGACCAGGTCGTCGGCGACCGCCACATCGTCACGGCCTACGGGCGCGACTACTCCGACGTCGCCCCGCTGTCGGGCGTGATGTATACGCGCGGGCGCACGACGCGCCTGAGGGTCGAGGTCGACGTCGTGGCGCTCGCCCCGGCCTGACCGGCGTTCAGCGTACGAACGACATCGTCAGTGGGTAGTTGTACGGCGGCTCGCCGTTGTTCGCCTTCACACTCGCGAGGATGACGAACACGACCCACGCGATCGCCGCGATCACGATCACGGGAATGAGCAGGAAGCCGACGATGAAGAAGATCAGCAGGAACGTCGCGATGCCGAGCACGATGAACCAGATCGCCCACGAGATCTGGAAGTTCAGCGACGCGGCGGCGTGCGCGCGCACGAACGGGCTCTCGTCGCGCTTGACGAGGTAGACGATGAGCGGCCCCAGGAAGGGGAAGCCGATGAAGAGCGCCGCGAGGGCCGAGAGGTGCGCGAGGACCGCCCACGTCTTCTCATCCGACGGGCTCATCGGCCGCGGCGGGGCCACCATGCCGCCGACGGGACGCTGGTTGGCCGTCCACCGCACCCCGTCCCACCAGCGCTCGGTGCCCGGGGTCTGCGCGTCGGGGTACCAGCCGGGCGGCGGCGGCTGGGCGGCCATCGAAGCTAGTGGTGGGCCTGCGCCTCGGCGACCGCGCCGGCGAAGTCCGCGCCGAGGTCGAACAGGCGGTGGGACAGCTCGCGCAGGCGCGCGACGCGCTCACGCTCGGCCGGGGCGACGTAGCCCTCCTCGGCGTCACGCTCGGAGGCGTAGCGGACCGCGGCTTCACCGAGCAGCGCGACCTGCGCCTGGGCGAGGTCCGTCGGCGCGCCGTGACCGTCGTCGGTGATCCCGTCGATCTGGTCGATGAGCGCGACGAGCGCCCGCAGCGCCAGGATCTGGTCGGCGCTCTCGACCACGGGCGCAAGGTAGTCGCGCGTACGCAGCCAGCTCAGCGCGTCGGACAGCGCTCGGCCGTCCGCGGCGCTGACCAGCACGGTCGCAACGACCTGCTGATCGCCTCCCGCAGCGGGAGCGACCCGGAACGTCCGCGAAGTGAGAGACGCGACCGTCATGGTCATACCAAGGGTATCGACTGCGGGCGGCGGAACTGCAGTTCCGAGCACACGACGGTGGGGCCGCACACCATCTTCCCACCGAATCCCCGCCAACCCGGTCCCACCCGCGGGATGAGACTGCGCCCATGCCCGACCGGCGCCTCGCTTCCGCCCTCGCCGCGATCGTCCTGCTGCCCGCCGGCCTGAGCACTCCGCGCGGTGCCGAGACCTCGTCTGCGGCCGGCTGCCAGACCGAGCGCGCACCCGCCACGCGGACCTTCCGGCAGTAGTAGCCCCCCAGGAGGCCGAACGTCACATCGTGGTCTTCCTGGCGACCAGTATGTGACGCTCAGCGGGGTCGTCACCCCGATCTGCGCAGCGTCATCGCCTGCGCGACCCGCCCGACGCCCAGGTCGTACGCGGCCTGCCGCAGCGTGCGCGCCGACCCGGGGTCCGCCAGCTCCGCCGCCTCGGCGAGCTCACCCCACGCCCGGCGCATCGTGCGGCCCAGGCGCTCGTCGACCTCGCCGGCGTCCCAGTGCAGGTGCTGGAGGTTCTGCACCCACTCGAAGTACGAGACGACCACGCCGCCCGCGTTCGCCAGGAGGTCCGGCACGATCTGCACGCCGCGGTCCAGCAGGACGGACTCCGCGTCGAGTGTCACCGGGGCGTTTGCGCCCTCGAGGATCACGCGCGTGTCGACGTCCGCCACGTTGCCGGGGTGGATCGCGCCTCCGAGCGCCGCCGGGATCAGCACGTCGCAGGAGATCGCCAGGAGTTCCTCCCTGGGCAGCTGCTCACCCGGAAGTGCTCCCGCGGGCTCGCCCTGCGCGACCGCGAGCTCCAGCGTCTGGAGCGCGAACCCACCGTCCGGAGCGACGACGGCGGTGTCAGCATCGCTGACCGCGACGACCCGGCAGCCCAGCCGCGTGAACGCCACGGCGGCGGACGCGCCGACCTTGCCGAAGCCCTGGATCGCCACCCGCGCGCCCTCGATGGTGACCCCGAGATCCTCGGCGCTGAACGCGAAGAGCTGCGCCAGCCCGCGCCCGACGGCCTCGCGCCGCCCGTACGTCCCGCCGAGCGCCAGCGGCTTGCCGGTCACGATGGACGGCGACGGCCCCATGAGGTGCGCCCACTCGTCCATCATGTGCGCCATCGTCGTCTCGTCGGTCCCGATGTCCGGGGCGGGGATGTCGCGCTCGGGCCCGATGACGTCCGCGAGGCGCCGGGTGAGCACGCGCGCGAGCCGGCCGCGCTCGCGCGCGTCGAGCTCGTCCGACGGGCACCGGACCGCGCCCTTCGCACCGCCGAAGGGGATGTTCACGAGCGCGCACTTGTAGGTCATGAGCGACGCGAGGCCCTGCACGACCTCGAGGTCGACGTCCGGGTGGAAGCGAATGCCGCCCTTGAACGGCCCGCGCGCCGCGTTGTGCTGCACCCGATAGCCGGTATAGACCGAGAGCGATCCGTCGGTGCGCTCGATCGGGAGCTGCACCTGGACCTCGCGCTCAGAGGAGCGCAGCAGCTCGGTTGTGTGATCGGGAAGCGCGAGGCGTTCCGCCGCGGCGTCGAGGTGGAATGCGACGACGGTGTGCGGCGAGTGATCGGCAGGCGGCTCCGCCATGGGCCGACGCTACCGCAGGCTCAGGCGGCGCGAGCCGGGCGACCCGGGGCGGGCCCGTCAGCGCGGAGGGCGCGAGCTTCTTGCGTCGCGCCCTTGCACGGTGACTTCCAGGGATCCGGCGGCAGAGGGCGTACCGTGAAGGAGCGCATGACGACCCGCTCCGCCACGCGCCGCGACTGGTTCGACGAACCGCCCGAGCCGCCCCGCCGGCCCGAACGCCGCCCTGAGCGCCCCCGCCGGCGGCGCCGCGGCGCCCTGCTCGCCGTGCTCGGCGGCCTGGCCGCGGTCGTGCTGCTCCTGCTCGTCGTCGGCGGCTCGTACGGCGACAAGGTCCTGCCCGGCACCGAGGTCGCGGGCGTGGACCTTGGCGGCGCCGACGAGGCGGAGGCACGCCGGCGGCTGGCCCCCGTCCTCGACACCGACACGCCGGTCGCCCTGGCCGTCGGGTCCACCACGATCAGCGTCCGCCCCAGCGAGGCCGGCTACACCGCCGACCTGGACGCGACGGTGCAGCGTGCGCTGGACGCTGGCCGCGACGGCCCGCTCGGCACCGTCCGCGGCGTCGTCGGCGGCGTGACCGGAGGCCGCGAGGTCGAGCCGGTCACCCGCGTCGACCGCGCGAAGCTGTTCGCCGCCGTCCGCGATGTCGCCGGCCAGGTCGACCGCCCCGTCTCCCCCGGCGCGATCAGCGCGTCACCGGAGACCCTCGCCGTGGAGACCACCGCCCCGCGTGACGGCCGCCGCGTGCGCCGGACCGAACTGGCCGACCGGCTCGAGCGCGCGTTCGGCGAGCCGCGCGGCCGCAGCGTTCCGATCCCGGTCACCGTGCGCGAGGCCGTCTCCGCGGAGAAGGTGCGCGAGATCGCCCGGCGCGCCGAGACGTACCTCGAGCAGCCGCTGCGCGTCGCCGCGCCCGGCGGGGAGCTCACCGTGCGCAGCTCCCAGCTGGCGACCCTCGTGACGCTGCGCTCCCTCGACGGCGGCCGCGACGCCCGGCTGGGCACCGACCCGGCCGCGCTGAAGACGGTCGTCGCCGAGCTCGCGGCCAAGCGTGACCGGCCCGCCCGCGAGGCACGGTTCTCCGCCAGCGGCAGCGACGTTGTCGTCGACGGCAAGGCCGAGGTGAGCTGGCGGCCGCGCAGCGCGAAGGTCGAGATCCGGGAGGGCGGCCGCGCCGGCCGCGCCGTCCAGCGCGAGGAGGCCGCCACGCGGATCGACCGCGCCGTCCGCGCCGGGCGCCACGAGACCAAGCTGCCGGTGAAGACCGTGGCGGCGTCGGTGACCGCCGAACAGGCGCGCGGCATCGACCGGCTGATCGGCACGTTTACGACCTACTACCCGCCGGGCGAGCCGCGCGTGACCAACATCCGCAAGATCGCGTCCGTCGTCGACGGCACCGTGATCCCTGTCGGCGGGACGTTCTCCCTCAACGACATCGCGGGCGAGCGGACCGAGGCGAAGGGCTACGTCGAGGCGCCGTTCATCGCGGAGGGCAACCGGCTGGAGCCGTCCGTCGGCGGCGGCGTGTCGCAGTTCTCCACGACGATGTACAACGCCGCGTACTTCGCGGGGCTGCAACTCGACGCGCACACCCCGCACAGCCTCTACATCGATCGCTACCCGGCGGGCCGCGAGTCGACGCTGAACTTCCCCAGCATCGACCTGCGCTGGACCAACGACACGAAGACGCCGATCCTCGTCCGGACGAGCAGCACGGAGACGTCGGTGACCGTGCGCCTGTACGGCAACAACGGCGGCCGCCGCGTGCAGGCGATCCCGGGCGCGCGCGAGCCGATCCCGGGCGGCAACTTCGCCATCACGGTGACCCGCGTGATCCGCACGCCGGGAGGCGGCGAGCAGCGCCAGCCCGTCACGACCCGCTACGGCAACC
>JBPPNC010000152.1:0-15885 GCA_051306365.1 Solirubrobacteraceae bacterium
GGCGGGCACGGGGAACTCGGGCGGGGCGGGTGACGGCGGCGCGGGGACGGCCGCCGAGCTGAACGTCCCGCGCGACGTCGCGGTGCGCGACGCGTCGAGTTTCCTCATCGCCGACAACGGCAACGCGAAGGTCCGTCGTGTCCTCAACGGCACGATCGGCACGGTCGCCGGCAGCGGCACGTTCTGCACGGACACGGCTGACGCGTGCGGCGACGGCGGCGGCAGCGGCCAGGCGAACCTCGGCGGGCCCTCCGGCATCGCCGTGGTCCCCGGAGATGGGTTCCTCATCGCCGAGCCGACGCTCGCGCGCGTCCGGCGGGTGTCGCGTGACGACGGCGGCGGCACCATCGTGCGCGTGGCCGGCCGGCAGTCCGTCGGCGGCGCGGGCTTCAGCGGCGACGGCGGCCCGGCCACCGACGCCCAGCTCCAGGCATCGGACGACGTCGTCGCACTGCCGTCGGGCGGCTTCGCCGTCACCGACACGACGAATCACCGGATCCGCGTGGTGGATGCGAGCGGGATCATCCAGACCGCCGCGGGGACCGGTGCGCCGTGCGCCGCGCCCACCACCGCCTGCGGCGACGGCGGCGCGGCGGCCGACGCCCAGCTCAACGAGCCGCGCGGGGTCGACGTGGACGCCATCGGAGACCTCGTCGTGGGCGATAGCAGCTCCGACCGCGTCCGGCGCATCGACCTCCCGGCGTCCGTGTCACCGCCCACCGGGCCGACTCCGCCGACGGGCTCCACGCCGGCCGGGGCGCCCGAGGTCAACCGCACGGTGCTCGTCCAGACGCTGCGCGGCAGGGTGTACGTGCGGCTGCGCGGCAGCAGGCGGTCGGTGCCGCTCGATCAGGTGGCGCTCGTTCCGGACGGTTCGAAGCTCGACACCCGCGCGGGCACCGCGCGCATCACCGTCGCGGGGACCGGGGGCGCGACCGACGACGCCGACCTCTCCGAAGGCATCATCACCTTCGACCAGCGCAGCGACGGGACACTCACCGACCTGCGGCTGACCGAGCAGATCTCCGGCTGTCCGGTGGCCGTGAAGGACCGCGGCAGTCAGGGTGCGCAGGCGGGGGTCGCGACGCTGCCGCGCGCGCGGGCCGCGTCTTTCGGCATCGCGGCGTCGCCGCTGACGTTCGCGGCTCGGGCGGAGGCGAGCGCCCGCAAGAAGCGCCGCACGCGCCGCGGGCGCGTCAAGGCCGACGGGAAGTTCCGCACCGACGGCAGGTACGGCTCGGCCGTCGTGCGCGGCACTCAGTGGCTGACGATCGACGACTGCGCCCGCGGCAAGCGCGCGCAGACCCGGGTCGTGGTCCGCGAGGGCAAGGTCGCCGTCCGGGACTTCCGGCGGGCGAAGACGACGCTCGTCCGCGCCGGCCAGCGCTACGTCGCCTACGCGCGCGGCTCGTAGAGACGCGGGGGCTTTGAGGGAGCGTCAGCGAGTCAAAGCCCCGCCCAGCGTGTGAGGCCGTCCTGGTCGATCACGCGCGTCCGCCCCCGGCCGAGTTCGACGATTCCGCGGGCCTCGTCCTCACGCAGGACGCGGTTGACCGTGGCGCGGGACGTCCCCGCGAGGTCGGCGAGATCGTCCTGCGTGAGGGGGATGGTGACCGGCAGCGAGGGGTCGTCGCCGGTGTAGATGTCGACGAGCTCGAGGACCCGGCGCCGCACGCGGGTGTCGGCGGGCGTGTAGAGCGCCTCGAGCAGGTGGCGTGACAGCCGCCGGACCTGTGCGGAGAGGACGCTGATGAGCACGTCGCCGACGCCTGGCTGCTCCCGGCGCAGTCGGCCGAAGTCGAGCTGGTGGACGGACATCGTCTCGCCTGCCTCGAGCGCCGCGACGGTCGCACTTCGCGGTGCGCCCGGGCTCAGCAGCGCGAGCTCGCCGAAGATGTCCCCGGCACGCAACACCGCGAGGATCGCCTCGTCGGCGTACTGGGTGCTGACCTTCACGGCGAAGCGGCCGCTGCGGACGAGGTGGAGCGTGTCACCGGGGTCGCCCTCGTGGAAGACGATCTCGCCCTTGCGGAAGGTCCGCCGGCGGGCCATGTCGAGCACCCGCTGGACATCCTCTTCCGGCACGCCTTGGAGGATCTGCCATTCCATGAGGCGAGAGCCTACGCCGCGCCGTCGATGGAGCGCGTGAGATGTGCGTGCACGAGGGCGAGGCCGTCGACGTCGTGGACATCGTCGTCGAGCTCTGGGATCAGCACGGGGTCGGGGTCGTCGACCTCCCGGCCCAGCCGCGTGATCGCCGCAGCGTCCCGGCCCGCGAGCAGCTCGGCGTCCCGGACGGTCGCGGCGACCTTCCCCGCGAGCTTCTCCCCGAGGGCGTCCTGCAGCTCGGCGGCGACCTCATCGGCGCCGCCGGGCTCCAGCCCCTCCGGCAGCGTGTGGACCCGGTTGACGATGAGTCCGCCGAACGGCATGTGCGCCTCGCGGAGCTTGCCACGGAAGAAGATGGCCTCCTCGACGGGCTCGCGCTCGGGGGACGTGACGATGAGGAACGTCGTCGCAGGGTCGGCGAGCAGCCGCTTCACCCCTCGGGCACGTTCGCGGAATCCGTCGAGCAGCCCGCCGAGTGCGCGGAAGAACGTCGAGAGGTCGTTGAGGAGGTCCACGCCGGTGACCCGTCCGAGCACGCCGAAGACGACGCTCGTCCCGCGGCCCATGACCTTCGCGGCGAGCCCGCCCGGGGTCAGGAAGACCCGGAGCGCGCGGCCCTCGAGGAATCCGGTGAGCCGGTCGGGCGCGTCGAGGAAGTCCAGCGCGTTGCGCGAGGGCGGGGTGTCGAGGACGAGCACATCGAACCCGCCCTCGCGGTCGAGCTCGTAGAGCTTCGCGATCGCGGTGAACTCCTGGGAGCCGGCCACGGCACCCGACAGCTCCTGGTAGATCCGGTTGCTCAGCACCTCGTCGCGCGTCTTCGCGTCCGGGGACAGGCGCTCGATGAGGTCGTCGAAGGTCCGCTTGGCGTCGAGCATCATCGCCCACAGCTCGCCCTCCATCTCGACGCCGTGCCCGGCGAACCGCGACGGGTCGACGAGGCGCGGCTCGTTGTCGAGCAGTTCCAGGCCGAGTGACGTGGCCAGGCGCTTGGCCGGGTCGATCGTCACCACTGCGACGCGCTGTCCCCGTGCGGCGAGGCCCATCGCCAGCGCGGCGGAGGTCGTGGTCTTTCCCACGCCACCGGAGCCGGCGACGATCACCACGCGTTTGCCTGCCAGTCGGTCGCCCAGCTCCATCGGCGGCTCAGCCTACTTCCAGCCCGGCCGCGAGCTCGTCGGCCAGCGCCTCGAGGTCGGGTCCGTCGCGACGGGCATGGAGGCGGATGGGATCGATGTGGGTGCCGCGGTGCAGTCGCCCGACCTGCGCGCGCTGGCGCCGCGTCCGCGCGACGGCGTGCAGCGTGAGCTCCACGGCGGGATGCGCGGCTTGCGCCTGCAGGCGCTTGGCCTCCGCGGGCGCGATGAGGTCGGGCTCCAGGCGGTTGACCACGACGGCGTCCAGTTCACGGGTGAGGCGGTCGCGCAGCGCCTCCTGGAGATGCAGCGTCTCGGTCACGGGCATCTCCTCCGCGCGCGCGACGGCCACGAGCCCCGTCTGCGCGGGGTCGGAGATCGTCGCGTCGATCCGCCGCGCCTGCCGGGTCACCGGGCCGCCCGCGGCGGCGTCTGCGAACGTGCGCGGCGCGGACAGGATGGCCACGCCGTGGCCGGTCGCGGGCGCGTCGACGACCACGAGGTCGTACGGCGCGGCGCCCGGCGTGCGCCGCTCGGGCTGGGCGAGCTCCCACACCTTGCCGATCGTCAGCAGCTCGCGCAGGCCGGGCGTCGCCGCGGCCAGCAGCCCGAACATCCGGCTCGATGCCAGGACGCTCGCCAGGCTGGACGAGCCCAACTGGTCGGTGAGGTACTCGGCCAGCGCGTCCTCGGGATCGATCGAGATGTGGAACAGGCCGTCGGCGATCTCGTGCTCGACGAACACGCGGTCACGGTGGCCGGAGGCGGTGCCGAGGATCCCGGCGACGTCCGTGCGCCGCGCGACCTCGGCCACGATCGCGCGCTTGCCGCGGCGGGCAGCCACGAGGCCGAGCGCGGCGGCGACGGTCGTCTTGCCCACGCCGCCTTTGCCGGTGACGACCACGAGCGGCTTGTCCAGCAGGTCCACGGCGGGGGAGGCTACGCGTGTCACACCGGTGAAGGAGTCTCGTGCCCCCGTGCGAATAGACACACGTCCGGGCGCCGCCCGGGCGTCCCGCATCACCCGACCGCACCGGAGAGCTGACGTGGAGTCGCCCCCGCAGCAGACTGCCAAGGTCATCGCGTTCGCCAACCAGAAGGGTGGCGTCGCCAAGACCACCACGACGCTGAACCTCGCCGCCGCCTTCGCGGAGGAGGGCCACCGGGTGCTCTGCGTCGACATGGATCCGCAGGGCAACCTCACGATGTCCCAGGGGATCGACCCGGACACCGTGCAGACCTCGATGTACGACGTCCTCGTGCACGACATGCCGATCCGCGACGTGATCCGCACGCGCGAGATCGACGTCGCGTGCGCCTCGATCGACCTCGCGGGCGCCGAGATCGCGATGTCCATGAAGATCGGCCGCGAGCGCTCGCTGGCCAAGGCGCTACGGGCTGTGGCGACCGACTACGACTTCATCTGCATCGACACGCCGCCCAGCCTCGGACTGCTCACGATCAACGCGCTGACGGCCGCCGACAAGGTGATCGTCCCCGTGCAGTGCGAGTATCTGTCGATGCGTGGTTTGATCCAGCTGCAGAACACGCTGCACATGATCCGTGAGGAACTGAACCCCGGCGTCGACATCGAGGGCATTCTGCCCACGCTGGTCGACACGCGCACCCTGCACGCGCAGGAGGCGATCTCGCTGCTCGAGGAGAACTTCGGGGACCGCGTCTTCGCGTCGCGGATCCGCAAGACCATCCGCTTCGCGGAAGCCCCCGTCAAGGGGATGTCGGTGCTCAAGTACGACCCGGACGGCGTGGCCGCCCAGTCCTATCGCGATCTCGCGAAGGAGGTGCTCTCACATGGCAAGGGATAAGCGCGCAAGCATGCGCGAAGGGCCGCTGGCCGAGCTGTTCCGCCGGACGGAGACGGATTCGGCCGGTGCCGAAGCCGCCCCCGCGGCGGAACCCGCCCCCGAGCCGCGTGCGGCTGCCCCGGAGGTCGAACCTCCCACGCCGCAGGAGCGCCTGCGCCACGCGTTCAGCTCGGACATCCCGGAGAACGTCCTGGAGCCCGTCGCATCCTATGACGAGCCCGACCGTCCGCTGGCCGACGACACGTCGTTCTCCAGCACGGCCATGCCGATGTCCGCGTTCGGCGAAACGAAGGCCGGCCATCCGATCATCCGCGTCGTCGGCGTGGGCGGCGGTGGCGTGAACGCCGTCAACCGCATGGTCGAGGCGCGGATCAACGGCGTCGAATTCATCGCGGTGAACACGGACGTCCAGTCGCTGCAGGCCTCGACGGCCAACCTCACGGTGCACATCGGCGAGGAGCTCACGCGTGGCCTCGGCGCCGGGGCGGACCCGGAGCTGGGCCGCAACGCCGCGATGGCCGACTACGACCGCCTGAAGTCGCTGCTCAAGGGCTCGGACATGGTCTTCGTGGCCGCCGGGGCCGGTGGGGGCACGGGCACGGGCGCCGCGCCCGTCGTGGCGCGCATCTCCCGCGAGGTCGGGGCGCTGACCGTCGGCATCGTCACGAAGCCGTTCGGCTTCGAGGGCACCCGTCGCCGTGACGCCGCCGAGCTGGGAGTCGACGCGCTCGCGCAGGAGGTCGACACCCTCATCACGGTGCCGAACGACCGCCTGCTGTCGGTGCTCGACAAGCAGACGTCGATGATGGCCGCGTTCAACGTGGCCGACGACGTGCTGCGCCAGGGCGTGCAGGGCGTGTCCGATCTCGTGACGCTCCCGGGCATCATCAACCTGGATTTCGCCGACGTGCGCACGATCATGTCCGAGGCGGGCAACGCCCTGCTCGGGATCGGCATGGGCACGGGCGACGACCGCGCGATCGCGGCGGCCGAGCAGGCGTGCTCGTCCCCGCTGCTCGAGACGAGCATGGAGGGCGCAAAGAAGATCCTGCTCTCGATCACGGGCGGCGCGGACCTGTCGCTGTGGGAGGTCAACGAGGCCGCGAAGACGGTGTCGGCCGCCGCGCATCCGGAGGCGAACATCATCTTCGGCGCGATGGTGGACGAGACACTCGGCGACCAGATCTGGATCACCGTCATCGCGACGGGCTACGGCCCGGTCTCGTCACGGCCGATCTCGCGGGTGCTCGAGGAGCCCAAGGGCGAGCCGCGCGTCGAGCGCACCCGTCCCGAGCGGTCCTCGGTCCGGCAGACGGGCCCGGGCGTCAACCAGCTCGACGTCCCTGAGTTCGTTCCCCGGGGATAGCGCATGACCGGCGGCGTCGTCGCCGCCGGCCATCCCGTCTCCGCGGAGGCCGGCGCGCAGGTGCTGCGCGCCGGCGGCAACGCCGTCGACGCGGCGATCGCCGCCATGCTTGCGTCGTGGACCGCCGAGCCGCTGCTGACCGGACCGGGCGCCGGCGGATACCTCCTCGTCGCGGGTCCTGATGTCGAGCCGACGCTGCTGGACTTCTTCGTCTCCGCGCCCGGGCTCGGTCCGCGGGACCACGCCGCGCAGGCGGCGCTCATCCCCGTCTCGGTGTCGTTCGGGGACGCCGTGCAGATCTTCCACGTCGGTCCCGCGTCGTGCGGGCCGTACGGGAGCCCGGCCGGGATCGTGGAGGCGTCGCGGCGGTGGGGGACCGTGCCGCTGGACCAGCTGGCGGCACCCGCCGCGCGGCTCGCCCGTGAGGGCGTGGTGCTCAACGAGCCGCAGGCCTACGTCTTCGAGATCCTCGCGGGCATCCTGCTGTCGACGCCTGAGGTGCGTGCCGTGTTCGCGCCCGGCGGCCGCCCGCTGCGCGCCGGCGAGCGCTTCCGCTTCGGCGAGATGGGCGACGCGATCGACCGGCTGGGCGCCGAGGGCGCCGACCCGTTCTACCGTGGGGATCTGGCCGACGCGGTCGTCGACTGGCTCGACGACCGGGGTGGCGTGCTCACTCCGACCGATCTCGCCGACTACGGCGCGATCCCGCGGACGCCCGCCCGGATCTCCTACCGCGGCCGCGAGGTGCTGACGAACCCGCCTCCGAGCGCCGGCGGCGTGCTGCTCGCCTACAGCCTCGGCCTCCTGGACCGCGCGCCGAGCCCGCCGCCACTGCGCGCCGTCGTCGATGCGATGGACGCCGCGCAGACCGCGCGCACCGACGCGTTCGTCGCGGGCCTGGACGAGCCGGGGTTCCTCGACACCTTCCTCGCCATGCGGCTCGGCTCGACGACGCACCTGTCGGTGGTCGACCGCGACGGGCTCGCCTGCGCGGTGACGTGCACGAACGGCGAGGGCGCCGGCGTCGTGGTTCCCGGCACCGGCATCCACATGAACAACATCATGGGCGAGGAGGACCTCAGCCCGATGGGCTTTCACACCGCGCCCGCAGGCCGGCGGATGCCGTCGATGATGGCCCCGACGGTGGTGGCTCGCGGCGGCACCGGCGACGTCGAGGCGGTGCTCGGCAGCGCCGGGTCGAACCGCATCCGGTCGGCGCTGCTGCAGACGATCGTCGGGATCGTGGACCACGGGCTGGATGCGCAGGTCGCGGTGGATGCTCCCCGCGCGCACTACGAGGGTGGCGTGGTCTACGCCGAGCCGGGCGTGCCGGTCGGGGAGATCGAACGCGCGGGCAGGGCGGTGGCCCCGTTCCGGGCGCGCAACCTGTTCTTCGGGGGCGTGCAGGCGATCCGACGCACGCAGGCCGGCGCGCTGTCGGGCGGCGGCGACCCGCGGCGGGGCGGTGCGGTCGCAGAGTCCTGAGCGCCCCGGGCTCGAACCCGTGGGCGGCACCTAGACTCGCTGCGATGTCCCGCCGGTCGTGGGGCGCCCTGTTGGTCGTGGCGGCGATCTGGGGGTCGTCCTATCTCTTCATCAAGGTCGCGCTGGAGGACCTGTCCGTGGGCTGGGTGGTCTGCGGCCGGTGCGCGCTCGGCGCGGCCGTCCTCGTGCCGCTCGCGGCGCACCGGGGTCAGCTCGGGACGCTGCGCGGGCGGTGGGGTGCGATCGTCACCCTCGCGTTCGTGCAGGTGGCGGCGCCGTTCGTCCTCATCGCCGCGGGTGAGCGGGAGATCGCATCGGGCCTGGCCGGGATCCTCGTCGCGTCGGTCCCGTTGTTCACCGCGCTGCTCGCGCTGCGGGTCGACCGCACGCAGACCTCGCGCGG
This sequence comes from Solirubrobacteraceae bacterium, assembly GCA_051306365.1. Taxonomy (GTDB): domain Bacteria; phylum Actinomycetota; class Thermoleophilia; order Solirubrobacterales; family Solirubrobacteraceae; genus Svornostia. The sequence continues at coordinate 8,326 of JBPPNC010000152.1, forward strand.
CTGGGGGCTCGTGGGCCTGCTCGCCGGGATGGCGGGCATCGTGTTCCTCTTCGGCCTGGACCTTCGCGGGGACCGGGCCGCGGTGATCGGCGGCCTCATGGTCGTGCTGGCGAGCCTCGGCTATGCGATCGGCGGGTTCTTCCTGCGGGCCAAGCTGCCCGACCTCCCCGCCGCCGCGACCGCCGCTGGCACGATGCTCGTGAGCGCCGCCGTGACGTTGCCGCTCGCGGTCGCGACGCCGCCCGACCACGTGCCGGGGATCGACACCATCGGCGCGCTGCTGCTCCTCGGCACGGTGGGGACCGGCGTGGGGTTCGTCCTCTTCTACGCGCTCATCGCGGACGTCGGGGCGGCAAACGCGAGCCTCGTGACGTACATCGTCCCGATCTTCGCCGTCGCCTACGGCGCGCTGCTGCTCGACGAGCCGATCACGGCTGGTGCGGTCGGTGGCACCGTCCTCATCATCGCCGGCTCGTACCTCGCCGGGTCTAGCCGAACCGGACCTTCCCGTTCGACCGAGCCCGCGCCTGCGCGCGCTCGATGAAGTCCAGCCGCTTCGTCGCGGCGAGGAACAGCCGGGTGATCAGCCGCAGCCGCGCGTTCTCGCTGCGCAGCTCCAGCAGGCCCTGCTTGGCCTCGAGGCCGAAGTCGACCGTGGCGGCCATCGCGTAGGCGTCCATCCCGGCGATGCGCTCGGGGTCGGGGTCGTCCTCCGTCGCCTGGCGGACCAGTTCGGCGTACGCCTCCTGGGCGCGCTCGGTCGCCTCCACGTCGGGGTCCTCGTCGGCGGAGACCAGGAGCTCGACCGTGCCGACCGGGTACGGGAATCCGTCTTGGCGGCCGACGATCCGAAACGGCCGCGTGCCCCGCACGAGGATGTTCAGCCGCCCGTCGTCCATCTGCTCGAGGACCTCCTCGACCCGGCACGAGCACCCGACGTCACGGAGTTCCTCGTCGTCGAGCCAGACGATCCCGAACTCGCTGCCGCGCTCGAGGCACTCCGTGATCATCGTCCGGTACCGCGGCTCGAAGATGTGCAGCGGCACCTGCTCGTGCGGGAGCGCCACGAGCCCGAGCGGGAAGAGCGGGAAGTCGCGAATGAGGCGATCGGCCATCGCGCCGCAGTCTATGGCGCACGCTCATCCGTATCCCTGCCATGCCGTCAACGTGCCTGCTCTGGATGCGCCGCGACCTGCGGCTGCACGATCACCCCGCGCTGCACCGGGCGCGCGCCGAGTTCGACGTCGTCGTCCCGGTCTTCGTGCTCGACGACGCGCTGCTGCGCGGACGCTACGCCTCGTCGTCGCGCGCGCAGTTCCTGTTCGGCTGCCTGCGCTCGCTCAACGAGGAGCTGCGCGAGCGGGGGAGCGGCCTCGTGCTGCGCCGTGGCGCGCCCGACCACGAGCTGCCGAAGCTCGCCGAGGAGGTTGGCGCACGGGCGGTGCTCTGGACGAGCGATGTGTCCCCGTACGCGCTGCGTCGCGACGCGGCGGTCACGGCCGCGCTGCAGGAGCGCGGCCTGCGGGCCGTGCCGAACACGGGCACGTACGCGCGGGACGTGTCGAAGGTCCGCAAGGTCGACGGCGACGCGTTCACCGTCTTCACCCCGTACTGGAAGACCTGGGAGCGGCTGGCCGCGCGCGAGGTCGTCGAAGCGCCGCGCGCGCTCGCGCCGCTGCCCGCCGGGCTGGACCGCGGTGAGCTGCCGCGGGCCGTCCGGGACGGGACGCAGCTGGATGCACCCGTGTGCGAACCGGGTGAGCCTGCCGCGCGTGAGGAGCTGCGCCGGTGGCTCGACGGCCCCGTGGACCGCCACGCGGACAGGCACGACACCCTCGCCGGGGGGACCTCGATCCTCTCCCCCTACCTCCGGTGGGGGTGTCTGTCGGCGCGCGAATGCGAGGTGCGTGCGCGGCGGCGCGCGACGCCCGGCGCCGACGCGTGGGTGCGGCAACTGGCGTGGCGCGACTTCTATGCGTCGGTGCTGCTGGAGCATCCGGGAAACATGCGGCGCGAGTTCCAGCCGAGATTCCGGTCGCTGGCCTGGCATGACGACGCCGAGGCGCTCGACGCGTGGAAGCGGGGAGAGACCGGGTTCCCGATCGTGGATGCCGGGATGCGCCAGCTCGCCGCGACCGGGTGGATGCACAACCGCGCGCGGATGGTCGTCGGCTCGTTCCTCACGAAGGACCTGCACCTGGACTGGCGGGCGGGGGAACGGCATTTCGCCGCGCTGCTCCTGGACGGCGAGCCGGCGCAGAACAACGGCAACTGGCAGTGGATCGCGTCGACGGGCGTCGACCCGGCGCCGTACTTCCGCCGTATCTTCAACCCCATCCTGCAGCAGCAGAAGTTCGACCCCGACGGTGCGTACGTGCGTCGGTGGGTCCCGGAGCTCGCGGCCGTCCCGGCCACGCGGCTGGCGGAGCCGTGGACGATGACGGAGGCCGAGCAGCGCGACGCTGGCTGCGCGATCGGGCTTGACTATCCGGCGCCGATCGTCGACCACGCCGACGAGCGCAAGCGGGCGATGGACCGGTACCGCGAGGCGTCAGCGAGCGCGGCGTAGCGGGCGATCCGCGGCACCCGTCAGGGTGCGCCCATGGACGATCTGCAGGCATGCGAGCGCGGGCGCCGCCGCCGCTGGGCCTGGTGTTCGTCGCGCAGGCGTTCGGCGCCATCGATCGTGAACCGCCGCGGCGGACGCCCCGCACTCAGTCTTCCCGCACGCGTCGGCCCGAGGGAGCTGGGGCTGCTCGGCCAGCTCGCCACGTCGTTCGTACTGCTCGCTCGCGCCGCTCCGCTGCTGCTCGTCTTCAGCATCGTGCTGTTTCGTCAACACGGAGATGTGGCAGGGCAGCGCCGCCAGCTCGTGAACGCCGGCCTCGTGCTGGTCGTCGCGCAAGGGCTTCAGGTCCTCACCGTCGCGGTGGTGCTCGGCGCGTAGAGTCCTGGATCGGCGCCGCGCCCGACGGGATCGCGGGCACGCCGGTCACCGATGAGCTGCTGCGCGTGTCCGGTGCGATGGCGGTGTTCAGCGGCCTGTACCACGCGATCGCGGTGCTCACCGACGGGACGTAGCGCGAGGGCGAACGGCAGGTCCACGTCGTCAGAGCAGCGTCGATCTGCCGTTCAGCGGGGTGGGTCACAGGGTGAGCGCGAGCTCGCGCGGCACATCGCGCCGGGGCCTGCTCGGCCTGGCCGAGCCGACGCCCGCGCTCGCGCTGCCGGGCCGCGTGTCAGCTCGCCGGCTTCCTCGCCGTGATCATCAGGTTGTAGAAGATGTCCGCCGGCAGGCGGCCTTCGAGCAGGCGCTGGTCGACCTGCTGCCAGAACAGGTAGCCGCGGAACGCGTACTGCCGCCACGGCCACGGGATGGTGGCCGGGTCGGCGGTGGCCTCGAGCGTGCGGTTCGTCCACCCGAACCAGTTGGCGAGCAGCTCCTCGCCGATGACGTCGACATCGGAGAACCCGGCGCCGCGCGCGAACGCCGTGAGGTCGGCCGGGATGAACGCGTGGACATCGACCACGGACTCCAGCGAGTGGTCGGGCTCGGCGGCGAGGTGACCGTTGATGTCGGCCGGCGCGGCGCGGAAGACGGCCCGCCAGGCCGGTGCGATCTTCTGCGCGACGCCCTTCGGGACGTTCGCGATCTTGTCGCCGGTGCGCGACGGCTCACCGGCGAAGACGACCTGGCCGCCCGGCTTCAGCACGCGGAAGAACTCGCTGAACGCCTGGTCGAGGTCGGGCAGGTGGTGCAGGACGGCGTGGCCGATGACGAGGTCGAACTGCTCGTCGTCGAACGGCAGCCGCTCGGCGTCGGCGACCTTGGTGGTGACCCGCTCGCCGAGTCCGAGCATCTCGGCGTTCTTCGCGCACGCCTCGAGCATCCCCGGGGAGATGTCGCTGCACGTCGCCTGCTCGATGACGCCCTGGAGCATGAGGTTCAGCGTGAAGTAGCCGGTGCCGGACCCGATCTCCAGTGCGTTCGCGAAGGGTGTCGCGGGGATATGCCCGAGCGCCTTCTCGAGCTTCATCCGTACCTGCGACCTACCCGTGTCACCGAAGTCGATGCCCCACTTCGCGTCGTACTCCTTGGCCGCCACGTCGTGGTAGCGGGTGTTGACGTCGCGGATCTCTTCAGCTGTGGGTGGGGCAGTCATGGGCCGCGCAGGGTACACCCGGAACGAGTGCCGACGCCGGTAGGGTGCTCGGTCGTGTCGACCGAGACGTACGTGCAGAAGGACCAGCCCGAGGGCGTTCCCCCGCTGGAGCTGACGGGCGAGCGGACGCTGCCCGACGTGCCCGAGGAGAACTACTGGTTCCAGCGCCACCTGGTCGTCTACGAGTGGATCGCCGCGCGGTGCGAGGGCCTGCGGGTCGTCGACATGGCGTGCGGCGAGGGCTACGGCTCGGAGGTCCTGTCCCGCACCGCGGCGTCGGTCACCGGCGTCGATGCGAACCCCGAGGCGCACGCCCACGCGAAGGCGAAGTACACGACGGACACGCTGCGCTTCGAGCGCGATCTCGTCGAGGCATACAGCGAGCCGTGCGACGCGATCGTCTTCCTGCAGACCATCGAGCATGTGCAGGATCCCGGCGCGATCCTCGAGCACTTCAAGCGCCAGCTCGAGCCGGGCGGCGTAGCGTTCGTCTCCACCCCGAACGTGCTGACGCTGGCGCCCGACGGCAAGCGGTCGGAGAACCCGTGGCACGTCTACGAGTACCGCCCCGAGGAGTACTACGAGCTGTGCGCCGAGCACTTCGGCTCGGTGGAGTTCCACGGCGTGTTCCATGCCCGCAAGCTCAAGGCGCAGGACCTCGCCATCAAGGCCGGGTGGGACTGGCTGCACCCGAAGCTGCGCATCACGAAGCCGTTCTACACCCGGTTCGTCCCGGCGATCAACGTCGGCGATTTCGCGCTGCGCGAGGGGGCGCCTGAAGAGCTGCACGGGTCGCTGGACCTCGTGGCAGTGCTGCGTCCGTGAGCGGCGAACTCTCGATCCTGCTGCACACCCACATGCCCTACGTCGAGGGCTATGGGACCTGGCCGTTCGGCGAGGAGTGGCTGTGGGAGGCGATCGCGACGTCGTACGTTCCGCTCCTCGACGTCTTCGACCAGTACGGCGACCAGCTCACGCTGAGCGTCACGCCGGTGCTGGCCGACCAGCTCGAGGTCGCTGACCTCGGCGCGCGGTTCGACGCATTCGTCACCGATGTCCGGCGCCACACGCACGCGGCGGACATCGAGGGCGCCGCGTTTGCGGCGGAGGCCGAGGCGCTGCGCCACTCGCTCGCCGCCTATGAGCAGGCGGCCGAGCGGATGCGTGCGCTCGGCGGCGATCTCCTCGGCGCGCTGGCGCGGCATGTGTCCTGGACCTCCTCGGCCACGCACGCCGTCCTGCCGCTGCTGGCCACCGACGCCGGCGTGCGGCTCCAGCTGCAGGCCGGCATCGACGGCCACCGCCGCCGCTTCGGCGAGTGGGATGGCGGCTTCTGGCTGCCCGAGTGCGCGTATGACCCGGCGCTGGACCTGCTCCTGGAGGAGGCGGGCGTCCACGCGACGTGCGTCGACCTGACCGACACGGGGCTGGATCCGCTGTGCCCGCTGCGCTCCGCCGCGGGCCCGCTGCTCGTGCCGATCGACCGGGAGATCATCGAACTCGTCTGGAGTCAGGGCGGCTACCCGGGCGGCCCGGCGTACCGCGACACGTTCCGCCGCACCGCGCACGATCACCTGGCGCATGCAGTCGACGGCAGCGCGTACGACCCGGCCCGGGCCGACGCGGCGGCACGCGCGGACGCCGCGGACTTCGTGGCGCGGGTGCGCGAGCGCGTCGCGGGCGGTGGGCTGTGCGTGTTCGCCATCGACACCGAACTCCTCGGCCACTGGTGGCACGAGGGGCCGCAGTGGCTGGCGGCCGTTCTCGAGGAGTCCCGCGCGCAGGGCCTGCCGGTCACGCGCCTCGACGACGCCCTGCAGCGCCACCAGCCGGTTCCCGCGCCGGACGGCCTGCCCGTCACCACGTGGGGCACGCCGCGCGATCTGACGACGTGGAGCGCGCCATCGGTCGCCGATCTCGTGTGGGCGGCACGCGATGCCGAGCTGCGTGTCGTCGCCGCCGGTGCACGGGCCGACGAGCGGGCGGTACGTGAACTGCTTGCCGTCCAGTCGTCGGACTGGGCGTTCATGACGCACCGCGAGCTCTCGGCGCCCTACGCCCACGAGCGGGTGGCCGGCCATCGGGAAGCGCTGGAGACGGCCCTGTCCTCGGTAGGTTCCCTGGGCCCCGCGGTGCGCAATCTGGCACCGGATGTCTCACCCGCGGCACTGCTGGTCCCATGAGCCTCTGCGTCCTGATGCTGATCTGGGAGTACCCGCCGATCGTCGAGGGCGGGCTCGCCCGTCACGTGTGCAAGCACTCCGAGGCGATGGTCCGCGAGGGCCTCGAGGTCCACGTGCTCACCTGCGGCGACGACCGCGTGCCGGCAGAGGCCGACCAGCACGGCGTGATCGTGCACCGCGTCCGCAAACCCACCCGCCCGCGCGACCTCAGCGAGTTCGTCACATGGGTCGAGCACACGAACACGGACATGGTCGCGGCCGGGGTCGAGCGCGGCGACCGGCTGGACTTCGACCTCGTTCACGGCCACGACTGGCTCATCGGGCGATGGTCCACCGCGCCGATCGCGTTATCACGTGCTCGCACTACATGCAGGGCCACGTCGCCGACATCTTCGGCATCGAGGAGACGCGGGTCACGGTCATCCCGAACGGGATCGACCCGCTCGACCTCCAGACGGTCGACGACCTCGCGACGCTCCGCGCGAACTTCGCGCGGCCCGACGAGCGGCTCGTCATCCTCGTCCCTGGCCACGCACGAGGCCGAGCTGAGAGCGCAGGCGACGGAGCTGGGGGGCTCGACGAGCACGGCACGTTCCGGGCTGGATCGGCGACGACGTCCCGCATTCGCTCTACCGGATCGCCGACCTGTGCGTGATCCCTTCGCTCTACGAGCCGTTCGGGCTGGTCGCGCTCGAGGCGATGGCGAGCGGCTGCCCGTGCATCGTTGGCCGACACCGGGGGCTGCGCGAGGTTGTTCCGCCCGGGGAACGTGTGGGGCTGCGGTTCAACGGCGGTGACGCCGAGCACCTCGGCGTGATGATCGAACGGCTGCTCACTGATGCGCCGCTGCGTGACCGGCTGGTGACCGAGGCGTCTGAGCACGTTCTGCGGTTCGACTGGCAGGACATCGGCTGGCTGACCGCGGCGCGGTACGCCGAGCTGCTCCGCGCGCCGTCTGATGCCGGCAGGGAAACCGCCTGCACTGACGAACGTTCTGTCCGGCGCTCGTCGTAGCGTGCGCGCGCCAGGAAATGCACAGGCCGAATCTCGCACGCCGTGTTCGGGGCGTGGGGGAGTGGGGGAACCGTTGGGACACCTGTCCCGGGGGCGAATCATCACGATCGTGGTGTAGCGCAAGGTCCAGAGCGCGAGTCCGTCAGCTAAGGAAGCGTCAATAAACAACATGAAGGGTTGTGGGTGATGGCGTAGAACTT
>JBPPNC010000164.1:0-7538 GCA_051306365.1 Solirubrobacteraceae bacterium
TGGCGCGCCCGCCCGGGTCTTAACGAACAGCCGCCGGCCGTCGGCGAGGTCGACGGCGTACGCGTCGTTCAGGTCCCCACCGCCGACGGGCCTGGCGGCGGCGACCGCGACACCGGCCGCCGCCTCGATCGCTTCGGTGAACGGGGGATCCATCACCGCGAATGGTAGAGTTCTGCCATGCGGACCACCATCGATGGTGCCGGACGCCTGGTTGTTCCAAAGCCACTGCGCGACCAACTCGGCTTCACGCCCGGCACCGAACTCGATGTGGAGGTCGTCGACGGGCGTCTGGAGATCGCAGCCCCCTCCCGCGTTCGGGTCGAGGCCGGCAAGCACGGCCCGCGGCTCGTGGCAGACGACGCCCCGTCGCTCACCGCCGAGCAGGTCCGCGAACTCATGGATCGCGGACGACGGTGACCGCCGACACCAGCGCGATCATCGCCGCGCTCTCGGCGTGGCACGAGCACCACGACCTCGCCGCCCGGACGATCCGTGATGTCCGCGCCGTCCCCGCCCACGCGCTCACCGAGTCCTACTCGGTCCTGACCCGGCTCCCCGGTGGGCTCGCCGTGCCCGGACAGGCTGCTGCGGACCTGCTCCGACGCCGGTTCCCCGACGCGCCCCTGCGGCTGGCCGCCGGCGCGCAGCGCGCGCTCCCGGCGACGCTCGCCGACGCCGGGATCATCGGCGGCTCGAGCTACGACGGGCTCGTCGCATTGGCGGCAGCCGCCCACGATGCTCCGCACGTCACGCTCGACCGGCGCGCAGAGATGACGTAGCGGCGACTCGGCGTCGCCGCCGACCTGCTCGTCCGTGGCTGACCTACGCCACGCCGCGGTCGCGTAGGTCGGCCAGCAGCCCCCGGCACCCCGCCTCGACGATGTCGAGTACGTCGTCAAAGCCGCCCGGCCCTCCGTAGTACGGGTCCGGCACGTCGAGATCTCCCCCGCCCACGCTGTTCTCGTCGTACTCGCGCAGGAGGCGGAGCTCGGCCGTCCCGTCTGCCGGAGCGACCGCCCGCAGGTCACGCAGGTTCGCGCGGTCCATGGCCAGGATGAGATCGAAGTCGTGGAAGTCCACCGCCGAAACCTGCCGCGCGGCGCCGGCGACCACGATGCCCCGCCGGCGCGCCGCCTCACGCGAGCGGGGGTCGGGTGGATCACCCGTGTGCCAGCCGCCCATCCCGGCGCTGTCGAGCACGAACTCGTCGGCGATGCCCGCCTCCTCGGCGAGGTGGCGCATCACGCCCTCGGCGGTCGGCGACCGGCAGATGTTGCCCAGACACACGAAGAGGATGCGCATGACCGCCGATCCTAGATCCGTCCGCCCGTGAACCGGCAGAGGGGGCTCGTACGAACCACTCACTGAACGCACCCACTCCGCGAGGACTCCTCAGTGAAGATCGCCATCGTCGGGGCCGGAATCTCCGGCCTCACCGCCGCCCACGAACTGCATCGCCGCCACGACGTCACCGTCTTCGAGGCCGGCCCCTACGCGGGCGGACACACGAACACGATCGACGTGGACGGACTGCGCATCGACACGGGCTTCATCGTGCTCAACGACCGCACGTACCCGAACTTCAACGCGCTGCTCGACGAGCTCGGCGTCGCCCGCCAGGACACCCACATGGGGTTCTCCGTCAGCGCGGACTTCGAGGACTTCGAGTACGCCGGCACCCCGCGCGGCGTGTTCTGCCAGGGCCGCAACCTCGTGCGCCCGCGCTTCCACCGCATGATCGGCGACCTCGTGCGGTTCAACCGCAACCTCTCGGCGCTGCTGGCCAGCGGCGAGCCCGGCCCGTCGCTGCGCGAGTTCCTCGACGAGGGCGGCTACAGCGACTGGTTCGTCGACCGGCTCATCATCCCGCAGGCCTCCGCCGTCTGGTCGGCCGACCCCGAGCAGATGTGGACGTTCCCCGTGCGGTTCCTCGCCGAGTTCTTCGCCAACCACGGCATGCTGACATTCCGCGACCGGCCGCAGTGGATGACGGTGCAGGGCGGGTCGAAGTCATACGTCGAGGCGCTCGTCGCGCGCGTCGGCGCGGAGCGGGTGCGGCTGAACACGCCGGTCCGGGCGGTCTCCCGCCATGACGACCATGTGCTCGTCGACGGCGAGCGTTTCGACGAAGTCGTGCTCGCATGCCACTCCGACCAGGCGCTCGCGATGCTGACCGACCCCAGCGACGCCGAGCGCGAGATCCTCGGCGCCATCCCCTACCAGCACAACGAGGCGGTCCTGCACACGGACGCGTCGCTGCTGCCCACGCGCCGCGCCGCCCGGCAGGCGTGGAACTACCACCTGCTCGCCGAGCCGAAGGACCGCACCACCGTCACGTACTGGATGAACCACCTGCAGAACCTGCGCACGGCGACGGACTACTGCGTGACCCTGAACCTGACCGAACGCATCGACGCATCGAAGATCATCCGCACCATCGACTATGCCCACCCGGTCTTCACCGACGACGGTCGCCGCGCCCAGGCGCGCCACGGCGAGATCAGCGGCGTGCGCCGCACGCACTACTGCGGCGCGTACTGGCGCTGGGGCTTCCATGAGGACGGCGTGTGGAGCGCCCTGACCGCGCTGCGGCACACCGGCCGCGCGCCGCTGGTCATCCCCGCATGACGCACTCGGCCATCTACGAGGGGCGCGTCGCCCACCACCGCCGCGAACCGATCGACCACGCGTTCTCGTACCCGGTCTGCATGCTGCTGCTGGACCTCTCCGAGCTCGACGTACTCGAACGCCACCCGCTGTGGTCGACGTCCCGGCCGGCCCTCGGGCGCTTCCGCCGCGAGGACCACCTCGGCGACCCGTCGATCCCGCTCGACGTCGCGGTCCGCGACGAGGTAGAGCGTCAGACGGGCACCCGCCCCGACGGCCCGGTGCGGATGCTCGCCACGCCCCGCACGTACGGGCACGCGTTCAACCCCGTGCGCTTCTACTACTGCGGTGACCCGGCGGACATCGTCCTCGCCGAGGTGACGAACACCCCGTGGGGCGAGACGCACTGCTACGTGCTGGACCCCGACGGCGGGCAGGCCGAGAAGGCCTTCCACGTCTCGCCGTTCATGGGCATGGAGCACGCGTACACGTGGCGGCTGAGCGAACCCGGCGAGCGGCTGCACGTCGAGATCACCTCCGACGGTTCGGACGGCCGCAGGGCGTTCGACGCGACGCTCGCGATGCAGCGCCGCCCGCTCGACCGGGCCGGCCTGACGCGGGTGCTGGCCCGCCACCCCGCCGCGACCGTCACGACCCTCGCCCGCATCTACACGCAGGCGCTGCGCCTGAAGCTCAAGGGCGCCCCCTACTTCCCCCATCCCGCGACAGGAGCACGATGACGCACCCCCGACTGCGCCGATCCCTGGCCCACGCCCTGCTGCGGCGCACGCAGCACGGACAGATCACGCTCGTCGAGGACGGACAGGCGACCACGTACGGCGAACCCGCCGACGACGGGCTGCACGCCCGCATGGAGCTCATCGACCCGCCGGCGGTCTACCGCGCGCTGCTGCGCGGCAGCCTCGGCCTGGCGCTGGCGTGGACCGACGGCGCGTGGACGTCGCCCGACCCCGTCGCCCTGGTGAAGCTCGGCGCGCGCAACATGCCGCGTTTCGACCGGCTGCGGCTGCGGCTGCGCTGGGCGCTCGGCCCGATCCAGTGGGCCACGGGCGCGCTGCGCCGCAACACGATCAAGCGCTCGCGCGAGCAGATCTCCGCGCACTACGACCTGGGCAACGACCTGTACGAGCTGTTCCTCGACGAGACGCTCATGTACAGCGCCGCCGTGTTCGAGACCCCACAGGCGTCGCTGCACGAAGCGTCGCTGGCCAAGCTCGACCGCATCTGCCGCAAGCTGCAGCTGCGCCCCGAAGACCACCTGCTGGAGATCGGCACCGGGTGGGGCGCGATGGCGGTATACGCCGCCGAGCGCTACGGCTGCCGGGTCACCACGACCACGATCAGCCAGGAGCAGCACGCCGTCGCCACCGCGCGGGTCCGCGAAGCCGGCCTCGAGGACCGCGTCACCGTGCTGCTGCGCGACTACCGCCAGCTGGAGGGCCAGTTCGACAAGCTCGTGTCGATCGAGATGATCGAAGCCGTCGGCTGGCGCGACTTCGGCACGTTCTTCGACGTCTGCTCGGCCCGGTTGAAGCCCGACGGGCTCATGCTGCTGCAGGCGATCACGATCGACGACCGCGCCTACGAGGCCGAGAAGGCCACGAAGAGCTTCATCAACCAGCTCATCTTCCCGGGCGGCTGCCTGCCGTCGCAGGAGATCATCGCCCGGTGCGTCGCCGAGCAAACCGACATGCGCGCGGTGCAGCTCGAGGACATCACCGAGCACTACGTGCGCACGCTCCAGCACTGGCGCGACCGGTTCGACGCGCAGCCCGAGGCGCTGACCGAGCTCGGCTACGACGAACGGTTCCAGCGGCTGTGGACGCTGTACCTCGCCTACTGCGAGGGCGGGTTCGCGGAGCGGCGGATCGGCGACGTGCAGCTGCTGCTCGCCAAGCCGCGGTTCGTCGACGAGCCGCTGGCTCCGGCGCACGCGATCGCCCCCGCCGGCCGCGGCCGCTTCGCGCGTGAGCTCGAGGTGGCGGCCTGATCGCGCACCACCGCGAGGGCGACGGCCCGCCGCTGCTGCTCGTCCACGGGTTGGGCGGCGACCGCGGCGTCTGGGCGCCGGTGCTCGGCGCGCTCGCCTCCTCGCACGACGTCATCGCCGTCGACCTGCCGGGCTTCGGCCGCTCCCCCGCACTGCCGCAGGAGCCGCCGCCGTCGCCGATGCGGCTCGCCGGCGCGCTGGCCGCGTTCCTTGATGTGCTGGCGCTCGATCGCGTCCACATCGCCGGGAACTCGCTCGGCGGCTGGGTGGGCCTGGAACTGGCAAGGCTCGACCGCGCGCTGTCCGTCTGCGGGATCGCGCCCGCCGGGTTCTGGAGCCGGCCGCTGCCGCCCAAGCCGTTCGTCGCCCATCACGTCAGCCGCGCGCTGCGGCCGGTGCTGCGCCCGGCGATCCACGGGTCCGCCCGGCTGCGCCACCGAGCGCTCGCCGGCGTTGTCGGTGACCCGTCTCGCGTGCCGCCCGCCGACGCCGAGCGGATCATCCGCGCGTACGCCGACGGACCGGGGTTCGTGGCGGTGAACCGTGCGATGCGGGCGGCCGAGCCGCTGCGCTCGCGGGACGGCATTGACGCGCCCATCACGCTGGCGTGGTGTGAGCTCGACCGGCTCGTACGTCGTCCGCAGCGACTGCCGTTCCCGGTGGAACGGGAGGTCGACCTGCCCGGGTGCGGGCATGTGCCGATGTGGGATGAGCCCGAGGCCATCGTCGGGACCATCCGCGCGAGCGCGGACGACCCCGACGACCTGTGACTACGGCCGGACCGCTCCCGCACGGCATCGTGCTCGGCCTGCTCTTCTGCGACCCGTCGCTATCACCGCACCGCGGACCGTCCACAGGCGATTGTCCGGGACGCTTCAAGCTCTCGGTCAGGATCCCGACCGACGTGCCGAGCGTGCGGCTCAGGATCGTTGCCCCCCGCAACCCTGTGCCTCCCGCCGGACCCTAAGAGAGAATGGGCCGCTGTGCCGAGCAGCATCGTCTACGTGATCCTCGCGCACAAGGCGCCAGCTCAAGTCGTCGAACTCGTCCGCACCCTGGCGAGCGAACGCGCGTGGTTTATCATCCACGTCGATCGGGCGTCTCCGCGGTCGATCGAGCGCGAGATCCGTGGCGGCGTCAGCGCGCTCCCACGGGTGTCGTTCCTGCCGAGCGTCCGGACGCCCTGGGGCGGCTTCGGGATCATCCGCGCCACGCTCGACGCCCTGGAGGTCGCCGAGCGGCTCGATCTCCGCTACACGCATGTGGTTCCGCTGTCCGGGCAGGACTTCCCCATCGCGGCGCCGGCCACGATCGAGCGGTTCCTGAGCGAGCACGAGGGGAGGACGTTTCTCGACCACCGCGACCTGCCCTACTGGCCCGATACGAACGAGCGCCTCCACCACTGGCACCGGCGCGGACGCCGGTTCTCCGTGCGGATCCCCACGCGCCGCGCCGTCCCGCCGGTCGTGGCCCCGGTCCGCGGCGGGTCAGCATGGTCATGCCTCGCGCGCGACGACGTCCGATACGTCCTTGAGATCCGCCGACGGCACCCCGAGGTCGAGCGGTACTTCCGCCGGACACTCCTGGGAGACGAACTCTACTTCCAGACCGTCGTCCTCAGCCGAGCCGGCGCCGATGTCATCAACGACAACCTCCGCTTCATTCGCTGGACCGAGGACACGCATCCCGATGTACTGACCGTCGCAGATCTCGATGCGCTCGGCCAATCGGGCAAGCTGTTCGCCCGCAAGTTCGACGCTGAAGCCGACCCCGACGTTACCGCTGAGATCCGCCGAAGGCTGCTCGGCACATGAGCTCGCCCGCCACCATCACAGTCATCATCCCGAGCCGCAACCGTCCACACTACGTGCGCCGGGCGGTCCGATCCGTCCTCGCCCAGACCTACAGCGACTGGCGGCTCATCGTGATCGACGACGCGTCCGACACCCCAGTGTCCTCGGCACTGCTGGGCACCGACGATCCGCGGGTCGCGATCCGGCGCCTCGATGCTCCGGGCGGGGTGTCACGAGCGCGCAACGTCGGGATCGACGAGTCGTCCACCCCCTGGATCGCCTTTCTGGACGACGACGACCTCTGGGCGCCCGAGAAACTCGAACTCCAGCTCCGCGCCGCGCGAGAAGCGGGTGCGACCATGGTCTTCAGCGCAGGGATCTATGTCACGGACGCGGGGCTGCAGGTCGCCGACCGTGATCTGCCCCCGGCCGACGACCTGGCCGGGCAGCTCATCGGGATGAATATCATCGGCGAGCCCTCGACCGTCATCGTCACGAGGGATGAGCTGCAGCGCAGTGGCGGGTTCGACCCGGAGCTCTCCACGTTCGCGGACTGGGATCTCTGGCTCCGGCTGAGCCGTACCGCCGAGATCGTCTCGTTGCCGGCCTTCACAACCGCTGTCCTCGTGCACGACCACAACATGCAGGTCACCGACGCCGCGAAGGCCCGGGCGGAGATCGACCACCTCCGGGGCTTGTACGGCCCCGAGGCGGCGCGGCGCGGCCGGACGTTCGGATCCGCCGCCCTCGAGCTCTGGCTCGCGCGCAACGACCGGCGGGCCCACCCGAGTCCGCGGACGACCTTCGCCTTCCTACGGCGTCTGGCCGCGGTGGCCGGCCTCCGAACAACAGCGCTGCACGTCGTCCACATGCTCGGCGCGCGGATGCGCCGGGGCGACCCCGCACCCGCCTGGGTGCTGAGGCTGCTCGACGCCTGACGCTCAGTCGCCCACTTCGAGCACCGCGAGGAACGCCTCCTGCGGCACCTCGACGCGACCGACCTGCTTCATCCGCTTCTTGCCCTCCTTCTGCTTCTCCAGCAGCTTGCGCTTACGGCTGATGTCGCCGCCGTAGCACTTCGCCGTCACGTCCTTGCGGAAGGCCTTCACCGTCTCGCGGGCCACGAT
>JBPPNC010000214.1:0-2503 GCA_051306365.1 Solirubrobacteraceae bacterium
CTCGCGGTCGCGGTCGTCATCGGCACCGCGTTCACCGCGATCGTCACGGCGCTCGTCACGGGCATCTTCAACCCGCTCATCGCGCTCCTGTTCGACTCGGACTCGCTCGCGACCGCGGGCATCACGCTGCGGCCAGCCTCCGGTGACACCGCGGCGGTCGTGCTGAGTTGGGGGGTCGTGCTCTCGGCGCTCATCCAGTTCGCACTCGTCGCGATCGTCGTCTACTTCGCCCTCATCGTGCCGATGAACCAGCTCAAGCGCGTGCGGTTCGGCAAGAAGAAGGATGCCACCGAGCCCCCGGCCCCGCCGACCGAGCTCGAGCTGCTCACCGAGATCCGCGACCTGCTCGCCGCGGCCCCGGAGACGCATCCCCGGCACGCCGACGACGTCTCCGCCGGGCCCGCCGCGCCCCGCTGACCGGGCCCGCCGCGCGCTGCTGACCGGCTCGCGGCGCGCTGCTGACCGGCTCGCGGCGCGCTGCTGACCGGCTCGCGGCGCGCTGCTGGCCCGGGGCCCCGGGGCCGCTCGCGCGCTGCGAGGGTGCGCCCGCCGAGGCGACCGTCGGAGAGACGACCGCACCGGACTCGACCGTCGCAGACTCGCACAGTGAAGGACACTGTCCTTCACTGTGCGAGTCCCGATGGGGCTTCGACCCGGTGCCTCTCAGCACCGGGTGGTGATCATCGCGGCGCCGGGATGCCGCCGCACGCACGGGCCGGCGCGGCATCGAGGCCGGCGCGGCATCGAGGCCGGCGCGGCGCCCTCAGTAGTGCGGCGGCTTGTCGCCGAACAGGCGCTCGTCGTTCTCGGTCGAGGCGTGCCGCGGCGGCTCGGGCGTCGGCTGCGGATCGGATCCCTCCGGCGGCACCGTGCGCACCCGTCGACCGCCGCGGCGACCGCGCTCCTGGCGGTGCAGCGGTTCGGCGGGGGTCGCCGTCGGCCCCTCGGCGTGACGCGGGCCGGTGCCCTCGGCGCGCTCAGGCACGTGGCATCGCGTCGACCGTGGCCGGCACGATCGAGATGGGCTCCGTCACCGCCTGCGGCTCCACGCCGAGCATGTGCGCGACCTTGGCGGCGACGGCTTCCGGATCGCTGAACAGCTCGAACGCGTGCACCCTGAGGTAGTGCCATCCGAGCCGCCGCAGCAGCTCCGGGCGCAGCCGCAGCGACTCGCGCAGGCTCCCCCGGTGCAGCACGGTGTCAGTCTCGATCGCCACGCAGATACCGCCGCGGGATGCCACGAGCCCGAGCTTGCCGCGATGCCCGAGCGCGACGCGCAGACCGCGGAGCTCGAGTCGCCGGGCCAGGTCCACGAGCATGGGCTCGCTGTCGTCGGGCACGGGCTGCATGCCCTGACGCGCGTCGACCTCGGCGAGGATCTCGGAGAGCGCGACGGCGCCGTGCTGCATGCGGCCGTCATCGAGGTCGGCCGGCTCGAAGGAGGTCACGATCACCATCGAACGGCGCGCGCGTCATCGCGACCGCGAGCAGCCGCTCGCCGCCCGGTTCGCCGAGGGCGCCGAAGTCGGACAGCACGCGGCCGTGCGGGGTGCGGCCGTAGCCGACCGAGAAGATCACGCGGTCGCGGCTCTGCGCGACGGCCTCCTCGATCGTGGAGACCGCGAACGGTTCGGGTGAATCGCGGATGACGAAGTCCGCGAGCTCGGGCAACCCGGCGGCCTGCTCGAGTACGGCCTGCATGACGCGCACGGCGTGCTTGGGGCTCGCGGTGATGACCATGAGCGACTCCTGCGGGCGACGCATGGCGTGGTCGAGCACGAGGTCGACCACGCGATCGACCTCGGCGTCGGGGCTCTCGACGGCGCCGGAGTCGGGGTCGGGCATCCCGGTGCCGTCGGCGACGGTGGAGATCGCGAGGCTGCCATGCCCGAGGAAGGTGCCTGCCCACGGCAGCGATTCGATGCGCCCGCCGTAGAAGCGGCGGTTGACGAGCTCGGCGAGGTCCTCGCCGCCGGGGCGGTAGCTGCGGGTGAGCGTGAGGGTCGGCAGGATCGCGCCGAGTTGGGCGAGCGCCGAAGCGTCGTGCAACTCGTCGGGGTCCGACTCGGCCGCCGGGCGTTCGAGGCTCGGATCGTCGACGGCGATCACGAAGGGGGCGGGGGTCTGGGTCACCGGGTCACCGAACGCGACGACCTGCCTGGCGCGGCGGATCGCACCAGCGTTCTCGGCGATCGTCGTAGCTCCCGCGTCGACGAGCACGACGGTGTCGAATGGCATGGTCTCGATGATCGAGTGCACCTCGTAGGGCGAGGCGAGCCAGACGGGGGCGACCGTGCGGGAGAGGTGCGGGGCGGCGGCCTGCAGGTCCTGCGCCGTGAACGCCTCGCGACGCAAGGCGCGTTTGAGCCCCCCCGCCTCGTCCGGCCAGTCGACGAGTCCGATCTTCCAGTTCTCGGCGAGTTGCCAGGCCAGCAGCTGGGCGTTGCCGGCGGCGTGCGCCTCGTCGACGAGCCTGAAGTCCGCCTCGAGCCGGTCGAGCACG
>JBPPNC010000201.1:0-2135 GCA_051306365.1 Solirubrobacteraceae bacterium
TTCGGCACGCGCCGGATGTCGACGAGCGAGGCGGGCAGGAAGCCGCGGACCCCGAGGTCGATGATGAGGCCGCCCTTGACGACCTCGATGACGGTGCCCTCGACCGGCTCGCCCGATTCGGCGGCAGCCTCGATGCGGCGCCACGCCTTCTCGAAGCGCGCACGCTTCTTGGACATGATGAGCCGGCCGTCCTGGTCTTCCTTGGTGAGGACCAGGGCGTCGACTTCCTCGCCCAGCTCGACCTCGTCCTTCGGGTCGACGTTCTTGCGGATCGAGAGCTCGTTGGCGGGGATGACGCCTTCGCTCTTGTATCCGATGTCGACGAGGACCTCGTCGTTGTCGATGCGCACGACAAGGCCGCTGACGACATCGCCCTCCTCGAAGAGGGTGAAGGTCGCGTCGTAGTTGGGGACGATCTGCCCGTCGATCTCGAGCAGCAGGCCGTCAGAACCTTCGACGACCTTGGGGGCAAGCACTTCTTCGGTAGCTGTTGTCATTGAGCCAGAGAGCGTAGCGGCTCGCTACGGCCAAGACGCCCAGCCCTGCTGGACGATCAGGCCACGGGGCGCCCGAGTTCCAGCGCCCACCCGCCGGGCAGTGCGAGCGCGCGGCCGTCACCGAGGGTGAGCGTCCCGTCGGCGACCGAGCAGTTGCGCACGTCGCGGCCCGGCCCGTGCGGCGCCGCGTAGTCCCAGGCGACGGTGCGGGCGGGGTCCCCGGCGACCTCGATCCGGATCCCGCCCGGGAGGTGGACGTCGACGCGGTCATCGTCGATGTCGGCGCGAAATCCGCGGAACCGAGCGGTCAGGCCGCCCAGCCGCTGCCGGACCCCGCCGACGCACATCGCGCCCGAGACGGTCCAGGGGCTGAGTACGGGTCCCATCTTCACGCGCGCGAGGATGAGATCGACCCACCCGACGCCGCCGCGATCCGGCAGTCCGGCGGCGTGGATCCACACCCAGTGTGCGGCGTGGTCGGCGCCCCAGTTGTGGCCCGCCATGCCCGGCCACCCCACGAGGTCCCAGGTCTCGCCGGCGACCTCGAGCGTGCCGTCGAACCGGCCGGCCGGGACCAGGGCGATGCCGTTGGACCGCGGGAACGGGCGGTCGTACAGCGCGGCGGCCGGCAGGTACGGTGCGGGCTCGGCGTCGGCGCGCCAGGTCACGTTCCACGCCACCGGGTCGAGGGCGCCGCGCGCGGCACCCGGGCCGATCTCCGCACCGCCGAAGCGCGCCCACGCATGAGGGCCGGGGTCCTGCACGGGCTCGTCGAAGGTCTCACGCCGTGCGACGGGCACCCCGGCGGTCGTGTCGAACACGGTGGCCCACACGGTGCCGCGCGCGGGTGCGCCAGGTCGCTTCAGCGAGGTCTGGCGGATCCACACTGCGCGGCCGCCCGCCGGGTCGGCCGCCTTGAGGTAGTGCGACTCGTACAGCGCGGCGTCTGCCGCGACCCGGGGCGCGCGCGGACGGTCGAGGGGCACCGGCGTCATGAGTCCGACGGTATCGCCGCCGGGGTCGCCGTGCACCCGATGCGTGACTATCATCGACCCCATGCCGGTACGAGCCACGAAGCGCGGCGACGCGCGCACCCCGATCTCGGGGGAGTACGACGTCCTCATCTGCGGTGCGAGTTTCGCGGGCCTCACGGTCGCGCGGGAACTCGCCGGATCCGGCGCGAACGTGCTGGTCATCGACCGCTACGAGATCGGCGAGCGCCAGACGTCCGCCTGCGCCGCGCCGACCGAGTGGCTCGAGGGCCTCGGGCTCGCCCCGTCGATCCGCCAGACCTTCCAGGACCTCGTCATCCACCGGCCCAAACGCGAGTTCGGCTCGCGCGACCGCACGCACCGCTGGACCCTGCCGTGGACGTTCTCGACGTTCGATTACCGCCAGCTGTGCGAGCTGCTCGCCGAGCAGGGCGAGGCCGAGTTCGACACCGCGAAGGTCGAAGGGCTCGCCGTCGAGGACGGTGCGCCCGGCCAGATGCTGACCGTCCGCACCGACCGCGGCGAGTTGCGCGCGCCGATCGTCGTCGACGCGCTCGGCTGGCGCCGCGTGCTGAGCAGGGGCGGCACGGTTCAGCAGCCGAACGCCACCCTGTCCCGCGGCCTCGAGGTCCACCCGCCGATTCCG
>JBPPNC010000212.1:0-8025 GCA_051306365.1 Solirubrobacteraceae bacterium
AAGCCCTCTGCCGGACTCGAACCGGCGACCCCTTCCTTACCATGGAAGTGCTCTACCAACTGAGCTAAGAGGGCGTGGCGCATCGGTGCATGACACCGAGCCCGCACAGCGTAGCCGACGTACGCCGAGGCGCGTATGGGAGGCTGCGCGTGCAGCGCGGCGGTAGCGTCGCGACGAGCGAGACATGGGAGAGCAGATGAGCCTGCAGGAGACATCGGCGCTGGTCACGGGCGGCGCATCGGGTCTGGGCCTCGCCACGGCGAAGCGGCTGGCGGCCGCGGGGGCCGGCGTGGTGATCATCGACCTCAACGCGGATCTGGGCAGCGCCGCCGCCGACGAGATCGGCGGCGTGTTCGTCCAGGCGGACGTCGCCGACAGCGCGCAGGTGGAGGAGGCCGTCAAGGCCGCGACCGAGATCGCGCCCCTGCGCTGGGTGCTCAACAGCGCGGGGATCGGCGCGGCCGAGCGGACGGTCAACCGCGACGGGTCCCCCGCGAGCCTCGAGACCTTCGAAAAGGTCATCCGGGTGAACCTCATCGGCACCTTCAACGTGACGCGCCTCGCCGCCGCCGCCATTGCGCAGACCGAGCCCGGCGCCGACGGGTGGCGCGGCTCGATCATCAACACCGCGTCGGCCGCGGCGTTCGACGGGCAGATCGGGCAGGCGTCGTACTCGGCGTCGAAGGGCGCGATCGTCGGGATGACGCTGCCCGTCGCGCGCGACCTGTCGAGCGTCGGCATCCGCGTGAACACGATCGCGCCCGGGCTGTTCGACACCCCGATCTACGGCACGGGAGAGCAGGCCGAGGCGTTCAAGGCCCACCTCGGCCAGAACGTGCCGTTCCCCAAGCGCCTGGGCGTGGCCGACGAGTTCGCGTCGATGGCGCTGGAGATCCTGCAGAACCCGTACATGAACGGGGAGACCGTGCGGCTCGACGGCGCGATCCGCATGCCCCCGAGGTAGCTGCGGTGCGCGCTCAGCTCTCCTTGGCGTAGGTGCTCGCCCCGTACCAGTCGATCACGACGGCGGGCTCGTCGCCGACCACCCAGCCGTCGTGGCCGCTGGGAAGCGACGAGACCTCGCCGGGCCCGATGATGAGCTCCTCGCCGTCGTCCATGCGGATCGCCAGCCGGCCGCTGACGTGGTACTGGAAATGCGGCGCCTCGCAGCTGTGCGTGCCGGCGATCGGCTTGACGTCGTTTGACCACCGCCAGCCGGGCTCGAAGACGTAGCGGCCGACCTCGCCCTGTCCGATGTGGAGGATCTGGGCGCGGCCGTTGGGGAACTCGCGGATCTCGTCAGGCTCGTCGAAGCTCTTGTGCTCGGTGATCTGACGCATCTCGGGGGTGGCCATGATGGGCAGTCCTTTCGGGCCGTGGGGTGAGGGGACAGCCTCCGCGACCGCCCGTCCCCGGTCATCGCCCGTTCGGGCCATCTTCGGCATGGCCCGCGGATGGCCCGGCTCAGCCGAACAGGCCGCGCTCGGCGGCGCGCGCGACGGCCGCGGCGCGCGACGAGACGCCCAGCCGCGCGTAGATGTTGGCCATGTGGCGGTGCACGGTGTGCTCGCTGACGACGAGCTCCGCGGCGACTTCGCGGTTCGACCGACCCTCCGCGACGAGCCGGAGCACCTCGACCTCACGAACGGTCATCCCGGCCCGCTGCTCGGCGACGGTGCGCCGGCCGAGCCCCGCGATGATGCGGTCCGCCCGCGCGGCCGCGGTGTCGGCTCCCAGGCCGCGGAACGTGATCTGCGCCGCGAGCGCGTGCTCGTGGGCGGTCGCGACCTGCTCACCGGCCTCCAGCACGCGCGCGAGGTCCAGCTGCACCTCGGCGGCCTCGAAGGGGGCGACGCTCCGGGAGTACAGGTCGATCGCATCCTCGAACCCCGGCCGCGCGGCGTCGAGGTCGCCGTTCGCCGCGGCGCGCCGCCCAGCGGCGCGTCGCTCCGCGGCGCGCATCGAGTCCGTCGGGACCGCCTCGGCGATGGCCGCGAGCTGCTCGTGCGCCGTGCTCGCCCGGGCCGGATCCCCGCGCGCGATCAGGATCGGCACCAGGAGCTCCAGTGCCGCCGCCCGTTCGATGGACTCCTCGCCACCCAGACACCCCCGCAGGTAGCGCTCGGCGTGGGCGAGCGCCGCCGCGAGGTCGTCCTCGTCCAGCGCGATCTCGGCCTGCACCAGCCGAGCCAGCACGTGGGCGCCGGCCTGAGCGACGAGGGCACGAGCCTCGCCGTTGCGGCCCTGCCGGCGGCGCAACTGGGCGAGACGCGCGCGGGCGTAGCCGGCCAGCGGCGGGCGCAGCGTGGACAGCTCGCCGGCCGCCCACACCAGCTCCTGCTCGGCCTCGGGCCAGTCGCCCCGCATCATGAGCACCGTGCCGTGGTGGGCGCGGCAGAGCGCGAGCAACGGACGCTGCCCCGTCCGCTCGCAGAACGCCTCCAGCTGCTCGCACCACTGCCCGGCGCGGTCGAAGTCGCGCGAGCGCTCGCAGGCGATGATCATGTTGCAGCAGCACGACCCGATCGCGATCGGGTCGTGGAGCTCCCCGGCGGTCGCTGCCGCGGCCCCCTCGTCGAGCAGCGCTGTGCCCTCCGCGACGCGGCCGAGGCTCACCAGCGCGAGCCCCTGAAGCGTCCGCGCAGTCATCTCGATGTCGAGCCCGCCGAGGGCGCGCGCCCGCTCGGCCGCCTCCGTACTCAGCCGCAGGACGGTGCCGACGTCGGTGTCGAGGTGAAACGACGCCTCGATGAGCGGCAGCCACGCGTGCTCGACGGACGGCTCGAGGTCCTCGACGAGACGCTTGGCCCGCTGGAGCCACCCGTTGGCGACGGCGTTGACGCCCCGCATCGCTCCGTAGTCCCACGCCAGGAAGCCGGCGTCCCACGCCGCCTCGCGCGTCTGCCCGGCCTCGCGCCGCAGGACGAATGCGCGCTCGCGCGCGGCGATCGCCGCGTCCACGTCGTCGTCCCACCAGCTGGCCACGGCGAAGCCCTCCAGGGCCTCGGCGGACTCCTGGGTCTCGAGCGCCCGCGCGTAGTGCTCGCGCGCCTGCACCCAGTTCCGGCGGCCCAGGGCCGCGCCGCCCGCGCTCAGCGGGTCATCCGTCATGGTCTTCGCGGGCTCCGTGCTCGCCATGGGGTTCGCCGTGTGGGCTCCGCGCATCCTCCCACGCCCCGCGACCTCCGCGTGCGATCAGCGCCCTCGCGCTCGCCCTCGGTGAAGCGGATGCCCAAGTGCGCGCGGCCCTTGACGCCCGCCGCGCGCCGGGCGGGTGCCCGCGGCGCACCGGGAGATCAACGCGGAGCGGCGGCGCGCAGTGTGCCGTCGAAGTCGCTGCGCGCGATCGGCCCGATGCACGGCGACGTGGCGCCGGCGTCGAGGTAGCGCTGCAGGCCCGCGCGGACCGCGTCCTCGTCGCCGATCGCGCACAGCGCGTCGAGGAACTCCGTGGCGATGCCCGCCCCCATGGCGGCCGGATCGCCCGCCGCGGCGCCCGCGTCGTACGCGGCGATCGAGTCGCCGAAGCCCGAGCGCTCGATCATCGCCCGGTAGAACGGCAGGCCGAAGTAGGGCAGCAGGTCGCGGCGCATCAACGCGTGCGCTTCCGCGGAATCGTCGACCAGCGCGCCCGGGACGGCTGCGACGATGTCGAACCCGTCGAGGCTCTTGCCGACGGCCTCGCGGCCCGCTCGCACCTCGGGCACCACGACGTCACGGATATACGCCGGGTTGCACAGCCAGAGGATCACGCCGTCGGCCATCTCGCCTGCGGCCCGCAGCATCTTCGGTGACAGGCCCGCGACGTAGATCGGCAGCTCCGGATACGGCCCGACGCCGGCCAGCGGCATCATCGTCTTCCACTTCACGGTGTCCTGCGGGATCTCGGTGCCGGACACGATCGCGCGCACGAGCGAGAGGTACTCCCGCATCTCGGCGATCGGCTTGTCGATCGTCTGCCCGTGCCAACCCTCAACCACCGGGCGGTGCGAGACGCCAAGGCCCAGTGTGAGGCGCTCGCCCGACAGCTCGGCGAGCGTCGCGGCGGTCTGCGCCATCGTCGCGGGCGTGCGCGTGTAGATGGGCACGACGCCCGTCCCGACCCGGATCCGCGACGTCGCCAGCGCGAAGGCGGCGAGGACGGTCAGGGAGTCGCGGCCGTTGATGTGCGTCGTGTAGACGGACCCGAAGCCGAGCTCCTCCGCGAGTCGCACGCGGTCGACCGCTTGGTCGAGCGACTTTCCGGGGGAGACGAAGCAGCCGAGCGCCATGAGACGCGAGCCTACGTCAGATCGAAGACGGCCGGGACCGGCGGGGGGACGCCGATCCCGGCCGTGGGGGCTACGAGGTGACCTTCTCCTCGGCCGGAGCCTGCTGCGCGTCCTCGCTCTTCGAGTCCGCAGCGCGCGGCTTGCGCCGCTCAACGCGCTCGCACGAGCCGTTGGGGTTCGCCTCGGTCGCGTCGGCGATCACGTCGACCTCGTCGAGGAACGCGCGGTCGTCGCCGTCGCCGCACGTGATCTTGTCGGCCTCGCCGTCGCGGGTGCGGAAGCGGTCGTTGCCGTTCCCGCCGTCGAGCGTGTCGCCGGTCGTGTCGCCGGCACCCGAGACATCCGCGCGGGCGAGCGCCCACAGCGTGTCGTTGCCGTCGCCGCCGGTCGACGTGTCGACGCCGACGTTCGCGAAGATGACGTCGTTGCCCGGGCCGCCGTTCTGGACGTCGTCGCCGGTGCCGCCGCTCATGCGGTCGTTGCCGTTCTCACCGTCGGACGTGTCGTTGCCGGACCCGCCGTGGATGCGGTCGCGCGAGTCGCCGCCCTTCAGCGTGTCGTTGCCCGCCGCGCCGTAGATGCGGTCGAGGGACGTGCGGTCGCCCGCAGCGTTCGCGTCACCGGTGACGTTGTCGTCGCCGGAGCCGCCGTTGAGCAGGTCGTTGCCCTGCACCCCGCGGATCGTGTCGTTGCCCTGCATGCCGAAGACGCGGTCGTTGCCGAGGCCGCCGTCGAGCTGGTCGTCGCCGGCGCGGCCGAAGATGCGATCGTTGCCGGCGTTGCCGTTGATGACGTCGGCGACGTTGGTGCCGCGCAGGCGCTCGTTGCCCGGTCCACCGTCGATCGTCGCGGCGAACGCGACGGCGGGGATGAGGGCGAGTGCGGCTGCGGCTGCGGCGGCGGTGGTCGTGGTGCGTACGTGCTTCACGGGACTCCTCCTGGGTTCCGGGGTGCCAGACGGAGGTAACTCGCCTGCGGGCCGGGACACCAGCGCCTCTCACGATGTCCTCACGCACTGTGAGAGAACTGTGAGAGGACGTCCGGCGCCGGGTCATACGCGCCGCCTGCTGCGTCATCCTGCAGGTATGTCCCGTCGTGCTTGTCTGGCCACCGTTCTCGTCGTGCTCGCGGTTCCGGGCGGCACGGCGCTGGCCGACACGTTCCGGGGCACCCGCGGCGAGGACACCATCGTCGGCACGGCCGGCGCGGACACCATCAACGGACTGCGCGGCGACGACAACCTGTACGGCCGCGCGGGCGCCGACCGTGTCAACGGCGGGCCGGGGAACGACCTGGTCTCCGGCGACGTGGGCAACGACCGCCTGAACGGCGGGGTCGGCGACGACACGCTGCTCGGAGGCGCCGGGCGCGACACCATCACCGGAGGCCCGGGCAACGACGTCATCGCCAGCGGGAACGCGAGCGACACCATCAAAGCGCGCGACGGCCAGACCGACCGCATCACGTGCGGGCCGGGCCGCGACCGCGTCGTCGCCGACGGCAGCGACGACGTCGCCCGCGACTGCGAGGTCGTGCGCCGTGGCTGACGCCGCCCGCCCCGTCGTCCTGCTCGTGGACGACGACGCGGCGATCCGGCGCACCGTCGCGGCCAGCCTGGAGCTCGAAGGGTTCAGTGTGGTCCCCGCGTCCGGCGGGCGCGCGGCGCTGGAGGCCGCCACGCGCATGAAGCCCGACCTCATGCTGCTCGACCTGAACATGCCCGACCTCGACGGTCTCGAGGTGCTCAAGCGCCTGCGCGCCGAGGGCGACCAGGTCCCGGTCTGCGTCCTCTCCGCGCGCGACGAGGTCGAGGACCGCGTGCTCGGCCTGGAGAGCGGCGCCGACGACTACGTCGTCAAGCCGTTCGCCATCGAGGAGATCACCGCCCGGCTGCACGCGCTGCTGCGCCGGCGCCCGCCCGCGCAGGACGAGCCGCTCGCCGTGGGCGACCTGCGGCTCGACCCCCGGGCGCGCACCGCCCACCGCGGCGACCGTGAGCTCGAGCTGACGCGCCGCGAGTTCGAGCTGCTCCACCTGTTCCTGCGCCACCCCGGCAACGTCCTGGACCGCCGCCAGTTGCTCGAGGAGGTGTGGGGCTACACGTTCGACCCCCAGACGAACGTCGCCGACGTCTTCGTCGGGTATCTGCGCCGCAAGCTCGAGTCCGACGGGCAGCCGCGCGTCATCCACACCGTGCGCGGCGTCGGCTTCGTCCTGCGAGGCTGACCGCCATGCACAGCCTGCGCGGGCGTCTCACGCTCGGGGTCCTGGTCGTCCTCGCCGTGGTGCTCGCCGCCGCGGGGGGGCTGGCGTCCCGCTACGTCGTGAGCTCCGAGCGCGACGCGTTCGACGACCGCCTGCGCCGCACCGCCGAGCTGTCGCGCGCCACCGCGCTGGCCGCGGTCCAGGAGGAGATCCCGGGCAACGACCGCCGCCTCGATGCCGTCCTCACGGCCACGAGGACGTCGCTGCGCCTGCTGCTCGGCGAGACGGTCCTGCTCGACACGGGCGCGCCGCCGCCGCGCTCGCGCCCCCTGCCCCTCGGCCTGCAGACGTTCGACGCGGGCGGGGACGACTACCGAGCGTACGTCAGCGAGCTGCGCGACCCGAACCTCGGGGGTCTCGCGCGCCTGGAGATCGTGTCGAGTCTCGAGGCGCTGGAGGAACGCGAGCGCGAGCTGGGCCAGCGGCTGCTCGTCCTCGGCCTCCTCACGCTCATCGCGGCCGGGATCGGCGTCTGGTTCACCGCCGACCGGCTGCTGCGCCCGCTCGCGCGGCTGCGTGCGTTCGCGTCCCGAGTCGCGCATCAGGACGACCTCGCGCAGCGCGCGCCCACCGATGAGGGCGCGAAGGAACTGCGTTCGCTGGCGGAGAGCTTCAACGCGATGCTCGCGCGGCTCGGCACGTCGGCCGCCGACCGCGAGCGCGCGCTCGACGCGACCCGCCGATTCACCGCCGACGCCGGCCATGAGCTGCGCACGCCGCTGACCAGCGTGCAGGCGACGCTCTCCGCGCTCGAGCGCCACCCCGACCTGCCACCCGACCGGCGGACCGAGATGGCGCGCTACGCGCTCGCCGAGCAGCGCCGGATGGTCGCGCTCCTCGACGGGCTGCAGGCCCTCGCGCGCGGGGATGCCACCGGGCTCGAGCAGCGCGACGTCGACCTTGCCGACAGCGTCGACGCCGTCCTCGCCGCCGTGCGCGAGCGCCACCCCCGGGTGGAGGTCGGGGTCACGCTCCCCGACGAGCCGGTCGTGATCTCCGGGTGGGAGCCCGGACTGCGGATGCTCGTGGAGAACCTCGTCGAGAACGCCATCCGCCACGGACGCGACGGCGGGCGCGTCGCGGTCAGCCTGACCAGCGGCACCGACGGCCCGGTGCTGGATGTCGACGACGACGGGCCCGGCATCGCCGAAGAGGACCGCGAGCGGATCTTCGCGCCGTTCGCGCGCGTGGAGGGAACCGACCGGACCGGCTCCGGCCTCGGCCTGGCCCTCGTCGCCCAGCAGGCCCGCCACCACGGCGCGACGGTCAAGGCCGGCGAGGCGCCGCTCGGCGGGGCGCGCTTCGAAGTGCGCTTCGCCCCACCGAGCCCACCGGCCTGACCGATACTCCAGCGGCACCTCCTGCTGCCCCACCTCGTGTCGACGTCCGGGGTGTACTCGTCCCCGATCTTTGCCCTGGGACCCCGAGACCGCCGGAACTTCGGGGAGGCGGCATTGTTCCGGGCGGTGACCATGCGATTCGTGCCCCC
>JBPPNC010000215.1:0-4260 GCA_051306365.1 Solirubrobacteraceae bacterium
GACGACGAGCCTCATCAAGCTCGCCCGCCATCGCCCGATAGCGATCCCCGATAGCGCGCTCATCGATCACCGCCACCGAAGTTCCACGCCATCACCCACAACCCTTCATGTTGTTTATTGACGCTTCCTTACGTGCCCCGTTTCCCCGGCCGATCCTTGAAGTAGAACGGCTCGACCACCCCGACCCACACCGACCACGGGACCGTCGTGTCCATCAACTCAAGGAACGTCTCACGACGCGATACCCGCCGCCGACCCGCGTACTCAATGTCCGTGAAACTCGCCTGACCGCTCATCCCACGATTCTCGCGCGAGCACCGGCCAGAACCCGGCCAGACCGCCCAACAAAGATCAGCGAATCCCTAGGTCATGCGCGTTCGCGCGTCGATCGGGCGTGCGCGTTACGGCATCCTCGCTGGCGTGGCTGAAGCAGATCGATCGGGTTGGCCGCTCAGATGGGATCTTCACCTGCCGGATGATCCGCGGATCGACGAGCACGTTCTCGTTGCACGCACAGGGTCGCGCGGTCGACTGGCATCTGAACTGGCGCCGCGCGACCCAGCGTAAGCGGGTCCACGCGATCGTCGGCCTGCTGACGGGCAAGGGACGAGCTCGGGCGCGCTTGCCCGACGGATGGGCGTCCAGGAGATCATCGTCAACTACCGCATCTGGACGGTCGGCCGGCTGCGGTGGAAACGCTCGCGCCGAGCCCCCGCGAGCTCGTACCTGAAATCGGCAAGGCGACTCGGTCGATGTAGGGTTCTCCACCGTGAAGATGTCTCTTGCGCGTGCAGCCCTCACTGCCCTGGTCTGTGCTGCGGCGATGGGCGGCTTGGGCTGCGGGTCTGATGACCCGCCGATTCAGGCAGCGCCTCCGCCGGAGGAGCCGGCCGAGGCGGTTACGAAGACCGTCGTGACGATCATCGAGAAGGCGCCGAAGGCGTCCGACGGCGGCGGCGACTCCGGCTCGGCCGCCCCCTCGTTCGTCTACTGCGACCGGAACATCCAGGTCCGCGAGTCGGTGACGTCTTGCAGGTTCGCGCAGGGCGCGTTCTACGAGTACTGGGCGGCCGGCCGCGCGTCGGTCATCCGCGTCTACAGCGACGCGTCTGGACAGGTCTCCACGCTGGACTGCCCGACCGACGGGACGACGGTGCGGTGCTCGAGCGGCGGCCGAGCCGTCGTGCGGTTCCCGATGGCCGCGGTCGATGCGTACAGCTCAGATGCGGCGGAAGCGTTCGCGCGATCCCGCCGGGTCATCGGTTCCCCCTACGGCGGCGAATAGGACATGCGCGTGCGCAAATTCAGAGCAAGGCTCCCTTTCCCCTGCCTCGGCCTGCTGGCCGTGTTCTTCCTGTTGGCGCTGTCGGCAGCGCCTTCGAGCGCGAGCGCTCCGGACCGTGAGCGGCTGGTCGCCGGGGCGAGCGGAGCTCCCGCCGCGCAGGCGTCGCGCACGAAGTACAAGCTGAAGCGGTGCGGGACGATCGCCACGACCACCGAAGGCGTCTCCGCGCGCGAGAAGGTTCTGGCGCGCGGCGTCAGCTGCGATTTCGCGCGCCGGGTGCTCCGTGCCAGCAACGTCGGCAAGAGGATCCCGCGCGGCTGGGTCTGCACAGGATCGGGCGAGGGTGCCTGGTGCGCGGCAAGCTCGAGCGCCGCCAGCGAAGTGGCCGGCGACGAGGCGGTTCGCCCGTACCGGCGGTACGTCCAGGGCGATCTGACCGTCTGATCGCCCCGGTGCAGTTCCGCACCGCTTTCGGTACGGATTTGCCTGGGGTCAGGCTTCGCAGCCGAAGCTGCCGCGCCAGCGGCTGTGCGAGATCTCGGGGTCCTTGGCCGCCGGGGATCGACGCGTGGCCTTGATGTCGTAGCGGCCGAGGCACTGCCCGTCTCGCGGGAGCGTGATCTTCGCCGTGGCTTTCCAGGTGACGTTCTCGCCCTGCTCGAACTTGACCGTGCAGCGGTAACGCAGCTTGCTCTTGCCGAGCCGCCGGCAGGGCGTCTTCCCGACTGGGCGAGGCTCGACGGACGTGCGCTCGGCGATCTCGCTCTTGGTCTCCCAGCGCGCCCATGCGGCGGCGGCCTTCTTCGCTGATTTCGTCGTCGGGCAGATCCCGGCGCCGCACGGCAGCGACTGGCTGCTGGCCTGAGCGCCGGCAGCGGGCCAAGCCACGGCGGCGATGAGCAGCGAAGCGGCGGCCGCGATCGTCCGGCAGGTCATCGGCGCAGACTACATGCGCGTCGGAACGTCCAGCGCGCCGCAGGTCGTGATCGATCAGGACTAGATGCTGCGAGCGGGACTTGATGAGTAGCATCGCGGTGTGCGTCGCTCAGCCCTGGCCGTTTGCGTGGTGTCGCTCGCCATCCTCGGGGTGGGGCTGATCGTCGGCCCGCTGTCGGATGACCAGGACGATGCCGTTGACGCTGTCGGGAAGGTCAGCACGGTCGCCCAGCACGACCCCGTGTCCCCGACCGCGATGAAGGACCGGTACTACGAGATGATCGAGGCCGGACGCAGGTGGTGCCGTGAGAAGCGCGCGTTCGAGGCCGCCGTCAAGGCTGGACTGCACCCGATCGACACCACGGCTCCGTCAGACCAGCGGCAGTTCGAGTCCGTCGCGGCGCAGTACAACAAGGAGCGCCCGTGGGTGACCAAGCCGGTCGACCTCCCGAAGCGGGCTCCGACGCTGCAGAAGGTGATGGCTGACTGTCCGGCGCCTCCTCCGATCGACCGCGTCGGCGAAGACGGCGGGAACCTGCCCGCCGGCCGAAACCACGGCGCGCGACCGGAGAGCTGACCCCATGCCCGTTCGACGTCTCGCTCTCTCGACGCTGACCTTCGCCGCCGCGGGCGCGGCGGTGTCGTCGGCGTCCGGCCCGGTCGCCGCTGCTGCGGCGTCCGCATCTCCGAAGGTCACGATCGTCGCGCAGACGTCTTCGGCTCCGGCTGGCGCTCGAGTGCTGGTGAGCGCCCGCGTGCTGAACGCGCATCGCTGCACGCTGTCCCTGCGCACGTGGAGCTCCTCACGGCGTGTTCTGCTGCCGGCCGTCGATGTCGACGAGCGAGCGCAGTTTGCGACATGGCGGTGGACCGTCTCGAAGGCCGCGCCTACGCGCGGTGCGCTGCGCGTGAACGTGACGTGCCGGTCCTCGAAGGCTCAGGTGACGACGTCGGCGTCGGTGATCAACCTCACCGGCGACGGATCAGCCACGTACGGGCCCGCGCGCGACATCGACACCGACGCGACCGCTGGGCCGCCCGAGCGCCGGCCGGCGGGCCGCGCCGCTCCTCCCTGCCCTGACGGCGCGACCGTGCTGTCCAGCGGCTACTGCCCGGGCAGCGCCGCGTCGCTGGTCGCTTCTCGCGTGCACAAGTTTTCGAACCTGGGCGAGCTCTCCGGCTGGCCGGCGGCCACCGTGCAGCTGCCGGCCGCGAAGACCGGGGCGGTCGCGTGGTGGAAGCCGTCGGCGTCTGCGCCGCGCGGCCATGTGGCGCTCATCGATCGGCTGCGCGATCGGTGGATCTGGATCTACGAACGCGACGTGTACACGCCAAGCGGAGATGACCGCGCCCGCGTGCCGGCGCGCGGCGAGGGCGCCCCGGACATGGTCCTCGAGCCGAAGCCTCCGCCGCGGATGCCGCGGATGCCGCACGGCGAATGCCACGACGACGGGCAGGGCGGACTCATCTGCCCGTAGGCCGGCCGTGCGCGGCACCGCGCCGCGATCGGTTACCGAATGCCCAGGGACGCAGACGGATGTTGCGGAAGAAGTGGTTGCCGCCGGCGCAGTCTCCAGTTCAACGTCAGCCATGGACCGGCGACCGGCCGCGCGTTGAAGTCGACGGCGCGCGTGAGCGGACGCTAGGCCGGGCCGCTGACGTCATCGCCGGGGAGGTCTGCGACTGGCGCCAACGCGCGCGCGTAGGCGCTCATGTCGGCGAGCGGCGGTCGACCAGCGTCCAGGCGCGTCGGAACTCGCGCAGAGTGCGTGTCCGCACGCGCGCTACGAGCGCCCGAATTGTTCGGTCATCGCCGATTGCGAGGATCGGCCTGTTTCGTTTAGGGTCTTCGCCGTTGCGCAGACCTCTCCGTCAGCGGACTCCAAGGACCGGTACGTGGCACACGACGAGCAGAACCCGACCCCAGGCAGCAGCGAAGCTGATCAGGCGACCCAGCGTATCCCGAGGGTCATCCCCGGCACCGCGCCGCATACGCCCCCGCCGGGCTACCAGTACCAGCAGCCCCAGCACGCCCCGGT
>JBPPNC010000046.1:0-11735 GCA_051306365.1 Solirubrobacteraceae bacterium
ACGCACCTGGTTCAGCCACACGTCCCACGCTCCGAACGCGCGCAGCCGCACATGGGTGCCGCGGCGCCCGCCGAGGTCGATGCGCTGGCGGCCGCCCGATGTCAGACGGACCGTCCGGACGGTCCGGAACCGCCGGCCGTCCGAGGAGACCTGCACACGGACGCGCTGAGACGTGCGCCGGCCCTTCGCGCCCGTCTCCACCTCGAGGTGTGTCAGCGGCGCCGACGCAGTCAGCCGCCCCTGCCACGTCGCGGTGCCCGGACGGCGTGCAGGCCGCCAGGTCGCATGGTCACGCGCTGCCTGCGGGGTCGCGGTGGCGTCCGCCGCGGCGAGCGCCGTCGCGTGAGACGCGACGAGGGTGAGGGTCAGCACCGCCGCGAGGAGCGCAGCGACGCCAGCCCCGACGATGTGGAGTCGAGAAAGGGTCATGCATGGATGCCGGCGCCGCGCCCTGCCACGGAAAGGGCGCCGGTGGAATGAGGCCGGTATTGCCTAGGGAGGGATGTCGGCCGCCTCGCGTAGGTCGTGAGGGGCAGGCGCCCGCGATGGACGTTTCACCGGGGCGGCGACTCCACACTTCGGTGGTCAGCGGCACACGGTGAGCGGCGACGCGTCCGTACCCTTTGCGGCCGGGGACCTCGCCTCCGGACCTTGCCACGTGCTCACACGGCTACGAACAGCCCTCCGCCACCCGGTCAGCCGCAACGTGATCGGGCTCTACGGCGTCCAGCTCGCGACGTTCATCATCCCGCTGCTGACGCTGCCGTACGTCGCTCGCGTCCTGGAGCCCGCAGCGCTCGGGCTGGTCATCTTCTCTCAGGGCTTCGCGTTCGCCCTCATGGCCTTCATCAACTGGGGGTTCGGGCTGACCGGGGTCCGCTCGGTCGCGGCAGTGCAGAACGACCCTGACGCGCTCGCGGGCGTCGTGCAGCGCGTGCGGGGCGCGCAGCTCTCCCTCGTGGGGCTGTCGGCCGTGTTCGCCGGGATGGCGCTCGTGCTGGTTCCCAGCATGCGCGAGAACCCGGACTTCCTCGTCCTCGGGTACGTCGCGGCGGCGACGACCGGCCTGACGCCCGCCTGGTATTTCCTCGGCATCGAGCGGATCCGCGTGATGGCGGTCATCCAGCTCGGCTTCCGTGCGGTGGGCGCGGTGCTGACGTTCCTGCTCGTCAAGAGCCCATCTGATGCGTGGATCGTCATGGCCCTGTTCACCGCGTCGTCCGTCGGGCCCCTGATCGTCGCCGACGTCCTCATGTACCGCGATGTCGAGTTCCGCCGGCCGACCCGGCGCCACTCGCTGTCGGAGCTGAAGTACGGCTCGACGATCTTCGTCGCGACGCTCGCGGTGACGCTCTACACGGCGCTCAACGTCGTGCTGCTCGGGTTCTTCGCCTCGAGTGAGGAGGTCGCCCACTTCGGTGCCGGCGAGCGGCTCGTCCGGGTCGCGATCACCCTGCTCGGCCCGATCGGCGCCGCGGTCATCCCGCGCATGACCGCCCTGCACACCGCGGGTGAGAGCGACCGCGCGAAGCGTCTGCTCATGATCGCCGTCGCGGTGGGGGCGCTGCCGGCGATTGCGATCACCCTCACCCTGGTGCTGCTGGGGGAGCCGATCATCCGGCTCATCTACGGCGAGGCGTTCGTGGCGGATGCGGTCCCGGTCCTCCGCGTCCTCGCCCTCATCATTCCGATCAACGTGGTCGCGGTCGTCTTCGGCGTCTGGCTCATGACGCTGCACCGCGACCGGCTCGTCGTCAGCATCGCCCTCGTGGCGGGCATCTCCAACATCATTCTCGGGAGCATCCTGGCATCGCTCTATGGCGCGATCGGGATGGCCTGGGCGGTCGTCGCGGCGGAGGGGGTCGCCGCCGCCGGAGCCCTGGCCGTGGTCACGTGGGGGAGCCGGCGTCGGGAGACGTCACCGCCGGTGCCGGAGGGTCAACAGAGCCCCACGACGCCGTGACGGCTGAGCCTCGTGATCGCGGGGCTACGTCGGTGCGCGGCGAACGGCGACGCCGATCCCGTAGTGGGCGCACCGCGTCCATTCGGTGACTTCCGGGTACTGGTCGGTGAACTCATGGAAGTCGTATTCGGTGGCGTGCTCGGCGCGTAGTTCCTGCCACACTCGGCCAACGCCCGGGCAGGTGACTTCCACGATGTCGTGCAACACGATCATGCGCGCGCCGGCGCTCCGCGCAAGCTCGACGTCGGATCGGCAGCCGTTGTAGGAATGGTCGCCGTCGATGAAGATGAGGTCCCACGGGCGTTCGAGCAACGCCGCTCGGACGACCGGGTCGCTGCTCTTGGCTCGCAGATACTGGACTGCCGGGTGGCGGCGAGCGAACCGGGCGACACCCGGCGAGTACGTGGGCTCGATCGCGAGCGCGTGGTCGAGCGCATGCCCGGTCGCCTCCAGATAGGTCACCGTCGTCGTGAAGCTGCCGCCGTCGGCGATGCCGATCTCTGCGTAGGTTGCCACCTCGCGGTCGGCGAGAAAGGCAAGGTACGCTGCGAACTGATTCGGAGGTTGCAGGGTCCGTAAGCCGCGGCCGAGCCACAGGTGGGTGCTCGCGGGCAGTTTGTGCGGGTGGTAGTCGCTGAGCCCCATCTCCCGGATCAGCGCGGGGAGACGTTCGGGGTCGCGCAGCACGCCCTGGTCTGCGTGGGAGAGCGCCTCGAGTTCCTGCAGCCTGATCGGATGCCGCACCTGCCGGAATGACTGCCGCAGGGTCTGGAGCTTCGTGCCTTGTTCCTGGTGCGCCGTGAGCCGGAACCGCTGCTGTATCCCGCCGCGAACGGCCGATATCAACGTCATGCCCACATGCTACCCACGACTACTTCATATCTACAAAGCAAACCCCCGCGCGGGTGCTCGGGCGCTTATGCTGTGCCGACGATGCTCGTCGTCTTCCCCGCTATGGCCTTGGTCGCGGGTTCGCCCGGTCGCCCTCCGAAGCATCGCCGTTGGTTCTGAATGGTCAACGGGGCTTCGTGCGCCGTAGTTGACGGGGTCCACGCGGGAGGGCCGATCGCCTCGGATCGCCCGGATCTGCCGATCGTCGTCGTCGGTGGCTACGAGTATTCCGTCGGGATGAACCAGAACTCCACCATGACGGTGCGTGAGCTGGCGCGGGAGCGGACGGTCCTCTTCCTCAACCGCGACTTCGGGGGCAGCCTGCTCAGCGTCCTTCAGGGACGCGGCAGGTCCGTCCAGGCCGCGGGCCTCGCGCGTATCGCCTTCGGCGGGATGCGCCCACGTCGTGTGGAGGAACGCCTGTGGGTCGCGCCGCTCCGTGGGCCCGTCGCGTACGCGCCGCTGGCGTATCCCGAGCTGCTGCGCCGGTACGCCGTTCGCGTGCTCACACGCGTCATACGCGGCTGGCTGCATGACCGCGGCGAGGACGCGTGCCTCCTGCTCTTCTACTGGCCCGAACTGCCCGAGCTTGCGCGTACCGTCCCGTGCGCCGCAAGCGCGTACGACTGCACGGACGATCACGCGACGATGCCGGGGCGCCTCGTGCCCGCACGGCGCGTCCGTGCGCTGGAGCAGCGGCTCCTCGACGAGGTGGATCGGACGTGGGTCGTCTCCCCCGGCCTGCTCGAGGGGCGCGACGACGGGCGCCGGGTCGAGGTCGCGGCGTCGCCGATCGACCTGCGGCTGTTCCGCCGCATCGCCGAGGAGCCTCCGATGGCGCTGCCCGAGCTGCGCGGGCGCACCGGGCCGGTGGTCGGGTATGCCGGCGGTCTCACCGAGCGGATCGACTGGGCGCTGCTGGAGCAGATCGTCGAGCGCCGGCCGGAGTGGACGCTCCTGCTCGTCGGCCACGATCCCGCGGCGGCCCCCCGCGCGCTGCATCTCCGCGAGAACGTCGTCTTCACCGGGTCGCTGCCGTACGACGGCGCGCTGCGGGCGATCGCCCGCTTCGACGTCGGGATCATCCCGGTCCGCAGCGGCGCGTTCTCCCACGGGAACTCCTTCCTGAAGCTCGGCGATTACCTGGCGGCGGGCCTGCCGGTGGTCGCCTCGGAGGTGCCGGACACCGCGGCTGCCGCGGCGCGTGCGCCGGGGGCGATCGCGGTGGCGACGGGCGCCGACGCGTGGCTGGCGGCGCTCGACGCGGCGATCACCCGCACCACGACCGATGCCGTCCGGCGGGCGCGACAGCTCCTGCTCGCCGAACGTGACAACGCGCGTCGCGTCGCCCGACTCCTGGCGGCACTCGAGGAGGACCGGGTCGCTCGTGCCCAGGGGGCGTGATGGTGGAGGCCGCCCCGCGAACGCGCTACCTCGACGGCCTCCGCGGGCTGGCGGCGCTCCAGGTGATCCTGCATCACACGTATCTGACCGTGTATCCGCTCGATCAGGGCGTGTACCCGACCGGCCTGACGAAGCTTGCGACGAGCTCGATGATGGTCAGCGGGCTGGGCGTCACGGTGTTCATCGTCCTCTCGGGGTACTCGCTGTCGATGTCCGCGCATCGCCGCGGCTGGGCGCTCCCCGGCGGGACGATGCCGTTCCTCCGCCGCAGGGCGCGGCGCCTGCTGCCTGCCTACTACGTCGTCCTCGCGGTCTCGATCGTGCTCGGCCTGACGGTGCTGAGCGAGGAGACGGGGGCGCACTGGGACATCTCGGTGCCCTTCACCGGCGTGGACGCCCTGGGGCACCTCCTGGTCGCGCAGGACGTCATCCGGCAGCCGTACGCGATCAACCACCCGCTGTGGTCGATCGCGCTGACGTTCCACCTCTACCTGCTCTTCCCGGTGCTGCTCGCGTGCGCGGTGCCCTGGGGCATCGGGCGGGTCACGGTGTGGGCGCTGGCGCTGACGACGCCCATCGCGGTCGCGGCGTTCATGACCACGGGTTCGGTGCTCATCCTGCGCCAGCTCCAGTTCGTCGGCGTGTTTGCGGCGGGGATGGCGACGCTGGCGATCGTCCGCGCGGACGGCGCCATCACGATCCGTGGGCGGGAGCGGCGCCCGCCGTGGCTGCCACTCGCGATCGTCCTGTTCGTGGTGTGGGTCGCTGCGCCGCTGAACCACCTCAACCACGTCCCGTTCGCCCTCGCGGTCTGCTGCCTGCTCGTGGCGCTTGGGACGGGCCGTCTCATCCCGCTGCGGCGGCTGCTGGAGTGGCGCGGCATGGTCTGGACGGGGGTGGTCTCGCTGAGCCTGTGCCTCATCCACGCCCCGATCGTGCACGGGTGTGGCTCACGGCGCTGCGGCCCGCGGGCATGGCGTGGGCGACATCCGGACGCTCGTGCTCCTGCTGCCGCTCGCGGTCGGGGCGTCGTTGCTCGGGGGCTGGCTGATTGCCCGGCCCCCGGAGGTCGTTCTCGTTCCCGAGTGGGTCTCCTGACCTGGTTCCGACCTGCCCGGCACACCGTCGCACGGCTCGTTATCGACCGTTTGCGGTGTGACCGACGCAGTGTGTGACAAGGTCACATCGCCCTGAGCGTTTGTGGATTACGCTTTGCCGACTGTGCGCGTCGTCTACCTCTCCCACGCCGCGCGCCATTCCGGTGCCGAGATCGGCCTGCGCCGCTTTATCGAGGCGACGCGCGGCCGCATCGAATCCACCGTGATCCTCGCGGAGAACGGTGACTTGGTGCCGGCGCTGGAGGAGGCGGGCGCCGAGGTCGTCGTGCTGCCGCTCGCCGAGGACACCCGATCGCTCACGCGCGGCCAGATGCGCTTCGGGCGTCAGCAGGTCACGGCCGCGACGCAGCTGTCGCAGTACGTCCTGCGGCTGCGCACCGAGCTTGCCGCGCGACGGCCGGACCTCGTCCACGCCATCTCCCTGAAGTCCGGGCCGTACGGAGCGATCGCGGGGCGCATGGCGGGAATCCCGACGATCTGGCACCTGCACGACCATCTCATCCCCGAGTACCTGCCAGCGCGGGTCGTCCCGCCGATGCGACTGCTGGCGGGGACGCTCCCCGACGGCCTCCTCACGCCCTCGGAGTCGGTGCTCCGCGCCGCCGGCCACCGGCGGCGGGGCATGGTCACCGGCGTGATCCCCTTCCCGGTCCCGCGGCCGTCCGCGCCCGTCGACGTGCGCGACGAGGTCACGGTCATCGGGATGGTCGGCCGCCTGACGCACTGGAAGGGGCAGCACGTCTTCCTGGAGGCGTTTGCCCGCGCGTTCCCCGAGGGGCCGGTCCGCGCCCGGATCGTCGGTAACGCGATGTTCGGTGAGCAGGACTACGAACAGGGCCTCCACGATCTCGCCGCGCGGCTCGGCATCGCCGACCGGGTGGATTTCCTGGGCTTCATCGAGGATATCGACGGCCAGATGCACGACATCGACGTCCTCGTGCACGCGTCGATCTCGGCCGATCCACTCCCGGGGGTCGTCATCGAGGGCATGGGCGCCGGGCTGCCGGTGATCGCGAGCAACGCGGGTGGCACCCCCGAGTACATGACGGACGGCTTCGACGGGATCCTCCACCAGCCGGGTGACGTAGACGACCTGGTCCGCGCGCTTCGCCAGGCGGCCGGGCCGCGTGTGCAGCGCGCGGAGATCGGTGCCCATGCGCGGGAGACCGTGCGCTGCTACGAGCCAGAGCCGATCGTGGAGAAGATGCTCGCGTTCTACGGCGAGGTCCTCGGTTAGGCGACCGGTCGGCTACCGTTGCGTGCTCGTGGGCACGCGGAACGCGTACCTCTGGGCGGCCGTCGTAGCCGCATTGCTGCTCGCGGTGGGCTCCAGCGGTCCGGCCGTTGCGGCGGAACCGGCCGCGTTCACCGGCGCGACGGCGTCGAGTTCCGCGGGTGGGGCGGGCGCCGCGCTCGCGGTGGACGGCCGCACGACGACGGTGTGGCGTGCGCGCCGCGCCGGTGCATGGACCTGGCGGGGGCGGCTCGCGCGCACTGCGGTGCTCGACCGCGTGCGTGTGTTCGCTGCACGCAGCCTCGACGACGTCGGGGTCGCCGTCTCCACGGACGGGCGGCGCTACCGCCGCGTGCGCGGCGTCGACCTTCGCCGGGGCACGTGGCGCGCGGTCGGCCTCGGAGGCCGGCGGGCGCGGTTCATCCGGCTCTCGGGCCACACGGCGCGCCGGCACGGCGGCGGCCTGGCCGAGGTCGAGGTGCGACTGCGCGCCGCGCCCGGTCTCGCGTCCGTGGCGGCCGGTGCGGTCGCGGTCATCCCACCGGCGCTGGACGTCACGCCCGGACCCGCGCCGCCCGCGTCAGGCCCGATCGCGTCACCCCCGTCCGATCCGGTGCCCGGGTGCGCGCCGGGGCCGCGCACTGCCGACCCGCCCGCGCCGCCGGCCGAGCAGCAGCCCGGCGCGCCCGCACCCGACCCGGACGACGCGCCGGCCGCTACGCCGTCCGGCCCGACGCCGTTCGCGGGGGTCGTGACGGACCCGATCGACCGACGGCACCTGTCGTCGCTGCCCTTCCACACCCGGTCGCACTGGCAGCAGCCGTGGCGGGCCTACCTCGACACGCCGCCCGCCCGGCGGCTGCGCGACGCGATCGGCATCAACTTCAATGCCGATCCCGAGGACACGGAGGCCGTGGCGCGCCTGCTCGCAGCCAACGGCTTCCGCCGTGCGCGCATCGAGATCCCCTGGGGTGACTTCGCCTACGAGGACCCGACCCGGCTCATCCACCGCGAGCGGTTCGAACGGGCGCTCTGTGCGGTTCGCGACGCCGGGTTACGCCCCCTCATCCTGCTGAACTCCAACGACCAGCGGCCCGCGCCGTCGTTCGGGCTGAAACTCACGCTCGCCGCCCCCGCCGAGGCCGGCGACACCGAGGTCCAGCTCACCACTGAGAGCGCCGCGAAGGTGATCCCGCTCTACACCGGCTTCGACGGGACGTTCGGCGCCGAGGCGCTCATCACCGAGCTGCAGCCCGGCGACGTCGCGGTGCTCTCCCAGCCACTGGTCCTGCCGCGCGGCCGCGCGGGCGTGATCCCCGCGGGCGCCACCCTGCCGGCGACGGTGCTGCGCTACGTGCCGTTCTCCCCGCCGGTGCACGACGACGGCGCGCCCAACCCGTACAGCGAGGAGACGCTGCGCGGCTGGCTGGGGTACGTCGAGGCGACCACCGGCTTCGTCCGGTCGATGCTGGGCACGACGGCGTTCGACGTCGAGGTGTCGAACGAGCTGAACCTCAACGCGTCCTTCTGGGACGCCAACCACTACTTCGAGCCCGACATGTTCGAGCGAGGGCTCGCCGACCAGGTCATCGTCGATCGCACTGTGGCATGGATCCGTGACCCGGCGAACGACCTGGCCGGCGTGCGTGTGACGAACGGTTTCGCGTCGCAGCGGCCATGGGACAGCGGCGCGACATCCCCGGCGGGCCTCGACGCGTTGAGCAAGCACTTCTATCCCCGCAACCTGCGCTTCCCGGGGATCATGCATGCCGACCCGCCGGACGGGCTGCGCTTCAACCAGCCCGTCGATGCGACCGGTGCACCGACCGGCATCCGGTCCGAGACCGATGGGACGTGGGCCGACCCGTTCGTGCCGGACTACGTCTCGTTCTTCCCCGAGTTCTGGCTGGCGGGGATCCGGACCGAGACCCTCGTGCGTGACCTGGCGCCGGGTACGCCGGAGGACACCGTCAACCCGCCGGTCCTGCACGGGCGCGAGATCGCCACACCGGCCGGCAAGGTGCCCGAGCTGTGGATGACCGAGGTCGGCCTGGAGACCGGCTGGGCGCAGGACGCGCTCGGGCTGACCCTGTCGGAGGACGACGTCGCGCGCATGCGGGCGAAGGCGGCGTTGCGGGCGTTCGTCGCGTTCGTGCACAAGGGCTTCCGGCACGTCGACCTCTACGCCGCGACGGGTGCCGAGTGGGGGCTGATCGGCGGGGACTTCTGGCGCGTGCTGCGCGAGACCGGCGCGTACGCGGGGGACGGGTCGGGCGGCCCGGTGATGGACGGGGTCCGGCGGCTCGTCGGGACGCTCGGCGAGGAGGAGGTCACGACCGCGCGGGCCCTGACGCTCGCGTCGGTCGGCGACTACGGCGGGCGCACGCAGTTCACCGGCGACGGCTCAGCCGCGCACCCCGACCTGCACGACCGTGACGTCCTGGCGTTCCTTCCCTTCCAGGGGGCGGACAACCGGTTCGTCGTGCCCGTCTACGTCATGACCCGCAACCTCGCGCGTGTCTACGACGAGGATGGCGGGCTGATGCGGTTCGACCTGCCCGAGGAGCGTTACCAGCTGACGATCGGCGGGACCGATGCGGCGCGGGTCCGGGCCGGCGCGGTCGACCCGCTGACCGGCGAGGAGGTGCCCGTCGACATCGTGCGGCGGACGGACGATGGCTGGCTCGTCGTCGAACTGCCGGTCACCGACAGCCCGCGGCTGCTGATCCTGGACGACGCGGTCGCGGGACCTGAGCTACCGTGACGCGCATCGTGCGCACCGAGGTCCTCCGATAGCCGACCGCCCTCCCAGGGTCCTGGTCACGGGGCACCCGAACACGGTGATCCACAATCAGCTCGTGTACATCCGGCTCGCCGACCGCGGGTGGGATGTCTCGATCGTCGTGCCCAACCGCTGGGCCGACGACTACACGCCCGACGGCTACACGCCGGAGTGTCTCGAGGGGTTCACCGGGCGGTTCGGACGGGCGCGGATCGTGAAGCCCGGCGACATCCAGAAGCACACGTACGTCAGTCCGCTCACGCGGTGGATTCGTGAGCCCCATCGGCCTGACGTCATCTTCCTCGAGCACGAGGCGTTCTCCGTGTCGGCGCTCCAGTGGGGGCGGCTCGCCTGGCACCACGGCATCCCGTGGGGGGTCCAGGGCGACGAGAACCTGGACCGCCCGCTGCCCTGGCCGGCGAAGGTCATCCGCGCGCTGACCATCCCGCGGCTCGACTTCATCGCCGCGCGGTCACCGGGCGGCGCCGAGCAGCTCCGCGCGTGGGGCGCGACGGCGCCCGCGGACATCGTTCCGCACACCATCCCGGAATGGGATCAGCCGCCACGCCGCGACGGTGGTGCGGGCGGGAATCTCTTCACCATCGGCTTCGCCGGCCGGCTCATCGAGCAGAAGGGCATCCGCGACCTGATCGCGGCGGTCGCGCGGCTGGACTTCCCGTTCCGCTTCCTCGTCGCGGGCAACGGCCCGCTGCGCGACGAACTCGCGTCGGCAGACCTCGGGCGGGGCACGCTGGAGCTGGTGCCGCCCAACCAGCGCCCCGACGACCTGCCGCGTTGGTACGCCGAGATGGACGTCCTCGTCCTGCCGTCACGCACGAAGCCGACGTGGGCCGAGCAGTACGGCAAGGTGCTCGCCGAGGCGCTGCTCTGCGGCACGCCGGTGATCGGGTCGTCGTCGGGGGCGATCCCGTGGGTCATCGAGCTGACCGGCGGCGGGCGGGTGTTCCCCGAGGGCGACCACGTCGCGCTCGCGGCCGTCCTCTCTGAGTTCCACGCCGACCCCGCGCTGCGTGCGCGTCTGGCCGAGACGGGGCGCGCGAACGTCGTCGAGCGCCTGCTCCCGCGCGCGGCGGCGGAGAAGCTCGACGTGCTCATGCGTGGGGCGATCGCGCGCGGGCCGTCCGCGCGGTGGCCGCTTACCGCGTCGTCCAGCTGAGGCTTGGGTCAGTGCCCTGGCGGGCGCGCAGCGTGACGTTCGGCCCGGCGCGCAGCCGGCCGGTGAAGATCTGGTTCGCCCCCGCGATGAGGGTCGCCGCGGGCACCCAGCCGTCGCCCTGGCGGGCCTCGACGATCACCGGGCCGGCCGCCGGCGCCCGGCCCCACAGCCGCGCGATGCCGACGCTGCGGTACGCGGTGAACGGGAACCGCATGGCGGTGAACGACGGCTTCGGGGCGTCCAGCAGCGGCGTGAGGCCGCGGAAGAACACGCCGGACTGGTGGGTCGCGGCGTAGCTCGGCGTCGGCGCCTGATCGCGCAGGTTGAACCACACCACGGTCCGGGCGCCCTGACGCCACAGGACGTAGAGCGCGGCCTGCAGGTACGTGGCGTGGCGCTCGAGGGTGAGGCCGTCGGGATCGGGGCGGCTGTCCCAGGAGATCTCGGTGATCCACAGCGGGATCGTCGTCCGCGCGGGGCGGATCGTCTTCGCACGCACTGCGGGCTTCAGCCAGCGGGTGATCCGCCCGAGGTCCGGGACCGTGATGTCCTCGCGGTTGCGCGCGTGGCGGCGCGGCGGGCCGATCGGGTAGGGGTGGTGGGAGACCGCGTCGAGCCGCACGGTGCGCCCGCACCGGCGGGGCTTGCCGCCGCTGACGCAGAGCAGCTTGCGCCAGAACCGCGCGGGCGCCATCCGGGCGCCGCCGGGCGCGTCGCCGTACGGGGCGGTCGCGCCCGCGATGACGGTCACGCCCGGGTCTGCCGCCTTCGCGCCGGTGTAGAACGCGTTGTGCAGCTGCCGGAAGAGCTCTGGCCCGGTCTCGACCCACCGGCCGCGCCGCTTCGTCCATTGCGGGGCGAGTTCGAGGTTGAGATTCGGCTCGTT
Organism: Solirubrobacteraceae bacterium; assembly: GCA_051306365.1. Classification (GTDB taxonomy): domain Bacteria; phylum Actinomycetota; class Thermoleophilia; order Solirubrobacterales; family Solirubrobacteraceae; genus Svornostia. Next base: position 11,456 of record JBPPNC010000046.1, read on the forward strand.
CCACGACTCCCAGGCCGGGACACGCGGCAGCGGGAACACGGGCAGGAGCGGGTCCGGGTGGTTGCCGGAGTAGCGGGTGGCCAGCGCGGTCGCGAACGCGCGCATCCACGTGGGCGATGGACGCCACGCGCCGTCGCGCATGCTGCGCGACGCGGGGGGCGGGTCGGGGCCCTCCGCCCAGTCGGGCGCGGCGGTGACGACGCCGAGGGGCCGCAGCCCAGCCGCGGTGGCAGAGCGGACGATCCGGTCGACGCGGTCCCAGCGGTATCCCGGCCACGAC
>JBPPNC010000078.1:0-11160 GCA_051306365.1 Solirubrobacteraceae bacterium
GCTGTGAAGGCGGCCGCGCTGGTCGGTGACGGTGATCCGGTGCGGCCGCTGCTCGCCGCCCGCGAGGTCGTCGCGGGCGGCCCGCCCGACGCGCTGCGGGTCAGCGCGTCGGACGTGTTCGCCTAGGTCGGCTCGCAGGGCTGCGGGATCTTCGCGTTGCGCAGCTCCTTCGGCCCGGCGTACGCCGCACCCGGCTTGAGCACCTGCTGGACCTTGCCGCCGAAGCGCAGGTCCTGCCGGCCGGCCTGGATCTGCATGCCGACGCCGTCGCCCGGGCCGCGCTTGGTCACCCTGCCCCTGACGAGCGTCGGCTCCTTCTCCTGGGCCTACGGCCGTGACGGCCGCGCGGTCCTACCGCGGCGCGCCGAGCTGGTTCGCGCGCTCGATCGACGAATCGATCGTGGTGATGGCCTTCTGGCCGGCCTCGAACGCGCGCAGCGAGGCGAGCATGTCGACCATCGTGCGGGCGGCGTCGACGCTCGACGCCTCCAGGGCGCCGGTGCGCGGCGGATCCGGTGCCTGCCCGGTCTCGTTCCCGGTGAAGTAGCCGTCGCCGGCCTTGCGGGCGTCAGGCACGAGCGAGACGCCCACGGTGTCGGCGTTCACCGACCCGTCGGGGTTGGCCGTCACCGGCGCGCCGTTGCGGTTCAGCACCTGGTTGCCGAGCTGGTCGACGAGGGTGCCGTTCGCGTTGAGCGTGAACGAGCCGTTGCGGGTGTAACGCACGCCGTCCGGCGTCTGGATGGCGAAGAACCCTTCGCCGACGATCGCCATGTCCAGCGGCTCACCGGTCTCGCGGACGGGCTGGCTGGAGAGGTCGGTCTCCTGCCGGTCCACGCGCGTGGCCATGTTCACGCTGCCGACCACCAGCTGCGTGGGGCGATCGGTCACGAGCAGCTCGCCGAAGGCGTGCTGCGCGGAGCGGTCGGCCTTGTAGCCGGGAGTCGCCGCGTTGGCGAGGTCGTTGGCGATCTGATCCTGCCGGGCCATCTCGGAGACCATGCCCGAGGCGGCGATGTACAGCCCGCGTTCCATATGCCCCGTGGTCGGCGGGGCCCGATCGCGCTTGAGGACGGCGGACGCGTGGTCGATGACAGGGGTGTGAGCTTCGGCGGCGGCGCCATCCCGATCGAGTTCGTCCTCCTGCGGGGCTCCCCGCTCGTGGACGACATGACCCTGAAGCCGGGGTCGATGGTCAGCGGCCGCGTGCTCGAGCTGTTCGGCAACAACCGCGGCTTCATCAACCTTGCGGGCGTGAAGATCGCGGCGCAGCTCCCGCATAACGTCCGGCAGGGGGAGATCCTGCGGATGCGGGTCACCGAGTCCGCAGACGAGCGGCTGTCGCTGAAGATCGTCGACCAGTTCATGCCGCAGGGCGCCCAGGACGCCTCGGCTGCGACCGCCGCGACACCGGCGCAGCAGCAGCCGCTCGTGGGCTTCGGCCTGCCCGGCGGTGCGACCGCGCAGTTCCTCCTCGACGAGGACGGCGACGGCGACAAGGCCCGTGACGGAGAGGGCGTTCGCAGCATCGTCCTGCGCTACGACAGCGAGCTGCTCGGGCGGATGGACGTCGTCGTCCGGCTCGACGACGCGCAGGTCACGGCGACGGTGCTCGCGATGCCGGGAGCGCCGCTGGAGGCGGCCCGGCAGCACTCCGACGAGCTGCGCGGCAGGCTCCGCGAGGCCGCCGACCGGCCCGCGCAGGTGCTGATCTCCGGACGCGCCCTGGAGTTCGTCGATGTCGAGGCCTGACGGCAAGCCCCGGCGCGCCGCCGCACTGCGCTACGAAGGCGACGGTGCCCCGCGCGTCGTGGCCGCCGGTGCGGGCGAGATCGCCGAGCGGATCATCCGGCGGGCCATCGAAGCGGGCGTCCCCGTCCGCGACGACGCCGCGCTCGCAGAGGCGCTCGCGCGCGTGGAGGTCGACCAGGAGATCCCGGCCGAGCTCTACCAAGCGGTCGCGCAGGCACTCGTCTGGGCCCACGGTCTGGACCTGGCGACGAGGATCGCCGCACGGCAGGCCGCGGGGGTCCCGCGTCGAACAGCGTGAGGACTACGGATGCCGTTCTCCTGACCGACCGGAAAGCTCTTTCGCGTGACGCTCGACATCCTTCCTCTCGCCGACGCCGCACTGGATATCTCGCGCTGGCAGTTCGCTCTCACGACGATCTACCACTTCCTCTTCGTCCCTCTGACGATCGGGCTGGCGTACGCGCTCGCGATCATGCAGACCTTCTGGCTTCGTTCCGGCGATGAGCAGTGGCTGCGCCTCACGCGGTTCTTCGGCAAGCTCTTTCTGATCAATTTCGCCATCGGGGTCGCCACCGGCCTCGTCCAGGAGTTCCAGTTCGGCATGAACTGGTCTGAGTACTCCCGCTTCGTGGGCGACGTCTTCGGGGCGCCGCTCGCCATGGAGGGCCTCATGGCCTTCTTCCTGGAGTCCACGTTCATCGGGCTCTGGGTCTTCGGGTGGAACCGGCTGAAGCCGGGATTCCACCTCGCCACCATCTGGCTCGTCGCCATCGGCACGACGTTGTCCGCCTACTTCATCCTCGCCGCCAACGCGTGGATGCAGGACCCGGTCGGCTACGAGCTCGTCAACGGCAAGGCGCAGATGACGAACATCTTCGCCGTCCTGTTCAACGAGACCGCGGTCCTCGCGTTCTTCCACACCATGGCCGCCGCGGCGGTCACGGCCGGCTTCTTCGTCCTCGGCGTCAGCGCGTTTCATATGCGCCGCGGCCAGGACGTGCAGGCGTTCGGCCGCTCCGCGCGGCTGGCCGCCGCGATCGTCGTGCCGGCCACGGTCCTCGTGATGCTCATCGGCGACGACTTCATGCGCAACATGGTCAACCGCCAGCCCATGAAGGTGGCGGCGGCCGAGGCGCTCTATGACACGGAGACGAAGGCGGGCCTGTCGCTCTTCGCCGTCGCGCCCCTGGAGGCCAATCCGGGCGAGACGACGGTGAACGTCAAGATCCCCTACGTCCTCAGCGTCCTGGCGACGAACTCGTTCGACGGCGAGGTCATCGGGATCAACCAGCTGCAGGCCGAGTACGAGAAGAAGTACGGCCCGGGTGACTACGTGCCGCCCGTGGGCGTCGTCTATTGGGGCTTCCGCGGCATGGTGTACATCGGTGGCCTGCTGATGGTCATCGCGCTGTGGGCCGGTTACCTCGCGTGGACGGGCAGGATCGCCACGAACCGCACCTTCCAGAAGGTCGCGATCTGGTCGATCCCCCTCCCGTTCCTGGCGAACACCGCCGGCTGGATCTACACGGAGGTGGGGCGCCAACCCTGGGTCGTGCAGGGGTTGCAGAGAACCGCAGACGGCGTGACGACCGCCGTGCCGGTGTGGCAGATGGGCGCAGCGCTCGGGATGTTCATCGCGATCTACGGGATCCTGATCGTCATCGAGTTCTGGCTGCTCAAGCGCTACGCCCAGAGGCTCCCCGACCCTGTCCGCGACGAAGCCGAGCGGTCAGAGCCCGTCCCGGCCATGAGCTACTGACATGATCGATTTCCAGCTGGATCTCCAGACCTTCTGGTTCCTCGCCCTGGCGTTCTTCTGGGTGGGCTACCTGGTCCTCGAGGGCTTCGACTTCGGTGTCGGCATGCTCCTCCCGTTCCTCGGCAAGGACGAGACGGACCGCCGGGTGATCATCAACACGATCGGACCGCACTGGGACGGCAACGAGGTGTGGATCATCACCGCGGGCGCCGGCACGTTCGCCGCGTTCCCCGAGTGGTACGCGACGCTCTTCAGCGCATACTTCCTGCCGCTGCTGCTCATCCTGGTCTCGCTCGTGGTGCGCGCCGTCGCGTTCGAGTACCGCGGCAAGCACCACACGGCACGCTGGCGCGGGAACTGGGACAAGGCCATCTTCGTGACGAGCCTGCTCCCGGCGCTGCTGTGGGGCGTCGCGCTCTCCGGTCTGCTGCACGGCGTCCCGATCGACGGCGGCAAGCAGTTCACGGGGAACTTCTTCGACCTCGTGCAGCCGTACGCGCTGCTGGGCGGCCTCGTCACGCTGACGCTGTGCCTGTTGTGCGGCGCGGTGTTCCTCGGGATGAAGACCGAGGACGACCTCCGCGAGCGGGCCCGCACGATCTCGGGACGGCTGGCGCCGATCGTCGCGGGCGTGCTGCTCGTCTTCGCGCTGTGGACCGCGTGGGGCGTCATGGACGAAGTCATCCCGAACCTCCTGCTGCTCATCGCGGCGACGGGCGCGGGCGGCGCCGTGGTGCTCACGACCGGGCGCCAGAACGAGGGCTGGACGTTCCTCGTCGTCGCGCTGACGATCGCGTTCGCGATCCTCGGGCTGTTCGTGCAGCTCTACCCGAACGTCATGGTGTCCTCGACCGCCGAGGCGAACAACCTGACGATCTACAACAGCTCGTCGGGCGACTACACGCTCACGGTCATGACGATCGTCGCGCTGCTCATGCTGCCGATCGTCCTCTTCTACCAAGCGGTCACGTACTACGTGTTCCGTGCCCGCGTGGGCCGGGCGCAGTTCGAGGGCCTGGGTCAGGCGGTGGGTGAGGTGGCGGAGAAGCTCCACATCGCCGAGCCCCATCCGCCGCAGGCCAACGTCGATCCGCCCACCGAGTAGTGCGCGGTCTTGACCGTCGCCTGGTGGCGCGCGCCCGTGCGGTGCGCGCCGCCCTCGGTGTCGATGCCGCGCTCGGCGTCCTCGGCGCGCTCCTGGTGCTCGCGCAGGCGACGCTCCTGGCGAGCGTCATCGCGCGGGCGTGGGGCGGCGCCGACCTCGCGGATGTCACGCCGGCGCTGCTGGGCCTCGTCGCCGTGGTGGCGGCGCGGTCGGGCCTGTCGTGGGGCTTCGAGGTCGTCGGCCGCCGGGCGGCGGGCAGCGTGCTCAGCGACCTGCGGATGGCGCTCGTGCGGCGCCGCCTGCGTGACGCTCCCGCCGCGCTGGACGGGGTGCAGAGCGCCGAGCTCGCCACGGCGGCGGTCGGCGGGATCGAGGCGCTCGAGAACTACTTCGCGAAGTACCTGCCGCAGCTCGTGCTCTCGTGCATCGTGCCGTGTGCGGTCATCGCCTGGTGCGCGCCGATCGACCTGCTGAGCGCCGGGATCATGCTGGCAACCCTGCCGCTCGTCCCGGTCTTCATGGTGCTTGTCGGCTGGTACACGGAGAAGCGCACGACCGCGCGCTACGCCGCGATGGTCCGCCTCTCCACCCACTTCCTCGACGTCGTGCGCGGACTGCCGACCCTGCGGGCGTTCAACCGCGGTGAGGCCCAGACCGAGCGCATCGCCGAGGTGTCCGACGACTACCGCCGCGCGACGATGGGCACGCTGCGGGTCTCCTTCCTCTCGGGCGCGGTGCTCGACCTCGCGGCGACGCTCGGCGTGGCGCTCGTCGCGGTGACCGTCGGCGTGCGGCTCGTCGAGGGACACCTCGCGCTGCAGGCCGGGCTGACCGTGCTCATCCTCGCCCCGGAGCTCTACGCTCCTCTCCGCGCGCTGGGGGCGCAGTACCACGCGAGCGCCGACGGGATGGCGGTCGCCGACCGGATCCTCGACCTCCTCGACGAACCCGCGGCCGTGTCGGCTCCCGACGGCGATGGCGTGGCGATGCCCGACCTTCGCACCGTGCCCGTCGCGCTCGACGATGTCGTGTACGCGTATCCGTCACGTGAGGGCGACGTGCTGCGCGGCGCGTCGCTGTCGGTGGCGCCCGGTGAACGGGTGGCGATCGTGGGGCCGAGCGGAGCCGGCAAGTCCACCATCGCGGCGCTGCTGCTGCGGCTGGCCGAACCCACCGGTGGGCGCGTCCTCGCCGGCGATGTCGACGCGCGCGATGTGGATCCCGAGGACTGGCGGGCACAGGTCTCCTGGGTGCCGCAGCGGGCGACCATCCTGCGTGGGACCGTGGCGGAGAACATCCGGCTCGGGGCCCCGGGCGCCGACATCGTCGCCGCCGCGCAGGCAGCCGGCGCGGACGCGTTCGTCCGCGCGCTGCCCGACGGGTACGACACCGTGGTCGGCGAGGGCGGACGCGCGCTGTCGGCCGGCCAGGGGCGGCGGATCGCCCTCGCGCGCGCGCTCGCGCGCGACGCAAGGCTCCTCATCCTCGACGAGCCGACGGCCAACCTCGACGCGGAGAGCGCCGCGCTCGTGGCGGACGCCGTGCGGCGCCTGCCGCGCGACCGCACGATCCTGCTCATCGCCCACGACCACGAGTTCGCGCGGGGGATGGACCGCATCATCACCATGGGCGAGTTTGCGTCCGTGACGAACGCACACTCACCCCGGACGGAGAGCGCGCCATGAGGAACGACACCCTGCGCCGCCTGCTCGCGCTCGCCGACGCGCCACGCAGACGCCTGGCCCTGGCGATCACGCTCGGCGCGCTGGCCGTGTGCTTCGGCGTCGGGCTCATGGCCACATCCGGCTACCTCATCAGCCGCGCGGCCGAGCAGCCGCCGGTGCTCTCGCTCACCATCGCGATCGTCTTCGTCCGCGCCTTCGGTGTGGCCCGGCCGCTCGCCCGGTACCTCGAGCGGATCACGAGCCACGACGTCGCGTTCCGCACGCTCGGCACGCTGCGGTCCAGGCTCTACACCCGCATCGAGCCGCTCGCGCCCGCGGGCCTGGCGAGCTTCCGCCGCGGTGACCTGCTGAGCCGGATGGTCGCCGACGTCGACGCGCTGCAGGATCTCTACCTTCGCGGCCTGCTGCCGCCGTTCGTCGCGCTCGCGTCAGGCATCGTCGCGGTCGTCGCGGCAGCGTTGTTCCTGCCGGTCGCCGCGGCGATCCTCGCCGTCGGGCTGCTGCTTCAGGGGATCGCCGTTCCCGCCCTGGCCGGTCGCCTGAACCGGACGGCCGGCCGCCGGCAGGCCGCTGCACGCGCTGCGCTCAGCGCGGAACTCGTTGAGACCCTGCGCGCGGCGCCCGAGCTCGTCGCCTTCGGGGCGGCGGCCGAGCGTGAGGAACGGATCGCCGCGGCCGACCGGGAGCTCGACCGGGTCGCGCGTCGCGACGCGTGGGTGGCAGGTCTCGGCGACGCGCTGGGCGTGCTCATCACCGGCGTCACCGTCGCCGCGGTGACCGCCGTCGCCGTGGCGGCCCACGACGCCACCACGCTCGACCGCGTCCTCATCGCCATGCTCGCACTGCTCGCGACGGCGTCCTTCGAGGGCACCCAGCCGCTGGCCGAAGCCGCCCGCCGTCTGTCCGGCGTGATCGCCGCGGGCCGTCGCGTCCTGGAGCTCACCGACCGCGAGCCGCTCGTGCGCGATCCTGACGACCCGCTTCCCGCCCCGCCCCGCGACGCCGAGCTCGTCTTCACCGACGTGCGCGCCCGCTACGCGCCGGACGAGCCCCTGGCCCTCGACGGCCTCGATCTGCGGCTGGCGCCCGGGCGCAAGGTCGCGCTGCGCGGCCCGTCGGGGTCGGGCAAGACGACCGCGGTCAACCTGCTCCTGCGCTTCATGGATCCCGAGCGCGGCCGTATCACCCTCGCGGGCGCCGACCTCCGGGACTTCACCCAGGCCGACGTGCGCCGTCACATCGCCGTGTGCGGCCAGGACGCGCACCTGTTCAACTCGAACATCCGTGAGAACGTGCGGCTTGCCCGCTCCTCCGCGACCGACGACGAGCTGCGTGACGCCGTGGACCGCGCGGGCCTCGGTGACTGGGTCGACACGCTCCCAGACGGCCTCGACACGATGGTCGGAGAGGAGGGCGCCGAGCTCTCCGGCGGCCAGCGCCAGCGCATCGCCCTGGCCCGCGCGCTGCTGGCCGACGCCCCCGTGCTCGTCCTCGACGAGCCCACCGCGCATCTCGACGAGGAGACCGCGCATCGCGTCATCGACGACGCCTTCGACGCCGCGGCGGCCGACGACCGCGCCGTCCTGCTCATCACGCACCGTGGCGAAGGGCTCGCGAGGTGCGACGAGGTCGTCCATCTGGCGTGAAGATGAGCCGATGGCCTGGCTCTTCCCTTCGCTGCACGGGTACCGCCGCGCGGACCTGCGCGGCGACCTGCTCGCCGCGCTGAGCGTCTGGGCGGTCCTCATCCCGGAGGCGCTGGCGTACGCCACGATCGCCGGGGTCCCGCCGGTGGTCGGGCTGTACGCCGCGCCACCCGCGCTCGTCCTGTACGCGGCGCTCGGCAGCTCGCGGCTCCTCGTCGCCGGCCCCATGTCCGCGACGGCGGCGCTGTCCGCAGCGACGATCGCGGACGTGGCGACGGGCGGGCAGGACGTCTTCCTCACGCTCACGATCGCGCTGGCCCTGGCGACCGGCGTCGCGGCGCTGCTGGCCGGTGCGCTGCGGCTGGGGTTCGTGGCGAGCTTCATCTCCGAGCCGGTGGTCAAGGGCGTGATCGTCGGGCTGGCGATCACGATCATCGTCAGGCAGCTGCCGCACCTGCTCGGCGTCGAGGCGGTGTCCGGCGACGTGATCGAGCAGTTCGATCACCTGCTCCCCGAGCTGGATGCGACGGACGGCGCGACGGTCGCGGTCGGCCTGGTCTCCCTTGCGGTGCTCCTCGCGCTGCGCCGCTGGTGGCGCGCGGCGCCCGGCGCGCTGGTCGTCGTCGCCCTCGGGGTGGTCATGGTGCGCGTGCTGGGGCTCGACGGCGACGTCGAGGTCGTCGGTCCCATCAGCGGCGGGCTGCCGTCACCCGGGCTGCCTGACGCGGGCGCCGCCGACTACGAGGCGCTCGTGCCGGGGGCTCTGGGGATCATGCTCGTGGCCTTCGCGGAGGGGCTCGGCGCCGCGCGGGCGTACGCGCGCCGGGGCGATCCGGAGGTCGATCCGAATCGCGAGCTGCTCGGCGTCGGCGCCGCCAACGTCGGGTCGAGCCTGTTCGGCGGCTTCGTGGTGAACGGCAGCCTGTCGAAGACCGCTGTGAATGTCGGTGCTGGCGCGCGCACCCAGCTTGCCGGCCTCGTCGTCGCCGGCCTGACCGTCCTGACGCTGTTGTTGCTCACCGGCCTGTTCGAGGACCTCCCGCTGGCCACACTCGCAGCGGTCGTGATCGTCGCGGTCGTCGACCTGGTGGACGTGCCGTCCCTCGCGGGCTACTACCGCGCGTTCGCGGGCCGCTCGGCGACGCCGTTCTCGCTCGCAGCGCGGCCGGATTTCATCGCCGCGATCGCCGCGCTGGTCGGCGTGCTGGTGTTCGGCATCCTCGCGGGGCTGTTCATCGGGATCGGCGTGTCCCTGCTCCTGCTCATCTACCGCGCGTCGCGCCCGCACATCGCACGGCTCGGCCGCGCGCCCGGCAGCGACCAGTACACCGACGTGCACCGGCACCCGGAGAACGTGCTCCCGGAGGGCGTCGTGGTCCTGCGGGTGGAGAGCCCGCTCTTCTTCGCCAACGCCGACGTCGTACGGTCCGCCGCTCGTGCGGCGGCGCGCGAGGAGGGGGTGCACGCCGTCGTGATCGACGCCGAGGCGGTGCCGACGATCGACATCACCGCGGCGCACATGCTCCATGAGCTCCACGACGAGCTGGCTGCCGAGGGCGTCCGGTTCGTGCTGGCCCGCGACGTCGGCCAGGTGCGCGACGTGTTGCTTCGGACCGCCGGCGACCAGGACCCCGCCATCACCTCCGTCTTCGCGACCGTCGCCAAGGCCGTGCGGGCGGTCGGCCCCGAGGACGACCCCGGCTGACGCTCTCGGGCGGACCTGTTCGCGCTCGGCGTGACCTGAGCCCGATCCCGGATCATCGCGGTCGTGGCCAGTCGGGCTGGTGCCGCGTGGCGGCCATCGCGCCGGAGACCGCACACGCGATCGTGCCGGCCGCCGGAGTGGATCGCACGATCGACAGCGCGGGCGCCGTGGGCGGCTCGGCGAGCAGGGCCGCCGCGCGCTCACGGAACAGCTCCACGTTGTGCAGCTTGATCTCCTCGTAGCCGCGGATGAGGTCCGGGAGCTCCGCGATCTCTTCCACCCACGCGGACGTGTCGCATTGCAGCTGCGCCAGCGCGCCGTCGACGAGCTCGCGGTACTCGCCTGGGAGCGCCCGTTCGACGCGGCGGACCTCGGCGCGGCCGAACGGGTCGAGCCACGTGCCGCGCAGGCGCTTCCCGCGGGCGAGGAGCCGCAGCATGGGGAACGCCCAGCGGCCGTTGAGGCGCAGCTTGCGCCGCAGCCCGAGCGCGCGCAGGACCGGCGGGTGCAGGAGGATCTCCACCCGCTCCGCGTCCTGCGGCACGTCCGCGGCGTGCAGCCGGGCAACCTCGTACTCGTCCTTGGCTGCGAGCAGCTTGAAGAGCCCGCGCGCGTAGGCCTCGGTGACGCTGGTCGCGCCGGGCGTCCGAAGGCGCTCGGTGGCGAGGACACGGACGACGTCCTCGAGGTAGTCCGTGGCGAGTCTCTCGTCCTGGTAGGCGATGAGCTCTGCCAGGCGGATCTCCAGCAGCCGACGCAGCTCGCCGGTCACCGCGCGGTCGTCGAGCCGGTCGTGGAGTCCGGGCGGGAGCGGGAGCGGGACCGATGCCGGCGGCGGCGCAGGCGCCAGGGCCGCGGCGACCCCGGCCGGGTCGGCGGCGGCCGCGCGGCCCCAGCGGAACGCCGCGAGTGTCGTCTCGACGGCGGCGCCGTTCAGGGCGATCGCCCGCTCGATCGCCAGCTCGCTGAGCGGCAGCAGGCCGTGCTGGAAGGCGGCGCCGACGACGATCATGTTCGCGGGCATGTGGTCGCCGAACAGCCGCTCGCCGAGCGCGAGCGCGTCGAGCGCGTGCAGCTCGCGCGTGGCGTCACCGACCCGGCGCACGGCGCGGTCGGCGTGGGAGAACGGCACGCGCGCGGAGGTGACCATCGCGGCCGTCGGTACGTCCGCCGTGTTGAGGACGGCGACCGTGCGGGCGGGGTCGCAGACGGCGAGGGTGGCGGGCGCGGCGGCGCCGAGGGCGTCGAGTCCGAGAAGGACGTCGACGCCGCCCGCGGTCGCGCGGAGCTGTCCCGTGATCGGCGATCCGGAGATGCGCAGGTCGCTCAGGACCGGGCCGCCCTTCTGCGCGAGGCCGATCTGTTCGACGCCCGCGGTGTGGCGGCCCTCGATGTGGGCCGCCATCTCCAGGATCTGGGAGAGGGTCACGACGCCGGTGCCGCCGACGCCGGGCATGCGGATCGTCACGTCGGGGCCGACGCGCACGGTCGGGGCCGGGACGGAGGGC
>JBPPNC010000080.1:0-13789 GCA_051306365.1 Solirubrobacteraceae bacterium
CAGCCCGATGATCTTCAGCCGGTGCAGCCACTCCTCGCTGTCCGGCATCTCGGTGAAGCGCCGGACCGCGTCGTTGGGAAATCGCGTGGTGATCGTCGTGTGCGCGCCGTCGCGCAGCAGCCGCAGCGCGATGTACATGCCGATCTTCGCGCGGCCTCCGGTGAGCAGCGCGCGCTTGCCGGCGAGGTCGGTGCGCTGGTCGCGGCGCGCGTGGTGCTTGGCCGCACAGGTCGGGCAGAGCTGGTGGTAGAAGGCGTCGACGACGTGGTAGCGCTGCTTGCACACGTAACATGCACGTGGCTCCATGAGCGTCCCCGCCATGGCGCCCTCGGCGCGGGACACGAGCGGGATGCCCTGCGTCTCGTCGTCAATCCGACCGGGAGCGCCTGTCGCCGTCTTCGCCGTGATCTCCTCGTCGTGGGCGACGATCGCGGCGCGCTTCTCGGTGCGGCGGCGTTGGCGGACGGTCTTGTACAGCTTCGCGGTCGCGCGCTGGATCGCCACCGCGTCGGGGTGTTCGAGCGGGAGCTCCTCGGCGCGGGCGAGGATCTTCAGCGCCTGGGCGAGTTCATCGGGGTCGAGACCGTCGGACACGACCAACCAGGGTACGACCACCCGATCGGGGGGTGCCGCCGGAGGCCCGGCGCGTGAACAGGGGTCCGTCAGGCACGATGGCGGGCTCGTGCCGTCCGCCGGACCCCGCCACATCGAGGCCATCGAGCTGTTCGCCGAGGTCCTCGGCCAGATGGAACAGGAGGCCCCGACCTCCGCGTTCTACGGTCGCCTCTGCCGCAGCACCTGCGAACTCGCGCGGCTCGACCGGGCGATCATGCTGCTCTACGACGCGGATCTGCGGCGTGTCCGGCCCGTCGGCGCCCACGGCATGGAGACGGACGACTTCCGGGACGTCTACGTGCACGCGAACACCGCGCCCATCGCGCGCCGCGCGCTGGAGGAGGACCGCGTCGAGCAGGTCGACGGCAACACCCTCGTCCCCGAGGTGCCGCCCGAGTTCCAGCACCTCGTGCGGGACCGGCGGATCCTCTGCGTGCCGGTCTCGACGGCCGGCAACTGGGTCGGCGTGATGTTCGTCGACCGGACGCTGCAGGCCGAGCCCGTCGGCGACGAGGACCTCGAGCTGCTGTGGACGCTCGGCAAGGCGATCGCGCTTGCCGCCACCGCCCGCGCCGCGACGCGGCAGACCGAATGGGCGCGCCAGCTGCAGCAGCGCATCGACCTCGCGCGGGAGATCCATGACGGCGTGATCCAGCGGCTGTTCGGCGTGAGCCTCGTGCTGTCGAGCGCCGAGGGCGCGCTCGGTGAGGAGGAGCGCGGGCGGTGCGCCGCCGAGGTGCAGGAGGCGTTGACCGAGCTGCGCGCCGCGCTGCAGCGCCCGCTCAGCCCGATCACCCCGCCGCCAACGCTCGCGTCGTTCACCGCGGAGGTCGAACGCCTTGCCGTGGCGCACGCCGACATCCACATCCGCCGGGCTGAGGGCGGGCACGGCGACGTGCCCGCCGAGCTCGCGGCGCTGGCACAGTCCGTGCTCTCCGAGGCGGTGCGCAACGCGCGGCGGCACGCGATGCCGACCTTCGTCGCCGTCCGCACACGGCGCCACGACGACACGTTCGTCCTGGAGGTCGAGAACGACGGGGTGACGCCCGTCCGCGCGCCGCACACTCCCGGGGTCGGGCTGCGGCTCACGGCGTTCGAGGCGCTCCAGCACGGCGGCGTTCTGGAGTTCGGCCCGCGCGGCGACGACCGGTGGCAGGTGCGGCTTGTGGTGCCGCTCGCCGATGGCTGACAGCCGGCGACTCTGCGTCCTGGTCGTCGACGACCACGACGTCGTGCACTGGGGCTTCCGGCTGATGCTCGGCCAGCAGGCGTGGGTCGAGCGCTGCGTGAGCGCGCGCAGCGCCACCGAGGCGCTGGAGCTGACGCGGCGCTACGAGCCCGATGTCGCGGTCGTCGACCTGTTCCTCGGCGAGGAGTCCGGCGCGGAGATCTGCGAGCGCCTGCGCGACGCGTGGGGCGGCGTGCGGATCCTGCTCGTCAGCGGGGCGGGGCGGATCTCCCCGAGCGCGGCACGTGCAGCGGGCGCGTCCGGGTTCGTCTCGAAGGACCTGCCGGCGGCCGACATCGCGCGGGCGGTGCGGATGGTCGGTTTGGGGCACACGGTGTTCCCGCCCCAGGCTGAGCCGTCGACCGGTGCGATCGGCCTGAGCGCGCGCGAGCGCGAAGTGCTCCAGCTGATCGGGTCGGGGGCGACGAACCGCGAGATCGCCGAGAAGCTGCACCTCTCGCCGCACACGATCAAGGAACACACGAGCGCGCTGTACCGCAAGCTCGAGGTGCGCAACCGGGCCGAGGCCGTGCAGCGGGCGCAGCGGCTGGGGCTCGCAGACTGACGGGACTCGGCGCCAGCCGATTCCCCGACCCCCCGGTCGTCGCCCATGCTCCCCCCACACGGGGGGCTGACACCACGTCAAGTCACTGCGCGGCATCGAAGTCGGCGAGCGTCGCCTCCATCGCACCACCCGCCGACACCGCATTTCTCTTCCCCGGCCAGGGCAGCCACGACGCTGACGCGCGTGGCCACGTCGAGCATCATGCCCCCTCTCTGCTCGAATTGTGCATCGACCTGGTCGGGGAAGATCCGTTCCCCCGCGCCGGCGAGAGCACACGGTTCGCGCAGCCCGCCATCTTCCTCGCGAGTCTCGCGCGGTGGGCGGCACTCGGCGCCCAGCGGGAGCCGGTGGCCTTCGCCGGGCACTCGCTCGGTGAGATCACCGCGCTGACCGCCGCCGGGGCCCTCGCGCCCGAGGACGCGCTGCACGTCGTCGTCGAGCGCGGCCGGCTCATGAGCGAGGCGAAAGCCGGCGGCATGATCGTCGTGCGCGCCGACGCCGAGGCCGCCGCCGAGCTCGCGTCCGCCACCGGCACGGTCGTGGCGAACGACAACGGTCCCGGCCAGGTCGTCCTCTCCGGGAGCGAGCGCGCGCTCGCCGCGGTCAAGCCCGAAGCGAAGGAACGCGGCATCAAGGCGCGCCGTCTCGACGTCGCCGGTGCCTTCCACTCGCCGCTCATGCGCGCCGCGGCTCGCGGCCTGCACGCGGCGCTCGCCGATATTCCGGTCCGCCGCCCCACCGCCCCGGTGATGTGCTGTGCGACCGCCCGACCCTTCCATGATGTGCGCGCCCAGCTTCCGCTGGCCGTCACGTCCCCGGTGCGCTGGCGCGAGGTGCTGGGAATCCTCGACGCCCGCGGTTCCCGCCGGTTTCTCGACGTCGGGCCCGGTGACGTGCTGGCTGGGCTCGTCCGCCGAACGCTCCCGCACGCCGAGATCGTGGAGGTGGGCGATGTCCTCGTCGCCTAGTGCAGCTCCGGGCACCGCCGCCGTTGCCGCTCTCCCTGCGGCCACGGACCGGACGGCGGCAGTGCTCGGGCTGGGCGCCGCGCTGCCGCCCACGGCGATCTCGAGCGGCGACGTCGCCGCGCGGATCGGCAAGGCGCCGGGCTGGATCGAACGGCGGACCGGGATCGAGACCCGCCGCCGGCTGCAGCCCGACGAGTCGATGACGTCGCTGGCCGCGGACGCGGCGCTTGCGGCGCTCGAGGACGCCGGCGTCGACGCCGCGGACATCGACACGGTCCTCGCCGCCACGACGCAGGGCGACGACCTGCTGCCGAACCTCGCGCCGCAGGTCGCCGCGCGGATCGGCGCCACGAACGCGGGCGCCGCCGACATCGGCGCCGCATGCGCCGGGTTCGTCGCGGGGCTCCCGATGGCCGCCGCGCTCATCGAGACCGGCCGCTCGGACCGTGTCCTGCTCATCGGCGCCGACGCGCTCAGCCGCTTCCTCGACCACGACGACCCCGTCACCGCCGCGCTGTTCGGCGATGGCGCCGGCGCGATCGTCCTGGGCCCGTCCGAGGGTGCCGGCGGGATCGGCCCCGTCCTGGTGCGCAGCGACGGTGACCAGGGCCACCTCGTCGGCATCCCCGGCCACGTCGGCCCGATCGCGATGGACGGCCACGGCACGTTCCTCGGCGCGATCAACAACCTCAGCGCCGCCACGGCCGAGGTGGTCGAGCGCGCCGGGCTGCAGCTCGACGACATCGACCTCTTCGTCTACCACCAGGCCAACCGCCGGATCCTCGCGGGGATCGCAGAGCGCCTGGGGATCGAGGATGAGCGCGTCGTCGACGCGATCGCCCACGCAGGGAACACGTCTGCGGCCAGCCTGCCGCTCGCACTCGACGCGGCGCGCCGCGACGGGCGCCTGCGGCCGGGCGCCCGCGTGCTGCTCGGAGCCGTCGGCTCCGGGTTCACGTGGGGCGCGGGCGTCATGACCTGGTGAAGACCACCCAACGAGGAGCACCCGCATGAGCAGCACAGACACCACCACCGTCGAGCAGAAGGTCTTCGAGGCGCTCGCCGCGCTCGGGACCGAGGCCGAGATCACGCGCGACGCGTCGCTCGAGGAGCTCGATGTCGACAGCCTCGACCTCGCCGAGTTCGCGCAGATCATCGACGAGGACCTCGGCGTGCGCCTCGAGGGCAAGGACCTCAAGGACGTCAAGGTCGTCGGCGACGTCGTCGACCTCATCGTCGCGCGAGTGGCCTGAAGGATGAAGGACCGCCACCCATCCATCGTCGTCACCGGGATCGGCGCCGTCACGCCACTGGGCGTGGGCGCCGACACGCTGCTGCGCGAGTGGATCGCGGGCAACGACGGGATCCGCGGCGGCGAGGCGCCCTGCGCGGAGTTCGACCCGCGCACGGTGATGACCGCGAAAGAGGCCCGCCGCGCGGACCGTTTCACCCAGCTCGCCATCGGCGCGGCCGAGGAGGCGATCGCCCAGGCACGTCTCGAGGACCTCGACGGCACGCGGGTCGGCTGCATCGTCGGCACCGGCATCGGCGGCATCGAAACGCTGGAGAACGCGCACACGGCGCTCGGCGCGCAGGGCCCCGACCGGGTTCCGCCGCTGGCGATCCCGCTCATGATGAGCAATGCCGCACCCGCGGCGATCGCGATGCGCCACGGCGTGCGCGGCCCCGTCTTCGGCGTGGTGAGCGCGTGCGCCGCCGGCGCCCACGCGATCGGCGCCGCCGCGCGCACGATCCGCTGCGGCGACGCCGACGTCGTGATCACCGGCGGAGCCGAGGCCTCGCTGACCCCGCTCGCCCGCGCCGCGTTCGCCGCGCTCGACGCCACGTCGCCAACCGGCGAGTCGCGCCCGTTCGACGCGCGCCGCAACGGCTTCGTCATGGGCGAGGGCGCGGGCGTCCTCGTGCTGGAGGACCGCGCGCACGCCGAGGCCCGCGGGGTGCAGATCCTCGGCACGATCAGCGGCTACGGCGCGACCGCCGACGCGTATCACCTCACCTCGCCGCGGGCCGACGGCTCCGGCGCCGCGCAGGCGATCAGCGCCGCGCTGGCCGACGCGATGCGCGGCCCGGACGAGGTCGACTACGTCAACGCGCACGGCACGTCCACGCCGCAGAACGACCGCGCCGAGACGAACGCCATCCAGATGGCGCTCGGCGACCGCGCCGCGAAGATTCCGGTGTCATCCACGAAGTCCGCGATCGGCCACCTGCTCGGTGCCGCCGGGGCGGTCGAGGCCATTGCCACGCTGCTCGCATTGCGCGACCGCGTCGCGCCCCCCACCCTCGGTTGGGAAGTGCGCGACGAGGGTATGGACCTCGACTACGTCCCCGGCGCAGCGCGGCCGCTGGCCGTCACCGGCGACCGCGCTGCGGTGGGGATCTCGAACTCGTTCGGGTTCGGCGGGCACAACGCCGTCCTGGTCGTGGAAGCCGCATGACCCTCGCCCTCGTCGATCGCGCCGACGAGCGGCTCGACGCCGTCCAGCGGCTCGACGCGCTCTGCGACCCGGGCACCGTGCACCGCGTCCGCGGCGCTGCGCGCTCGACGCGGATCGGCGAGCGGGCGGTGGACGGCGACGGCGTCGTCGTCGGCTCCGGCCGCGTGCACGGCCGGCCGGTCTCCTGCTTCGCCGAGGACGGCGCGTTCCTCGGCGGGTCGCTCGGCGTCGCGCACGCCGACGGGGTCGTCCACGCGCTGCGCCACGCGGGCCGCGCGGGCATCCCGGTGGTCGGCTTCATCGAGTCGGCGGGCGCCCGGCTGCAGGAGGGCGTCGACGCGCTCGACGGCTACGGGCGGATCTTCGCCGAGCACGTCGCGCTGTCGGGTCGCGTGCCGCAGATCAGCATCGTGTGCGGTGCCGCGGCCGGCGGCGGCTCGTACGCACCCGCGCTCACGGACTTCGTCGTGATGACCGAGCGGGCCAGCATGTTCCTCACCGGCCCCGGGGTCGTGCGGGAGGTCATGGGCGAGGACGTCGACTTCGCCGGGCTCGGCGGGCCGCGCGTCCACGGGCGCCAGTCGGGCGTCGCACACTTCGTCGTCGAGACCGAGGTCGACGGCGCGCTGCTCGCCCGCGACCTCCTGAGCTACCTCCCGGCGCAGGCGGGCCACCGGCCGGTCGCCACCGTTCCGGCGCCGCCGCCGACCGAACGGCCCGAGCGCGCGGTGCCCGAGCTCGGGCGCAAGGTCTACGACGTCCGCCGGGTGATCCGCGACCTCTCCGACGGCGGGGAACTGCTCGAGGTCCACGCCGGCTGGGCGCGCAACGTCGTCTGCGGATTCACGCGGATCGAGGGCCACGCGGTTGGCGTGATCGCCAACCAGCCCAAGCACCTCGGCGGCGTGCTCGACGCCGACGCGTCGCAGAAGGCCGCACGCTTCGTCCAGACGTGCGACCGCTTCGGCGTACCGCTCGTCGTGCTCGTCGACACGCCCGGTTTCCTGCCCGGCACCCGCCAGGAGCAGGGCGGCGTGATCCGCCACGGCGCGAAGCTCGTGCACGCGTTCGCCGCCGCGACCGTGCCGAGCGTGACCGTGGTGCTCCGCAAGGCGTTCGGCGGCGCGCTCATCGCGATGAACAGCCGCGCGCTCGGCGCCGACGCGATCTTCGCCTGGCCGCAGGCCACGCTCGGCGTCATGGGCGCCCCGCAGGCCGTCGGCATCACCCACCGCCGGGAGATCGCCGCCGCCGACGACCCGGCTGCCGCGCGCGCCGCGATCGCCGCACGCTACGAGGCCGAGCAGCTGCGAGCCGACGTCGCGGCGGCCCAGGGGCACGTCGATGAGGTCATCGCCCCGTCGTCGACCCGCGCACGGATCGCCCACGCCCTCGGCAGCCACGCGGCCGCCCCCCGAGAGCCTGCGACGGCGAGGAACGGGCCACTATGAGCCTCATGGAGACAACCCTGAACTGGAGCGCCCCCTTCGCCGAACTGGTGGAGGGCCTGGAGTTCGAGACGGAATGGCGGACGGTCACCGAGGCGGACGTGCAGGCGTTCGCGACGCTGACCGACGACCACCACCCGCAGCACGTCGACCCCGAGTGGGCGGCGAACAGCGCGTTCGGCGAGCAGATCGCCCACGGCCTGCTCGTGCTCAGCGCGGCCGCCGGGCTCGTGCCGTTCGACCCCGAGCGGGTCATGGCGCTGCGCCGCGTGTCCGACGCGATCTTCAAGCGGCCGGTGCGCTTCGGCGAGGAGATCCGCGTCGTCGGCTCGCTCGTCGGGCTGCGCGCGCTGGGCGACGACACCGGCCTCGTGACGTGCCGCTGGAACATCGTCGGCCGCGACGGCAAGACGATCATCCGGGCCGAGGTCCAGGTGGTGTGGCGGTGAGCCCGCGGCGCTTCCTCATCACCGGCGTCATCACGCGGTACTCGATCGCGTGGGAGGTCGCACGCCAGCTGCAGGAGGCCGGCGACGAGGTCATCCTCACCGGCTTCGGCCGCACGAAGCGCATGACCGAGCGGGCGGCGCGGGGGCTGCCGGCCGAGCCCGAGGTGCTGGAGCTCGACGTCAACACGCCCGATGACCTCGCCCGCCTGGCCGACGACCTGGCCGAGCGCTGGGACCACCTCGACGGCGTACTGCACGCCATCGCCTTCGCGCCTGAGGACGCGCTCGGCGGCCGGTTCCTCGACACGCCGTCGGAGAGCGCGCTGCTCGCGTTCCAGACCAGTGCGTTCAGCTTGAAGGCCCTCGCCGTCGCACTGCTGCCGCTCATGCAGCGGGCGCCGCGCGGCGCCGGCGTGGTGGGCCTGGATTTCGACGCCACCGTGGCGTGGCCGTTCTACGACTGGATGGGCGTGGCGAAGGCCGGGCTCGAAGCGGTCAACCGCTATCTCGCCCGAGACCTCGGCCCGCACGGCGTGCACGTGAACCTCGTGAGTGCCGGGCCGATCAAGACGGCCGCGGCCGGCGGGATCCCCGGGTTCGAGACGCTCGCCGACTCCTGGGAGGAGGCCGCCCCGCTCGGCTGGGACGTGAGTGATCCTGCGCCCGTCGCGGCGGCTGCGTGCTTCCTGCTCGGCGACGGCGCGCGCGCGATCAGCGGGGAGATCCTGCACGTCGACGGCGGGTACCACGCGATGGGCGCCCCGGGCGCGGGCGCATCGGCGGCCACCCGGGAGCCTGCCCCTTCCGGTGCCCCGGCGTAGCCGGAAGTGGGGACCCCCGGTGGACACCCGGGCGCTCGATCCTGGACACCGTGCTTGATTTGAGCGCTCGGGCGCCGATAACGAGGGGGCATCTGCTCCCGGCATCCTGAGGTTCCTCCATGCGTCTTTCCATCCGCACCAAGCTGCTCGGCAGCTCCTTGGTGCTCGTCGCCCTGTGTGCCGTGATCGCGGCACTCGCCGTGGTCCGTCTCGGCGAGGCCAAGACCAGCGGCAACGATCTGTACGAACAGGGCTACCAGCCGAACGTCGCCGCCGTCTACATCTCCTCGCTCGCGAAGGACATGCAGATCCAGAGCACGATGTATGTCGTGCTCGCCGCGACCACGCCGCCCGACCAGCTCGATGAAGTGGCGAAGGCCAAGATCCTGCCCCCCATCGAGAACGATCAGAAGAAGATCAAGGCCGTCATCCCGCAGCTCAAGCAGGCGCCGGCGGAGATGCAGAACCACGTCGAGGCGATCCTCGCCGCGTCGGCTGCCTACGACACAGCGCTCGGCAAGATCCTCGAGATGCGGCTCGGCACTCCGGCGGCCGCAAAGGTTGAGCAGGAGATCAACACCGCGGTCGCACAGCTGCACACGGCCTCGGAGAAGCTCTCCGAGGCGGGTGACGCCTACGCTGCGGACGCCGCCAAGGACATCGACGATGTCTACACGGAGAGCCGCATGATCGTGTTCGGTGCGCTCGGCCTCGCCGTCATCCTGGGCCTCGCGCTCGCGCTCCTGATCTCGGGCTCGATCCGCAAGGGCGTCAACGCGATCCGCGAGCGTCTCGGCTCGCTGAAGGAATTCGACACGGCGTCGCTGCGCGAGGGCCTCGAGTGCATCGCGGAAGGCGACCTCACGCGCCGCGCCCAGTCGGTCACCACGCCGATCGAGAGGATCTCGCGCGACGAGATCGGCGACATGGCCGTGGCGGTCAACGAGATCACCGAGGACACGCGCAAGTCCGTTGACAGCTACAACGCGTCGCTCGACGCACTGGGCGACATGATCGGCCGCGTGACCACCAGCGCCGAGACGCTGTCGGCCGCGTCGCAGCAGATGGCGACGACGTCCGGCGAGGCCGGGCGCGCGGTCGGCGAGATCGCGGCCGCCGTGGGCGAGGTCGCCATGGGCGCCGAGCGCCAGGTGCAGGCCGTCGAGGGTGCCCGCGCGATGACCGAGGATATGGTCGAGGCCACGCGCTCGTCCGCCACGGCCGCCGAGGAGACCGCGCATGCGGCCGAGGCTGCGCGCGACGTCGCCCAGCAGGGTGCCGACGCCGTCGGTCAGGCGACCGCCGCGATGGCCGCGGTCCGCGAGGCGTCGGGCGAGGCGACCGAGGCGATCCGCGAGCTGGGCGCCAAGAGCGAGCAGATCGGCGGGATCGTCGACACGATCACCACCATCGCCGAGCAGACCAACCTGCTGGCGCTGAACGCCGCGATCGAGGCCGCCCGCGAGGGCGAGCAGGGCCGCGGGTTCGCGGTCGTCGCCGACGAGGTCCGCAAGCTCGCCGAGGAGTCCCAGCAGGCCGCCGCATCGATCTCGTCGCTCATCGGCGAGATCCAGCACGAGACGCGTCGCGCCGTCGACGTCGTCGAGGCTGGCGGCGTGCGGAGCACCGAGACGGCGCAGACCGTCGAAGAGGCCCGCGAGGCGTTCGCCGCGATCAACCAGCACGTGCAGGAGGTCGGTGACCGGATCGGCCAGATCGCGGACGCCGCGCAGCAGCTGTCGGCGACGTCGTCGAAGATCGGCAGCGAGATCACGGCGGTCGCGGCCGTCGCCGAGGAGACGTCGGCATCCACGGAGCAGGTGTCCGCGTCGACCGAGCAGACGTCGGCGTCGACGCAGCAGATCTCGGCCTCGGCCCTGACGCTGGCCGAGACCGCGGCCGAGCTCCAGCAGCTCGTCGGCCGCTTCTCGCTCGGCTCGGCGCAGGACGACGAGCCGCTGATCGCCGAGGAGCCGGAGACCGAGTTCGCCGTGGTCGAGGGCGCAGAGGCCTAACGGGCACGCAGACCGCGCACGGGGATCCGCTCGCTACGAGCGGATCCCCTGCGTGAGCCGGAACCGGTCGTTGGGGTCCACCTGCGCCTTGATGGACTCCAGCCGCCTGAGGTTCGCGCCGTGGTACGCCGTCCGCGGTGAACTGAGATCCAGGTCCGAGGAGTTCCGGTATGCCTGGCCGTTGCCGTACTTCGCGATGAGCTCGCGCGCGGAGTTCACCGCTGCCGGGCGGCGCTGATCGGTGTGGCCGTGCGTCATCGACACGAAACACCCCACCGATACGCTCCATGTCATGGAGCGCGAGCCGCACGTCGCCATCCGCGACCACGAACTCGACGCGGCGCAGATCACCGCGCTGGTGACGGACCCCCGCGCCGGTGCGGTGATCACGTTCAGCGGGGTCACGCGGGAGGTCCCGTCGCTCGACTACGAGGCGTACGGCGAGATGGCCGAGCAGACGATCCGCGAGATTGCGCGTGCCTCCCAAACACGACACGGGCTGACCGCCGTCGCGGTCGAGCATCGCACCGGGAGCGTCGCCCTCTCCGAGACCAGCGTCGTCGTCGCGGTCTCCGCCGGGCATCGTCCCGAGGCGTTCGACGGCGCCCGCGAGATCATCGACGAGCTGAAGGCCCGCGCCCCGATCTGGAAGCGCGAGGAGCGCGACGGGGAGTTCGTCGAGGTCGAGGGCACGGTCCCGTCATGACGCTCGCCGACGCCCACGGACGCACGGTCGACGATCTGCGCATCAGCGTCCTCGACCGCTGCAATCTGCGCTGTACCTACTGCATGCCGGCCGAGGGGCTGCCGTGGCTCGACCGCAGCGAGATCCTGAGCTTCGAGGAGCTCGAACGGCTCACGCGCGTGTTCGTCGACCTCGGGGTGAAGACCGTCCGGCTGACCGGCGGCGAGCCGCTGGTGCGCAAGGACTTCCCGGTGCTCGCCGGGATGCTCGCGCGCATCGACGGGCTCGAGGACCTCTCGGTGACCACCAACGGCGTGCTGCTCGAGCGCGACGCCGCGAGGCTCGTCGCCGCCGGCATCGACCGTTTCAACGTGAGTCTCGACAGCCTGCACCATGAGCGCTTCCACCAGCTCACGCGCCGCGACGACCTGCACCGCGTGCTGCGCGGGCTGCAGACGCTCGGCGAGCAGCCGGGCGTGGGCACCATCAAGGTCAACTGCGTCGCACTGCGCGGCGTCACCGAGCACGAGGTCATCGACTTCGCCGACCTCGCCCGCCGCGAGCCCTACGAGGTGCGGTTCATCGAGTTCATGCCGCTGGACGCCGACCGCAACTGGACCCCGGACGACGTCCTCACCGGCGAGGAGATCCGCCAGATCATCCACGCGACGTATCCGCTCACCGACCCCGAGCGGCCGGCGCACGCCACGGCGAAGGTCTGTCACTTCCTCGACGGCAAGGGCCGGGTCGGGTTCATCAACCCGGTCAGCGAACCCTTCTGCAGCGACTGCAACCGGCTGCGGCTCACCGCCGACGGCCGGCTGCGCACCTGCCTGTTCAGCCGGCGCGAGACCGACCTGCGCGCGCCGATGCGCGAAGGCGCCTCCGACGACGAGCTGGGCACGCTCATCACCGATGCCGTCTGGCGCAAGGAACTCAAGCACGACGTCGGCGAGCCGGGCTTCGTGCCGCCGCCGCGCTCCATGTCGCAGATCGGCGGGTAGCGTTCCCGCCATGAGCGAGCTCACGCACCTCGACGACCAGGGCGCGGCGCGGATGGTCGACGTCGGCGGGAAGCCGGAGACCGAGCGCGCCGCCGTCGCGCGCGCGACGGTGAGGGTCTCGCCGCAGACGGCGAGCCTCGTCGCGGCGGGGGACGCGTCGAAGGGCGACGTCGCCGCCGTGGCGCGGATCGCGGCGATCGGCGCGGCGAAGAAGACCGGCGACCTCATTCCCCTCTGCCATCCGCTCGGGCTGACGAGCGTGGACGTCGACATCGCGATCGACGAGGCCGCGGGCGGGATCATCGTCACCTGCGAGACCCGCTGCGTGGGCCGCACCGGTGTGGAGATGGAGGCGATGGCCGGGGCGAGCATCGGCGCGCTTGCGGTCTACGACATGGTCAAGGGCGTGGAGCGCGGCGCGTGCGTCGAGCAGGTCGTGCTGCTGGAGAAGCGGGGTGGCCGCAGTGGTCACTGGCGAAATGACGCGGTCTGAGGCCTCGCAGTTCGCTTCGGCGAACTCGCTAACGCTCCTTCGCCCTGGCAGCGACGACGCGGGCCCGTTCCAGGTCCTCGGGCGTGTTGACGTTCACGAACGCGTGGCCACCCGGGTCGAGCGCCGCCAGCCGCGTGCCCTCCAGCGTGGCGGCGCCGAGCGCGCGCACCGTCGCGGTGATCGACGCGTCCTCGTCCAGCGCCGCCTCGAGCGCGGGCAGCTGGTCACGGTCGTAGCGCGCGACGAGCGGCTGCGGCCGACCGGCGGCGACCGGCACAAGCGGCCCGGGCGCGTCGGCCAGCGCGCGGATGAGCGCCGGCGGGACGAACGGCAGGTCGCCGCCGAGCACCACGACCCCCCCGGCGTCTGTCAGTTCGCGCAGCGCGACCACGATGCCCAGCAGCGGGTGCTCGGGTTGCGGCAGCTCGTGCAGGACGGGCACGCTGACCGGCGGCAGCTCGGTGTCGGGCTTCGCCACGACGACGGCGCGCAGCCCGGCCTCCTCCGCGTGCCCGAGCGCGATGTGCAGCAGCGGCCGGCCGTCGATCTCGGCCAGCATCTTCGGCTCGCCCAGGCGGCGCCCGCGCCCGCCCGCGAGCACCACCGCCACGATCTCCGGTGACACGTCCATGACCAAAGTCTCCCTGGATGGCGCCCTCGACGCCGTCCTGGCCCGCGCCGCGCCGCTGCCCGCCGAGGACGTGCCGCTCGTCGAGGCGGTCGGGCGGGTGCTCGCCGCGGACGTCCGCGCGCAGGAGGACCGGCCCACCGCGGCCGAGTCGGCGATGGACGGCTACGCGGTCTGCTCGACCGACGTCGCGCAGGCGCCCGTCGTCCTGCGACTGGCGGGAGAGTCGCAGGCGGGCAGCCCCATGATGGGCGTGCTGCCCATGGGCCAGGTCGCGCGGATCTCGACCGGCGCGCTGCTCCCTGACGGCGCCGACGCGGTCGTCCGTCAGGAGGACACCGAGCCCGCCGCGGACGGCGCTATCACCGTCACCGTGACGGTGCCGTCCGGCTACGACGCTGTCTCTTATAC
>JBPPNC010000081.1:0-6451 GCA_051306365.1 Solirubrobacteraceae bacterium
GCCGCGGACGCACCGGACGAGTTTGGCCTGCCCGGCGCCGAGCGCGAAGTGCATGCCGCGGACGATGCCCTGACGCGAGCGGCTGTGGTTGTCCTGGACCCAGGCGGTCTCGAGTCCATGCTCGCGTGCGATGTCGTCGCGGTAGCTCTCGAGGAAGAACCCGCGGTGGTCACCGTGGACGGCTGGCTCGACGACGAGGACTCCGGGGAGAGAGGTTTGAGCGACGTTCACGAACGCGGCAACGTACCGGCCCCGCGACGAACCGCCCGCTGTCACAACGTCGATAACGAGCGTGCCACTTACCGCCACCCGGTCGAGTGACGCATGATCGGTACGCTCCGTGTCCCATGCCCGTCACCACATCCGCCATCGGCAAGAGCTACCCGCCGACGACCTACGCGGTCGGCCGCGAGAAGATCAAGGAGTACGCCTCCGCGGTCGGGGAGACCAACCCGGTCCACCTCGATCCCGAGGCCGCGAAGGCCGCCGGCTACGCCGACGTCGTCGCGCCGCCCATGTTCGCCGTTGTCTACAAGTCGCCGGCCGTCATCCCCGCGCTGTTCGATCCGGAGGTGGGCATCAACTTCGCGATGATGGTCCACGGCGGTCAGGAGTTCATCTGGAGCGCGCTGGTCGTCGCCGGTGACGAGATCACCACGACCACGACGGTGAAGGACATCCACGAACGCGGCGGGATGGGCTTCTACGTCTTTGAGACCACTTCCACCAACCAGCGCGGCGAGACCGTCTGCGTCGGCGAGTGGACCAACATCGTCCGGGGGGTCTGACCATGGCTGAGTTCACCGAGGGCGAGGAACTGCCCGAGCTGCGCGTCACGCCCGACCGGTTTCTGACCGTCCGCTACGCCGGGGCGTCGGGCGACTTCAACCCGATCCACATCGACGAGGAGTTCGCCAAGAGCGTCGGGCTGCCCGGCAAGATCCTGCACGGGCTCTACACGATGGCCCAGGTTGCGCGGGCGCAGACCGACGCCGGCGGTGGCCCCGAGTCGCTGAAGCGGTTGAAGGTCCAGTTCCGGGGGATGGGCCTGCCCGAGCGGGAGATCGTCGTGACGTCGAAGGTCGTCGAGGTCACCGACGGCATCGCGAAGGTCGAAACGGCTGCAGAGCAGAACGGCAACCAGATCGTCCGCAACGCCGAAGCTGACATCGCGCTGAGCTGAGCCATGGACATCAGGCCCGACCAACTCCCGGTACACGTCAAGAAGCCGTGGGGCTATGAGATCTGGTGGGCGTGGACCGACCAGTACGTCGGCAAGATCCTGCACGTTGACGCCGGTCACAAGCTCTCGGTCCAATACCACGAGATCAAGGACGAGACGAGCTACGTCCTGACGGGCCGTGTCTATCTGCACAAGGGCACGACGCTGGACAACCTCGTGGCCACCGAGATGGGCCCGGGGGAGACCTGGCGCAACCGCCCCGGAGAGGTCCACACGATCGAGGCGATCGAGGACGCTGACGTGCTGGAGGTCTCCACCCCGCACCTTGAGGACGTCGTCAGGCTGCAGGACGGGTACGGCCGCGAGGGCACCAACGCCCCCTGACACCCGCTGGGGCTTTCCGCACATCGAAAGCACTGGACCGCTGGTCGCTCGACGCGTTGTTCAGATTGGACCCCTCTCTGGGCGTATATGCGCGATGATGGACGGGCGCGCACCGGGCGGCCCCTCGTCCAGCGCTGCTCCTGACTGCCCGCCGCTCACTGCCAACCCGGTGGAACGATGCTCATGCGAGACCAGCCCCGTCGTCGACGTGCTGTCGGCCCTCTGGCCCTGAGCCTGCTGCGGCCGGCGTTCCGGTTCTCCTCTGCGCGGGACGCGTACGTGCTGCGCGTTGCCGGCGGCCGGTTTGGACCGGTGTTCGTGCCGCGCGGCGCCACACCGTCACCCGAGGTCGATGCGCCGGTCGTCCTGTCCGAGCCGGTCCTGCCACCCACGGGCCGTTTCGCACGATCCGAAGGCGCCGACGCAGCGGAAACCTCCGCCGACGCCTCGGCGACCCGCTCGCGCCGGCGCTGAGCGCCACCGGCACCACATCTACACTCCAGGCGTGCTGACGCAACGCCAGGAGCAGGTCCTCCGCAAGGTGATCCTCACCTACCAGCAGACCGCGCAGCCGGTCGGTTCGAAGGTGCTGGCGATGGACGAGGACCTCGGCGTCCGCGCGTCGACCATCCGCAACGACCTCGCCCAGCTCGAGGAGCACGGGCTGCTCGCGCATCCGCACACGTCAGCGGGGCGCGTTCCGACCGATGCGGGGTACCGGTACTTCGTCGATCGCCTGCTGCCCGAGCCCGTCCGCGACCACAGCGTGGAGCTGTCGCTCGTGCGGCTGCAGATCGACGAGGCGATGCGCGTCGCCACCGAGACGCTCTCGCAGGTGACGGATCTGCTGGCGATCGTGTCCGCGCCGCCGGTCGACACGTCCACGGTCCGCCACGTCGAGGTGCTCAACCTGCAGCCGCAGGTCCTCATGGTCGTGGTCATCACGTCCACCGGCGGGGTGACCAAGCGCGTCTTCACCTACGAGAACGCGGTCGACTCGGGCCTGGTCAGCTGGGCGGGGGAGTACCTCAACGAGCAGCTCGTCGGGCTCGGCCTCGGCGCGCGCACGCTGCGCTCGCGGCTGGCCGACCCGTCGCTTGCGGCGCGCGAGCAGGCGTTCCTCGCCACGCTCGCGCCCGCGTTCACCCAACTCGCCGAGACCGCCGAGGACACGCTCTACGTCGACGGCGCCGCGCGGCTGCTCTCCGAGCACCGGGTGCAGGACGTCACGCAGATCAACGAGCTCATGGGCATGCTCGAGCGGCGCGTCGCGCTGCTGGAGTTCCTGCGCGCCGCCGTGGGCACGCGCGACGTGGTCGTGGGCATCGGCGCCGAGAACCCGGTGCCCGCGCTGCACTCGCTGGCGATCGTCGCGTCGGGCTACGGGCTGCCGCAGCGGGCGCTCGGCACGGTGAGCGTCATCGGGCCGCTCACGATGGACTACCCGCACACGATCGGGACGGTGCGTGAGGTCGCGCACCAGCTGTCGCGGTTTGTGACGGATGTGTACGAGGACGCGTAGACCCCGCGTACCTTTCGGTGTACGCTTTTCCTTATGGCGCGCACCGTACCTGCCCGCGAGTTTCGCGCGCGCCTGGCCGAACACCTCGACGAAGTCGCCGACCGCCGCGAGCACGTGATCGTGACGCGCAATGGTCACCCGGCGGCGGTGCTCGTGCCCATCGACGAGTACGAGGCCCTGGAAGAGACAGCGGAGATCCTGTCGGATGCCGGCGCGGTCAAGGACATCGTTCAGGGGGTTGAGGAGATAGAGCGAGGCGAGGTCGTGTCGCTCGACGACGTGCGAGCGGAACTCGCGCGCGTGCGACCGCCGGGCTGATACGTGGCGCGGATCGTCCTGGCGCGGGCGGCGCGGGCGCAACTGCTGGCCCTCGGGTGGCCGTTGATCGATGCCGTGACGGATGCGCTTGGACTGCTCGAACCGTACCGCGTCGACCCGCGGTGAGCAGCACGGCGGGGTCGCCGCGGAACTCGCTCGCGCTACTCGCGGGGGCGCCGGACGACGACGTGCTCATCGACGTGGCGATAGTCGTCGAGGTTGTGCGTCAGCAGGACGGCGTGGTGGACCTGGGCGGTCGCGGCGATCAGCAGGTCGACGCTGCGGCTGCGCGGCTGACGCCCGGCCCGGCGAACCAGGGCCGAGAGCGCGCCGTGGGCGCGGGCGACCGCGCGGTCGACGGGTAGCGGCTCGAAGGTCGCTTCGATCGCGGCGAGGCGGTTCGCGCGGACCGCGCGCTGTCCGTTGGTCGTGGCCACGAGCAGGCCGAAGTGCAGCTCGGCGATGGACATCACGCTGATCGCCGCCACGGTGCCGGGCGGGGCGTCGTCGGCGATGAGCACCGACGTGTCCAGCAGGACGCGGGTCACGCCCAGGGGTCGCGCAACTCGATGTCGAACTCGGCGAGGTCGGCGGCGAGGCCGACGGGTGACGGCGTCGCCCAGACGGACGTCAGCTCGGCGGTGGGAACCCACGCGCGTCGACCCAGCGGGACGACCCGGGCCACGGGCCGGCCGGAGACGGTGACGGTGAACTCCTCGCCGGCCTCGGCGCGCCGGAGCACGTCTCCGACGTTGTTGCGAAGTTCCTTCTGGGGAATCGTCGGCATCGGGGTAGAAGGTAGCAGAACTGCACCCATCAGATTGATGCGGGTGATGCGGTACCCTGCGCATCATGCGCACCACCGTCTCCATCGATGACGCTGTGCTTGCTGCCGCCCGGAAGCGTGCCGGTGAACTGGGTCTGACTCTCGGCCAGCTCACCGAGCGGGCGCTCCAGCGCGAACTCGCTCACCGCCCAGAGGCCCTGTCACCCCCGCCGCTGCCGGTGTCCCCTGCCGGCGGAGGCGCCCGGCCGGGGATCGATCTCACGTCGAACCGCTCACTCTTGGAGGCGCTCGACGAAGGTGTCCCGTTGGACAGGCTGCGTTGATCGCTCCTGACGTCAACGTGCTGGTCGCGGCCTTCCGCGCTGACCATCCGCATCACGAACCGGCGCGCCGCGCGCTGGAGGAGGCGCAGCGGGGCGGCGACGTCATCGTGCTCCTCGATCTCGTCCGGGTGGGTTTCGTTCGCATCGTGACCAGCAGGCGGATCTTTGCCAACCCGGATCGGGTCGACGACGCGTTGATGTTCGCCGACGCCCTTGTCGTTTCGCCGTTCGGGGTGCTCGACACGCCGATGCCGGGCAGGTGGGAGCGTGTGAGGGCAGTGTGCGGCCAGTCGGGGGCAACGGGCGAGCTCCTGGCCAACGCCTACATCGCAGCCGCTGCCCTTGAGCTGGGCGCGGCCGTCGTCTCTTTCGACACCGACTTCGCCCGGTTCGACGACGTGCGCTGGGTCAGACCTGCGTAAGCGCTCCTACACTGCCCGCCGATGCCCCGCGACGCCTATGAGGTGCTCGGCGTCCCCCGCGACGCCGACGAGACCCAGATCAAGAAGGCCTTCCGCAAGCTCGCCCGCGAGCTGCATCCGGACGTCAACAACCATGACCCGGACGCCGAGGAGAAGTTCAAGGAGGCCGCCGAGGCCTACGAGATCCTGTCCGACGCCGAGCGGCGGTCCATCTACGACCGCCACGGCTACGAGGGCCTGAAGCGCGGCGGCGCGGCACCCGACATGGGCAACTTCGGGTCGTTCAGCGACCTGTTCGAGGCGTTCTTCGGCGCAGGCGGCAGCGGGTTTCGCGGGCCGGCCCCCGGGGACGACGCGCTCGTCGAGGTGGTCGTCGACCTGGCCGACGCGGCGACCGATTCGTCGGTCGAGGTGGAGTACGAGGTCGTCGACACCTGCGAGAAGTGCCGCGGCAACGGCGCCGAACCGGGCACGCCGATCGTCACCTGCGAGCGCTGCGGCGGCGCGGGGCGGCTGCAGGCCGTCCAGCGGACGCCGTTCGGGCAGATGGTGCGCACCGTGGCGTGCGACCGGTGCGATGGCAGCGGCAAGATCCCCGAGCAGCCGTGCGACCGTTGCGGCGGGCGCGGGCGCGAGGTGCGTGACCGCACGCTGAAGGTCGACGTGCCGGCCGGCATCAGCGACGGTCAGCGCATCCGCCTGGGGGGCCGCGGCCATGCCGGGGAGCCCGGTGGGCCGCCCGGCGACCTGTACGTCCGCGTGCGGGTGCGCGAGGACGACCGTTTCATCCGCGACGGCGACGACCTGATCTGCGCGCTGGACGTCGCCGCGCCCCTGGCGGCGCTCGGCGCGACGCTGCCGATCCCGACGCTCGAGGGCGACGAGGACCTGGCGGTCCCAGCAGGCACGCAGCCCGGTGAGGTCATCACCCTGCGCTCGCGCGGCATGCCGGTGCTTCAGCGCCCCGGCCGGCGCGGCGACCTGAAGGTCGTCATCAACGTCGTCATCCCGCGCCGGCTGCGGCCCGAGCAGCAGGAGCTCCTGCAGCAGCTCGCCGACAGCCTCACCGAGGAGAACGTGCGCGGCGACGAGTCGCTCGGGCAGAAGCTGCGCCGCGCGCTGCACCTCTGACCAGGAGTCGGGATGGCCGTCCCGCCAGGCATCCTGTCGGTCACCAATGCTTCGCCTCGCCCTCCGCGTCCCTCGTGAGCACGCTGACATCGCGCTCGCCGAACTGCTCGAGCTCGTCCCCGCGGGCGTGGAGGAGCGCGACCTCGGGGACCGCATCGAGTACGCCGTCTACGGCGCGCCCGGTGAGATCCCGTCGCTGCCCGACCTGCAGGCCGCGGCAGGCGGCGTACTCGTCGAAGTCACTACCGAAGAGGTCGCCGACGACTGGGGCGAGCGCTGGAAGGCGTTTCACCAGCCGATCACGATCGGTGACCGCCTGCACGTCCGCCCGCCGTGGGCCTCCGCTGCGCCGGACGGGACGCAGGACATCGTCATCGATCC
>JBPPNC010000093.1:0-10226 GCA_051306365.1 Solirubrobacteraceae bacterium
CGGGCTGGAAGGGGTCGCGCCGCTGCCGAGCACGATCCCGTTGTTCTCGACGGTCACGGGCGAGCGGCTGCAGACCGAGACGATGGACGCCGAGCACTGGTACCGCAACCTGCGCCAGACCGTCCTCTTCGAGCCCGCGGCGCGCAAGCTCATCCAGTCCGGGGTGGGGGCGCTCATCGAGATCGGCCCGCACCCGGTGCTCGCCGCGCCGCTGAGCGAGATCATCGAGTCCGAGGAGAGCGCGGGCGACCTTCCGGCGCTCGGCACGCTGCGCCGCGACGAGGGCGGCCTGGCGCGCTTCACGATGTCGCTGGCCGAGGCGCACGTCGCCGGCGTCGCGGTCGACTGGACGCCGCTCGTCGGCGCGACCGGCCCGCGCGCGCCGCTGCCGACGTATGCCTTCCAGCACCGTCGGTACTGGCTCGAGGGCGGCGGGGGCGAGCAGGACGCCGCGGCGCTCGGCCTCACGCCCGCCGAGCATCCGGTGCTGCGCGCGACCGTGCCGCTGGGGGGCGGCGCCGCGGTGTGGACAGGGCGGCTCTCGCTGACCGACCATCCGTGGCTGGGCGACCACGCGGTGCTCGGCGAGGCCGTCGCGCCCGCGATGCTGTTCCTGGAACTCGCGCTCCACGCGGCCATGGAGACGGACGCGCCGGTCGTCGACGAGCTCACAGTCTCCTCGCCGCTGGTGCTGCGCGCGGGAGAGCCGGTCGCGGTGCAGGTCGTCGTCGCGCCCCCCGCGGACGGCGGGCGGCAGCGCGTGACGATCTCGTCGCGGCCCGAGGGCGACGACGCAGGCGAGGTGACGGAGCACGCCGCGGGGGTCCTGCGGCCCGCCGATCCCGCCGAGACCGAGCCGGATGCGGTGGCGTGGCCGGGCGATGGCGAGACGCTGGAGCCCGAGAATGCGGTCGCGCGGCTCTCGGAGGCCGGGGTGGAGCTGGGCGCGGCGTTCGGCGGCCTGGAGCGCGCGGCGCGCGACGGCGAGACGCTGCACGCCGAGGCGTTCGCCGGTGACGACGCCACGGCGTACGACCTACACCCCGCGCTGCTCGCGACTGCCCTGCAGGTGACGGCGCTGGCGGGCGATGCGGCGGCGGCGCAGGTGCCCATTGCGTTCTCCGGCGCACGCTTGCACCAGCGCGGCGCGGCCGCGCTGACGGCGGTGCTCGACCCCGCGCCCGACGGGTGGCGCGTCCGCGCGAACGACGGGGACGGCGGGGCGGTCGTCTCGATCGACAGCGTGCGCTTCGGCCCGGGCGACGCCGGGAAGCCCGCGGCCCGGCGGCTGCCGCGCGGCCTGTACCCCGTGGCGTGGACGCCGGTCGCGGCGACCGACGGCGACGTCGGGCCCGTCGCCGTGCTCGGCCCCGACCCGGCACCCGACCTCGCAGGCGAGCGTTACGCCGACCTCCCGGCGCTCGTGGCCGCGGTGGAGGCGGGCGCCGAGCCGCCGGCCCAGGCGATCGCGGTGCTCGATGCGCCCGACGGCGAACTCCCCGGCGCGGCGTACACGGCGACCGAGCAGGCGCTCGCGCTGCTGCAGGGCTGGCTGGCCGCCGAGGCGCTCGGCGAGGCGCGGCTCGTCGTCGTGACTCGCGGCGCGGCCGATCTGCGCGTCGCGCCGGTCCAGGGCCTCGTCCGCACGGCGGGCTCCGAGCACCCGGGACGCTTCGGGCTCGTCGATCTCGACGACGAGGGCGAGCTCACCGAGACCCTGCGCGCGGTCCTGTCGTCCGACGAGCCTGAGCTGGCGGTCCGCGACGGCGCGCTGCACGCCCCGCGCCTGCGGCCGCTGCGGCCCGACGAGTGTGGCGAGCGGCCGCCCGTCCACGGCGACGGCACCGTCCTGGTCACCGGCGGCACCACCGGTCTCGGCGGGATGTTCGCCCGCCATCTCGCGGCGCAGGGCGACGCGCGCCACCTCCTGCTCGTCAGCCGCCGCGGCCCCGACGCGCCGGGCGTCGACGAGCTGCTGGCCGAGCTGCGCGCGACCGGCGCCTCCGCCGAGATCGTCGCGTGCGACGTCACCGACCGCGCCGCGCTGGAGCAGCTCCTGGCGAGCATCCCGGCCAATCGGCCGCTCACCGGGGTCGTCCACGCCGCGGGTGCGCTCGACGACGGCGTGCTCACGTCCATGGACGCCGACCGCATCCGCCACGTCTTCGCCCCGAAGGTCGACGCCGCGCTGCACCTGCACGAGCTGACGCGCGAGCTGGACCTCAAGGAGTTCATCCTCTTCTCATCGGCCGCCTCGTGCCTGGGCAGCCCGGGCCAGGCCAACTACGCGGCGGCGAACGCGTTCCTCGATGCGCTGGCCGCGAAGCGCCGCGCCGAGGGGCTGCCGGCGCTCGCGCTGGCCTTCGGATTCTGGGGACGCGTCACCGAGCTGACCGAGCACCTGACCGCCGACGACGGCCGCCGGGTCGGCCCGCTCGACATGCTGCCGATGTCCGACGAGTTCGGCCTGGAGCTCATGGACGCCGCGCGCACGACCGACCACGCGCTGCTCGCGCAGATCGCGTTCGATCTGCCCAAGCTCGCCGGCCGCGCGCAGGCCGGCATCCTGCTGCCGATCCTCGGCGGCCTCGTGCGCGCCCGCCCGCGCCGCGCCGCCGTCCGCGCGCTCGCCGCCGCGAGCAACGGCGCGCACGCCGGGGTCGGCGGCGACGCGATCCGCGGGGAGATCGCCGCGGCGCTCGGCTACGAGTCGGCCGACGCGGTCGACATGCAGCTGACGTTCCTCGAGCTCGGCTTCGACTCGCTCGTGACGCTGGAGTTGCGCAAGCGCCTGCAGGCGCTGACCGGCCTGACGCTCCCCGCGACCGTGCTCTTCGACCACCCGACTCCCGCCGCGCTCGTCGCCCACCTCGTGGGGCAGCTCGGCGGCGATCCCGAGCCGGAGGCCCTCGCGGCCGCGGCGAACGGCAACGGCGCGCACGGCGCCGACGGCGTGCTGACCGGCCTGTTCCGCCGCGCCTGCCGGCTGCATCGCATCCGCGACGCCATCGCGATCGCCGAGGCCCACGCGCGCCTGCGCCCGCGGTTCGGGGTCAGCCACCACCGGCGCCAGGCTCCTGCGGCCGTCCCCTTGGCGCAGGGCCCCGCCGAGCCGATCGTCGTCTGCATCCCGTCGCTCATCGCCAGCTCGGGGCCGCACGAGTACGCGCGGTTCGCGAAGGCGTTCGCCGACCGCCGCGAGGTCATCGCCGTCCCGGTGCCCGGCTTCCTGCCCGACGAGCTGCTGCCCTCGCGCATCGACGCGGCGGCAGGCGCGCAGGCGATCACCATCGCCGAGCACGCGCACGGCCGGCCGGTCGCGCTCGTGGGCTTCTCCACGGGCGGGCTGCTGGCTCACGCCGTCGCGGTGGAGCTCGCGCGCATCGGCGCTCCCGCGGCGTCGGTCGCCCTCATCGACTCGTACACGATCGACACCATGCTGCCGATCGCCGACCTCGTCTTCGACCGCATGCTCGAAGGCGACGGTGCGCACCCGGCCGTCGACGACGACCGGCTCGGGACCATGGGCGTCTACCTTGGCCTGCTCGCCGGGTGGACCCCGCCGCCGCGCGCGGCGCCCACGCTGCTGGTCAAGGCAACCGAGCCGGTGCCCGGCCTCGTGCGGGTCGGCGACTGGACCGCGTCGTGGCCGCAGCGCGACGCCGTCGCGAACCTGCCGGGTACGCACCTCACGATGCTCGAGGACCAGGCCGAGACGACCGCGCGTGCGGTCGAGGACTGGGTCGCGCGCCACCCGGCGCCCGCCGCGCCGAGTGCCCGCCATCGCCTCCGGCTGCGCGTCCGCTGAGACAGCCTGTGGCCGGCGACGAGCAGACGGACCCTGTCCCGCAGGACGATCGCGTCGCGGACGTCGGCCTGGGTACGCGGCTGTACGCCACGCCGCTCGTGCACCGCCTGCTGCCTGCGAAGGTTGCGCTCGCGCTCGTCTCGCGCTTCGGCTCGCCCGAGGCGCGCAACGGCCGGCGCGTCGAGCGCCAGCAGGCCGAGCACCTCATGCAGGACCTCCTGGAGTACACGCCGCGCACCGGCGAGGCGCGGCGACTGGCGCGGCGCAACGTCGCCGAGGTCGCGCGGCTGCGCGAGCTGTTCTGGCGCCCGTGGCTGATCAAGCACTCGCGGATCGTCGGGCGCGAGCACTGGGATGCCGCGCACGCCGACGGCCGCGGGTGCCTCATCGTGGTCGGCCATTTCGGCGGCCTGTTCGGCCTGCACGCCGCGCTCAAGCACCACGGCTTTCACCTGTACTCGGTCACGAGCGCGCACTACTGGGAGCCGATGCCGCCCGGGTTCGAGGGGCTGTGGACCCTGAAGCTTCGCGACTACGCCCAAGCGCTCGGCCCCGGCACCGCGATCTCCAACAGCGAGCCGCCCGAGCGCTTCCTCGAGGTCCTCGAGCGCGGCGACACGCTGCTCATCGCCTTCGACCTCCCCGGCTCGGCGGCCACGCCGTTCCTCGGCCGCTCGGTCGCGCTGACGGGCGCGCCCGCGACGCTTGCGTTCCGCACCGGTGCCCGGGTGCTGCCGATCCTGCCGCTGCGCGACGGCTCGCACGTCGTCGTCCGGATGTACGAGCCGCTCGACGCGACGCACTACCGCGACGCGACCGCGCTGCGGGCCGCCATCGCGCAGGTGTTCGAGCAGCTCCTCGTCGAGCACCCGGAGAACATCGACTACACCTGGTACCCGTCGCCGCTCGTCACCGAGGTGCCGGGCGAGGCGTGACCGGCGACCTCGCGCCACACCTCGAGGTCCTTGACGGGATGCGCGAACGTCGCGCCGGCGGCGTGCAGCGCGCGGACCTCCGCGGGCGCGTACGGAGGGTCCCAGCGGACGTGGTCATAGAGGTCTGAGTGCTCGGCGAGGTTGACGACTCGGTGGCCGAGGTGGTGCACCAGCGTCGGGACGTACAGCTCGCCGTAGCACGCCGGGTGGTCCTCGACGGCGACGTAGTCGGCCAGCGCGGCGCGGCTGAGCCACATGCCGTCGCCGAGGGTGCCGTAGATCGGCGTCGGGTCCTCGCGCACGCTGACGCGCTGCAGATGTGCGAGCAGCGCAGGGTCGTGCCGGAAGCGGCCGTAGTGCTCCCAGTTCGTACCGGTACGCAGCGTCGCCTCCTTGCCGAGCAACCCGGCGCCGGTCTGCGCGGCGATCGCGCCGAGTCGCTCGGCGTAGTCGCCGCGGAGCAGGAGGTGGTCGTACTCGATGACGTAGACCGCGTCGATCGACGGGTCGTCGCGGACCCAGCGGTTCCAGACCGTCGCGAAGGTCACGTGGTAGGACTGAAACGAGCGGGCCGCGGCACGCAGGGTGGGGTCGTCGACGAAGGCCTTCGCGTCGATGTCGAGCGCGTCGAAGTCCGCGCGCCTGCCGCCGTGGCAGACCACGAACCGCTCGCCGGGCGCGATGCCGCCGAGCAGGCGCAGCTGCTCGCCGGCCGTGGCCGCGTCGACGTGCGTGAGGATGACGGTGAGCGCCGTCACGGGCGCCGCGCCGCGCAGGCGCCCACTTCGACGTGGCGGAAGACGAGCCGGTTCATCGACGCGAAGTCGACCGCCACGAGCCCCGCCTCGGCGCCGATGAGCTTCACGTCGCCCTTCCATATGATCGGAATCGCCTTGACCATGACCTCGCCGCAGACCTCGCAGCGGATCGGGCGGCCCGCGATCGCGACGACGGCCAGCTTGACCGTCCGCTTGACCTCGTCGCGCCGCACACGCGCATGGTAGGTGCCGGGCCCGCCGAGCGCATCTGCGCGATCGTCGTCACATACAACCGCGCCGGCCTGCTCGCCGAATGCCTGACGCGGCTGGGCGCGCAGACCCGGCCGGCCGACGAGATCCTCGTCGTCGACAATGCGAGCACCGACGGCACCGCGGCGATGGTCGCCGAGCGGTTCCCCGACGTCACGCTGCTGCGCCTGCCCGAGAACGTCGGCGGCGCCGGCGGCTTCCACGCCGGCATGCGCGACGCCTTCGCGCGAGGCCACGACTGGCTCTGGGTGATGGACGACGACACGTTCACCGTGCCCGACACGCTCGAGCAGCTCCTGGCCGGCGGGGCCCGCGCAACGGGCCGCGCTCCGATGATGTTGTCCAGTCAGGTCCGCTGGAAGGACGAGACGCTGCACCCGATGAACCTGCCGTCCCCGCGCTGGCGCGACCCCGAGCTGATGGCGCTCGGCGTGGCCGACGGACTGGTCGGCCTGCGCAACGCGACGTTCGTCTCGGTCGCCCTGCGCCGGGACGCCATCGAGCGCTACGGGCTGCCGCTCGCGCACTACTTCATCTGGACCGACGACGTGGAGCTGACCTCGCGCATCATGCGCTCGGAGGCCGGCTACCTCGTCCCCGAGAGCCGGGTCTACCACTGGACGCCCACGGCGCACCCGGCGGCTGCGAGCTCGTCCGGCGACCGCTTCTACTACCACGTGCGCAACTCGCTGCTGCTGCTGCGCGGCACGAGCCTCGCGCCGATGGACCGGATCGACTACGCCCGCTACTACGTGAAGTCGCTGCTCGCGTTCCTGCGCGAGCGCGGACGGGAACCCGCCGCGCTGAAGCTGCTGGCGCGCGGGCTGCGCGACGGCGTGACGGGGGAGACCAGATGAGCGGCGTCGTCGCGGTGATCACCGATGCCGCTGCGGCGCAGGAGCGGGCGTGCCGCGCGGCGCTCGACGTGCAGGAGACTCCGGTTGCGGCGATCTGGACGGGCGCGAACGCGCTGGCGCGGGCGGCCGCGAGCGACCACGACTGGGTGTGGGTCCTCGACGGAGGCGCGGCGCCTCAGCCGGACGCGGTCTCGCGCCTGATGGACCTCGCCGACGGCGAGCTGCGCTGCGGCATGGTCGTCGACCCCGCGGGTCGGCCACTGCCGTTCGCGCTGCCGGCGGGCGACCAGTTCGACGTCGACGCCGTCATCGCGCTCGCCGCCGAGCGGGTGCTGCCGATACGCCGCGCGACGCTCGCGCACACCCTCGTCCCGCGCGCGGCGCTGCGCGAGCACGGCCTGCCCGACCCGCGGTACGGCGCCCACGCGGGGGAGGTGTGGGCCGCGCGGGTCGCGCGAGCCGGTGGCGGGCGGTTTCTGCCGGCGTCCACCGCGGTCCTTCCCGCGTCGCCACCGGCGCCCCGTGCGATCGGGCCCGCGCTTCGGACCGCCCGCACGCCGACGTGGACCAACGGCGAGCGGCTCGCGGTGGTCGCGGCACTGCTCCGGGGCTGAGCGATCTGGAACCATGCCGCCAGCCATGGACGCCACCATCGTGATCGTGACGAAGGACCGTCGCGACATGCTCGCCGACGCCCTCGCGTCTGCCTGCATG
The DNA here is from genome assembly GCA_051306365.1 of Solirubrobacteraceae bacterium. Taxonomy (GTDB): domain Bacteria; phylum Actinomycetota; class Thermoleophilia; order Solirubrobacterales; family Solirubrobacteraceae; genus Svornostia. Next base: position 7,343 of record JBPPNC010000093.1, read on the forward strand.
CAGACGGGTGCCGTCGAGGTCCTCGTCGTCGACGACGGCTCATCCGACGGCACGGCGGAGATGGTCGCCGAGCGGTTCCCCGACGTGCGCGTGCAGCGGTTCGAGACGAACGCCGGACTCGTCGTGCGCCGCAACGATGCCGCCCGTCTCGCGCGCGGCCGCGTCATCGTCTCGATCGACGACGACGCGGTGTGCACGTCACCCGACACGGTCGCGCAGACGCTCCGCGACTTCGAGGACGACGACCGCATCGCCGCCGTGGGGATCCCGTTCATCGACGTGCGGCGCAGCCCACAGGTGCACCAGCAGCCGCCCGACGCCGAGGGCTGCTGGATCGGGCCGGTGTTCCGCGGCACCGCGCACGCCGTGCGGCGCGACGTGTTCCTCGAGCTGGGCGGCTACCGCGAGCGCATCGTCCACCAGGGCGAGGAGCACGACTTCTGCCTGCGGCTCCTCGACGCCGGGTACCTCGTCCGCTACGGCCGCGCGGCGCCGATCGAGCATCGCGAGTCGCCGCGGCGCAGCAACCGGCGCATGGAGCGCTACGGCCGCTGCAACGAGCAGCTGCTGTGCGCGACCTACTACCCCCAGCCGTGGGCGACGCTGTACGGCGTGGGGTACGCGGGCAAGTCGGTCCTGCGCGGCATCCGGTCAGACGGCGGCCTGGTGTGGATCTTCGAGGGCATCCTCCGCGGCGTCGGCGCGTGGATGACCGCCGGGCGGCACCCGATCTCCCGGGCGACCTTCGCGCTGGATCAGCGGTTGCGGCGGGCGGGTTGCCTGCCCATCGAGGACGTCAGCCCTCGTCGATGACGAGCAGCCGCGGCGAGTCGGTGACGGGCAGCTCGACGACGAGCCAGCCGCTGTCCGTGCGCCGCACCACGTCGACCGGCACGCTCGTGCCCGTCATCGGGTCGACCGCGCTGACGTTCGCGTTGCGCGCGTCGGTGCCGCCGATCGTCAGCTGGTAGCGCTCGGCCGGCAGGTCGAACCGCTTCGGGTCGCTCGTCGGGGCGCTGGTGTCGTGCACCTTCGCCATGTTGCGCGTCATGACGTAGACCGGGACGACGAAGCGCGTGTCCGACGCCTGGAAGGGGAGGAACGCGAGGACGTCGCGGTCGTACAGCGTCGGCCGCGCCGCGCTGCCGTCGCCGTAGAACTGGAACCGTCCGCCGTAGTCGCCGATCGACGCGAGCGTCAGCTTGCGCGGGACCGTGACTGTGCCGGCGTTCAGGGTCGACGTCAGCCGCCGGATGCCGCTGAGCGTCGGACCGCCGGTGGTGTCACCGGGGTACGTGCCGGTGCTGCCGAGTGCGTCCCAGAACGTCTTGCCGATGAGCGTCCACTCCTGGGTGCCGGCCGAGTAGAAGTCGATCTGCGTCGTGCCCTTGTTGACGTAGGACGTGAGCGTGCGCAGGGCGGCCTTGGCGCGCAGGTGCTCCTCGTCGGCGTAGGTCAGGGCGGTGAGCGACTTCCCCGCTGCGGTCTCGAGGTTGATCTCGGTCATCCACAGCTCGACCGGCTTGCCCGCGGCGTTCTTCACGTTGCGCCCGTGCTCGGTGCTGCGGCCCTGCAGATCGGTGAAGCGCGTCGTGATCGGGCCGCTGTCGCGGATGATCGACTCCGTCGCGATTGCCGTGAGCGAAAACTCCGGGAAGAACGTGTCGTACTGCGGGTTGTGGGTGTCGACCCAGCCGCTGCCGCTGTGCCAGCCCGACACGTTGCCGAGGGCGTCGATCGGGCGGTTGCCCTGCAGCACGTTGGACGGGAAGCGCAGGTAGCGCGGGTAGTAGTGCTTGCTCAGCGCGTCGAGGCCCACAGGTGAGGTCGCGGCGCTGTCCCACGGACGCTGGCTGGAGAAGCCGTTGGTGATCCGCACACCCGGCAGGTCATTGGCCGGGTCCTTCACCCAGTTCACGGTCCGCTCGACGATCGTGTCCTCGGCAACGCGGCCGGGGAAGAGGTCGGGCTCGTAGTACCGGTTGATGTCCCAGAACGCCGAGTTGAGGATCGCTTCGTTGGAGACCTCGACGTCGAACTGTGTGCTGCCAAGCTCGGCGCGGACGAAGTCCGTGACGGTGTCGACGTAGTCGATCCAGCCCTGCATGGTGTCCTCGCCGCCGGGGTTGACGCCGCCGTCGGCGCGGGTGACGGGGCTGAACGGCGCGTGGCGCAGCGTCGCGGCCGGGTAGGCGCCGGCCGGCACGTAGGTCGGCAGCGGCTTGGAGAGCGTCGCGGTGGTGCCCGAGAGGCTCGCGATGATGAGGTCGGCGCGGACGTTTCCGTTCGTGAAACCAGTGCGGCCCGGGACGACCTTCGCCGCGCTCGCCGCGTCGAGCTGGACCGTTCGCGCACCCGGCCCGGCGGCACTCGTCAGCCGAAGGTATTCGTCCTTCACCGGTGCCGGGCGGCCGTCGTCGGAGTTCAGCAGGACGAGCGGGCGCAGGCCGGCGTCGCGCAGCGCGCGGATCTTCGTGCGCCATTCCGTGGCGCGCCACATCGTCCGCGGATCGTCGTAGTTCAGGTCGCCCCAGGCGATCTCGATCCGCGCCCGGCGGAACCCGTTGGCGGCCAGCAGTCGCGCGACGGCAGGCGCCTCGGCGGCGGAGACGTTGAAGTTGATGCCGACCGCGTCACGTAGCTGGGTTGCGCGTGGCGTGTCGAGGAAGGAACGCCACGGCTGCAGCCAGTGCGAGCGGTCGCCGAACGGCACCTTGGTGAGGTGGCGCTCGTGGATTGTCTCGGAGACGACCCCGGCGAAGCTGCCGCTCGTCGCGGCTGGTGTGGGCGCGGGGCCGGTCGGCTCGTGGGTGACCGGATCTGCACGGTCGGTCTCCGGTTGGGGCACCCGCGTGGGCTCGGGGGTCGGCTCCGGCTCGGGCTC
>JBPPNC010000165.1:0-60368 GCA_051306365.1 Solirubrobacteraceae bacterium
GCCCACCCTTCCGCGGATCCGGCGGGCGGCCGGGCAGCGTGGGCAGGTCGCCGCCGGCGATGGAGCCGTCGAGCCGCGGGCGGCTGGCCAGCAGTCCGACGGTGTACGGGTGGTGCGGCTGCTGCAGGAGCTGCGCGGTGGTTCCCTCCTCGACGATCCGGCCCGCATACGCGACGGCGATGCGGTCGCAGATCCGCGCGGCGACGCCGAGGTCGTGGGTGACGAGCAGCAGCGCCACCGCACGCTCGCGGGACGCCGCGGCGAGCAGGTCGAGGACCTTCGCCTGGACGGTGACGTCCAGCGCGGTGGTCGGCTCGTCGGCGACGATCAACCGCGGGTGGCGCGACAGCGCCATGGCGATCATCACGCGCTGGCGCAGGCCGCCGGAGAGCTCGTGAGGATAGGCGCGCGCCTTGTGCTCGGGCTCGGGGATGCCGGTCGCCGCGAGCATCTCGGCGACCTCCTCGTCGGTCGCTCCACCGGCCGCCTCGGCGACCTGCGCGCCGATGCGCATCGACGGGTTCAGCGATCCCATCGGGTCCTGGAAGACCGCGCTGATGTAGCTGCCGCGCCGGGCGCGCATGTCGTCCTCTGTCGCGGTGACCATGTCGATCCCGTCGAGCAGCGCGACCCCTTCGAGGCGCGGCGCGGGCTTGCGGGGCAGCAGGCCCAGCGCGGTGAGGCCGAGCACGCTCTTGCCCGATCCCGATTCGCCCACGAGGCCGACGACCTCGCCGGGCGCGATCTGCAGCGACGCGCCGCGCACCGCGTGCACGTCGCCGCCGGGGGAGGCGAACGTGACGTGCAGGTCCTGCACGTCGAGGACCGGCGTGGTGTCGGCCGGCGAGCTCACGCCGCCGCGGGCTCCTTGGCGTAGGCGGCGAATGCGGCGAGCGTCTCCTCGCTCGTGACGAGCGCGTCGCGCTGCAGGTACTCCATGGCGCGCAGCGACGCCTCGTGCGCCTCGTGCGACGACCCGCCGACACAGTCGGTGACGACCCGAAGGTGGTAGTCGCTCTGGTGCGCGTCGGCGAATGTGTAGTGCACGCACACGTCGGTGAGCGCGCCGATGAGGACGAGCGTCTCGGCCTTGTAGGCCTTCAGGACGATCTCGAGCTCGGTGCCGAAGAACGCCGAGTAGCGGCGCTTGCGGATGAGGTACTCGTCGGGGTGCGGCTCGAAGCCGTCGGCCAGCTCGGTCGCCTCGTCGCCCTCCAGGCCGTGGATGGTCTCGGCGCCGTCGAGCTCACGGCCGAAGTCCACGAGCGTGCGCTTGTGCACCTCCTGGATGAAGATCGGCGGGATGCCGGCGGCACGGGCGGCCCGCACGATCTCCAGCGACCGGGCGTGACGCTCGGCGCCGCCGCCCATGATCGGGATGCCACAGGCCTCCTGGCCCATGACCTCCCCCTTCTGAATATCGATGACGATCAGTGCCGTCGAACCGATGAGCTCCATGCGAAAAGCCCCCTAGAAATGCGAAATGCCCGGCAGATCAAAGATCTCCCGGGCTTTTGTCCCTCCGTGTGGGCTCGGCTATGTGTGGTGCCGGCCTGCCCTCTCGGACCTGTCCTGCTGTGCGGCCAGCAGCGGAACCCTAGGGCGACATTCAAGCTATGGATGTTGGTCTGGCCCTCCAACCGCGCGATGGGCCAAACATGTGGATACGGCGTTGTACACATGGTCCGACACCCTCTTGCTCTGAGAGGTGTCGCACCGGGCGCGTCTCGGTGTTACACTTACCCCGTGCCGACCACCCACCCGCGCTACACGGTCACGGACACGGGAGAGACCGCTCGGCTGCTCGATCTCGCGGAGCGCGCCTGGCCGGAGATCACCGATCGGAGGCGGCTGCTGCTGCGTCTCGCCGAGGTGGGCGGCCGCGCGCTGGAGGCCGAACTCGCCAGCCTCGACGCCCGTCGCGTGCGTCAGCGTTCCGGGCTCGACCGCGCCCGCGAGCTCGTCGACGTCGAGCACCTTCTCGGCGACCACGCGTGGCGCTGATCCTCCTCGACAAGTCAGCCTGGGTCCGCGGCGGAGCCGAGCTCGTCGAGCGCGGCGAACTGTGCATGTGCGCGATCACGCGGATGGAGGTCCTGCACAGCGCGCGGTCGGCTGCGGATTTCGACGTCCTCCAGGAGGACCTCGGCGCCTATCGGGACCTGCGCATCGACCACGCGACGATCGCGGCGGCCGAGGCCGCACAACGCGAGCTGGCCGACACCGGCGAGCATCGGATCCCGCTCCCGGACCTCATCATCGGAGCGTGCGCACAGCAGCACGGCGCCGACGTGCTGCATGTCGACCGCCACTTCGATCTCCTGGCCGCGAAGTTCGGCTTCCGCAGCATCCGGCTGCGCCCATCCGTGTGAGCCATCGCGGTTACCGCGCGCGAGCGTGGTAGACCTCGGGCCGGCTCCACCGCTCGGCCTGCGAGCCGGGCGACTGCGGGGACTGGCCCACGCCGTCGGAGTTCCCCCAGCGTCCCGGCCACGTCGCCCACAGGCCGAACTCGCGCCACTCGATCGCGTCGAGGACCTTGCCCTTCCCGTTGGCGTCGTCGCTGCCGCGCGTGCCCGCCGTGAAGAAGTTCGCGTGCGAGTCCCGGGCCACGTAGATGACCGGCCGGCCCTTCACCATCTCGCAGCCCCAGTACTCGCGCTTCTCGCCCGTCTTGTGCTGCGAGGCGGTGAGCAGCACCGGCTGGTCGCCGGCCTCGTCGACCGTGGCGATCTGGACGAACTCCCAGTCGCCCTCGTGGACGCCGGCGCCCGCGATCGCCCACGGGTTGTAGAGGTACCAGACCCAGAACTGGTGCCAGTGCAGGTGGGCCCGCTCGACGACGCGGTGGTAGCCCACGACCGGCGTGCCCTTCGGGTCCTTCATGTCGGGCGGAAAGTCCATCCGCCCGCCCGCCTTCGGCAGCTTCGCGAGGTCGATCGGCCTCATGCGGATGGTGCCGAACTGCTCGACGGATTCGACGGGCTGGGGCCGCCACTTCTCCCGCGAGTCGAGCTTGAGGATCGGGGTGATCACCCGGTCACCTCCCGGAGGGTGACCGCGATCCGCTCCACCGCGTCGTTGGCATAGCCCTTGGGGTTCCAGCGGCTGGGTGGCGCCCGTCGCGTCGGTCGCGCACGAGAAGACGACGGTCGCGCCGGGCTCGGCGTCCCACGCGCACGCCCAGCCGCGCCACGCCCGCCGCTCGACGGGGTCGACGAGCGGGATGTCGTAGTGGATGAGCAGGTGGTGCGGCCCCGCCGGCGTGAGGTCGTGGCGCGGCGTTTCGAGCGGCAGGCCGTGGTTGCGGGCGGCGAGGCCGAGCTCGTCGGGGTCACATCGCCGCTGGTGGTCCCGGCAGGCGCGTTCATCTCAGTGGTCAGTCTCCGCGATTGCGCCCGCGCCGTCCAGTGCGTGGGAGGATGGGCCCATGATCGACCCGCTCGCGCGCTGGGCCCAGTACGGCGAGAAGCCGGACTTTGCCGGGTTGTTGTCGTTCTCCGGGATGCCGTACACGGAGGACCCGGCCGAGCTTGCGGGCGTTGACGTGGCGATCGTGGGCGCGCCCACCGACGACCTCGTCTCCGACCGCCCCGGCACGCGGTTCGCCCCGCGCGCCATCCGCGCGGCGAGCTGCCCGCCGGGCCCGCACCTCGAGGCGAAGGTCGACGCGTTCGCCGAGCTTCGGGTGGTCGACTTCGGCGACGCGCCCGTGCTGCCGGCGGATCCCGCGCGCACGCACGAGGCGATCCGCGCGACGGTGCGGCAGGTGCTCGACGCGGGCGCGATGCCCGTGATCCTCGGCGGTGACCACTCCATCGCCGAGCCGGACATCCGCGCGTGCGCCGAGGCGCACGGCGGCCCGGTCGGCCTCATCCACTTCGACACGCACACGGACACCGGGACCGAGGTCTTCGGCGTGGAGGTCTCGCACGGCACGCCGATGTACCGGCTGGTGCGCGACGGGTTCGTCGATCCGAAGCGGTACGTGCAGATCGGGCTGCGCGGCTACTGGCCCGGCGAGGAGGAGTTCGGCTGGCAGCAGGAGGAGGGGATCACCGCGCTGTTCATGCACGACGTGCGTGACCGCGGGATTCGCGCCGTCGTCGACGAGGCGGTCGGCATCGTCGGCGGCGGCCCGGTGTTCCTGTCGGTCGACATCGACGTGCTCGACCCGGCGTTCGCGCCAGGGACCGGGACGCCCGAGCCAGGCGGGATGACGTCGGCCGACCTGCTGTGGGCATGCCGCGCGCTCGGCGAGCGCGTGGAGCTGGTCGGGATGGACCTCGTCGAGGTGATCCCGACGATGGTGGCGTCTGCGGACATCACCGCGCTCGTGGCCGAGCGGGTCGTGCGCGAGACGCTCACGGGCCTGGCGGTCCGACGCCGCTGAACGCGTGAGCCCGGCCCCGGCGAGGCCGAACGGTTGTTTTGTGTCGCCAGAGCAGCCACCGACGACCGTTCAGCCGGGGGGTGCTACGCCAGCGAGTGGGTGCTCTGCGCCGCGGCGATAAGGTCCGCCACCGCGGCGGAGTCCCCGGCGCGCAGCAGCGCGATCGGGTCCGGCTCGCCGTTGACGACCTCCTCGAAGAACGCCTTGCGGTCCTGGTACGTGGGCAGTGTCCCCTTCGCCCAGCCGCGCACATCGTTGAGCATGATCGCCAGCGTCGCGTACTCATCCCCGAACAGCTCCGCGACCTCGCGCTTCATCCGCTTGGCCAGCGCCGGTGACGCGCCCGCGGTGGAGATCGCGATCGCCAGCGGGCCCATCCGCACGAGCGCGGGGAGGATGAAGTTGCACAGCGGCGGGACGTCGACGATGTTCACGAGCATCGCCCGCGCCTCGGCGTCGTCGTAGATCTTGATGTTCACGTCGGTGTCATCGGTGCATGCGATGACCATGAACACGCCCTCGAGGTCTGCGGCACCACCGTACTCGCGGCGCTCCCAGGTGATCGACCCCTCGGCGGCGAGCTGCTCGAGCTCGGGGCCGACCTCGGGGGCTATCACGGTCACATCGCCGTCGCACGCGAGCAGGCCCTCGGTCTTCTCCAGCCCCAGCGCGCCCCCGCCGACGACGAGGCACCTCCGGCCCTTGAGCTTCAGGCACGCGATGTAGAACGGCGTCTCCAGCATGTCCCTGACGCAGGTCTGGTCACAGATCCCGCGCTTGAACTGGCAGACGCATTCCTTCCCGGCGTACGCGGCGGCTGGCATGAGATCAGCGTAGCGGGAGGGGCCGTTCCTGGCGGCGGGGACAACACCGGGACCGGACGGCCTGTCGGGAATCCACCACACCTCCGCCTCCGCGTTTCGGCGCGGAGGCGGTGTGTTCTCAGCCGCCGTGCCGCGCCGCGCGGGCGGTTCGCGCCGCGATCCGCGCGAGGGGCATGACCCCGGTGCGCAGCGCCGTCTCCCGGTCGCGGTCGCGCACGGAGCGCAGCTGCGCGAGCGCGTGCCAGGCGGAAACCGCGGTGCCGTCGTACGGCGCCCACCAGGCGGCGCGCCCTCCCGGCGGATCCCACGTGATGAGCTTCGGTTCGGCGGAGGCGCGCAGTGCGTCGGTGCCCCGAGCGCGGCCCAGCCCGGCGCCGCCGACGGCGCCCCACGGCAGCTGCGGCGCCGCGCGGGTCACCTGGTGGTCGTTGCCCCACACCATGCCGGCGCGGAGCTCGCGGGCGATGCGCGTGCCGCGGTGGCGGTTCGCCGTCCAGACGGAGGCGCCGAGTCCGCCGCGGGCGGCGTTCGCGCGGGCGATGGCCTCGTCCTCGTCGCGGACCGTGTCGACGACCAGCACCGGCCCGGGCACCGCGGCGGTGCGCAGCTCGGCCTCGGCGGGCACGTTCGTCAGGACCATCGGGGCGTGCGCGGGGCCGGCGAGGCCCGGGACCTCCACCACGCCGCCGCAGTGCAGCGTCGCTCCGCCGGCGACCGCCGCATCGACGATCGCGCGCACGGCCTCCACGCGGTCCTGCGCGAGCGGCGGGCCGATCTCGATGTCGGGATGACGCGGGTCCCCGACGCGCATCGCACGGGCGAGTTCCGTCACGTCTGCGACGAACCGCTCGGCGCGCGTCTCGACCACGTAGGCACGCTTGACGCTGCCGCCGCACTGCCCGCCGTGGGCGAACGCCGCCCACGTCGCGCCGACCGCGCTGCGCTCCGGGTCGGCGTCGGCGAGGACGAGCATGGCGTCGCGCCCGCCGACGGCGAGCGCGGCGCGGTGCAGCTCGCGCGCGCGAGCGGCTTCGACGTCGCGGCCCGCCTCGTCGCTGCCGGTGAACCGGACCTGCGCGATGGGCGCCCGGACGAGCGCGCGGCCGACCTCCGGGCCGCCGTGGACCACCCGCACCAGACCCTCGGGAATCCCGGCCCGTGCGAAGACGCGCAGCACGCGCTCGGCGGCCAGCGGGGCGAGCGCGCTCGGCGCGAGCACGACCGCGTTGCCGGCCATCAGCGCGACGGCGACGTCACCGAGCGGCGTGGCGAACGGCTCGGATGCCGGCGTGAGCACGGCGACGACCCCGAGCGGCGCGTGCGTGAGCCGCGCGCGCTTGACCGGGAACAGCGTGCGCGAGACGGGCACGCGGCGCGGGCCGAGCACCTTCGGGCCCGCGTCGGCGAGCCACTGCAGGGTGTCGACGGCGGGCAGCAGCTCCATCGTCGCGACCTCTGCGCGCGGGCGCCCGCCCTCGCGCACGAGCAGCTCCTCGAGTTCGTCCCACACGTCGATGACCGCCTGCGCGGCGCGGCGCAGGTAGCGCGCACGGTCGGTCAGGCGCAGCTGCGCCCAGAGCGGCTGGACGAGCGCGGCGGCCTGCACCTGGTCCGCAACCCGGTCGGCTGCCGTCGCCGGAACGGCGCCCAGCGTCGCGCCGTCGATCGGGCTCACCGAGGTGACGGTGCCGCTGGAGCTCACGCCGGCCATCGTGCCAGACCCGTCCGGCATCATCGCCCGGGCGGTCGCCAGGGCGCGGCGGGGCGGTCGCCGCGGGCCTGCACGATCCGCTGCCAGCGGTCGCGCATCGCGGTCTCGGTGTCATCCGGCGCCCAGAAGGTGATGTCCCTCAGCTCGTCAGGGCGGACCTCGCTCGCGCTCAGATGCTGCGGGTGGTCGTGCGGGTAGTCGTAGCCCGTGCCCCGGCCCAGCTGCGCGGCCCCCGGGTAGTGCGCGTCCTGCAGTTCGTGCGGGGGCGGGGCCGCGCCGTACTGGCGGACGTGCGCCCGCGCCGCGCCCAACGCGAGGTACGCGCTGTTGGACTTTGGCGCCAGCGCGAGGTACACGGCGGCCTGCGCAAGCGCGTGCGCGCATTCCGGCATGCCGACGTGCTCGACGGCCTGCGCGGCGGCGGTCGCGACCATGATCCCGCGTGGGTCCGCGTTGCCGACGTCCTCGGACGCGCTGATGACGAGCCGCCGCACCACGAACCGCGGGTCCTCGCCGCCCTCCAGCATCACCGCGAGGTAGTACAGCGCGGCGTCGGGGTCCGACGCGCGGATCGACTTGATGAACGCGCTGATCAGGTCGTAGTGCTGGTCGCCGCCCTTGTCGTAGCGGACGGCCTTGCGCTGCAGCGCCTCCTCGGCGGCGGGCAGATCGACCACGCTGCTCGTCTCGCACGCGAGCTCCAGCGCGGCGAGCGCCGAGCGCGCGTCACCGCCGCTGCGCGCGGCGAGGAACGCGAGCGCCTCGTCCTGCACCTCGGTGCCGCCGCACTCCCCCCGCTCGATCGCCCGGCGCAGCAGCAGCAGGACGTCCTCCTCGTCGAGCGGCTGCAGCTCGTAGATCTGCGCCCGGCTCAGGAGCGCCGAGTTCACCTCGAAGTACGGGTTCTCCGTCGTCGCTCCGATGAGCGTGAGCAGCCCCTCTTCGACGGCGGGCAGCAGCGCGTCCTGCTGGGCCTTGTTGAAGCGGTGGATCTCGTCGAGGAAGAAGATCGTCGGCGTGCCGGTGTTCTCCAGCCGGTGCCGGGCGCGCTCGATGACCTCGCGCACCTGTGGCCGGCCCGCCTCCACGGCGGACAGCTCCTCGAACGCCGCGTTCGCGCTGGAGGCCACGATGCGCGCCAGCGTGGTCTTGCCGGTTCCCGGCGGCCCGTAGAGGACCATCGAGTACGCGCGGCCCTCGTCGATCGCTCGGCGCAGCGCGGTCGGCTCCTCGGGTGTGCCGAGAACGTGGGCCTGGCCGACGACGTCGTCGAGCGTCGCGGGCCGCATCCGCGCCGGGAGCGGGCCGCGCGGGGCGGCGGAGGTGCGCGCGACGTCCGGCTCGGGATCGAAGAGGCTGTCCATCCCGGGGCGAGCCTACTCGCCCCGGGGCGGGGTCCGTCCGTCTCGGTCGCCGCGATCAAGCAGATCGCCGCCCTGCCGACCAGCACGTTCACCGTGTTGGCGCCCCCACCGGGCAGCGTGACCTGCAGGCCGGCGCCCGTGACGCGCCGTCGTCAGGTGGGGACCGCGCCGCCGGCGAGCGCGGAGAGCGCCCCGGCGACGCAGGCGGCAAGGAGCACCGGCACCGTCCCGATGCGCCCCACGAACAGGGCGATCGCGGCGGCCGCGAGCACCCCGAGCTGCCACGGTTCGGCGGCCCCCTCCAGCAGCGGCACGGCCGCGCCGAAGATCGCGCCCACCGCCGCCGGTCCCGCGCCGTCGAGGAACGCCCGCGCGTTGCGGTCCGCGCGCACGCGCTCGAACCGTTCGCCTCCGACGAGGATGATGAGAAACGACGGCGCGAACGCGACGAACGCGGCGAGCAGCGCGCCCCCGGTGCCCGCGGCGGCATAGCCCACCACCGCCACGGTCTGGACGACCGGCCCCGGCGTGAGCTGCCCGAACGCCACGGCTCCGGCGAACTCGGCGTCGGTCATCCAGCCGTTGCTCACCGCGTCGGCCTGCATGAGCGGGATGATCACGAAGCCGCCGCCGTAGCTCAGGGCGCCGACCTTGAACGCCGTCCACACGAGATCCGGCAGCGCCGCGATCCCCGTGGCCGCGAGCACGATCGCGGGAAGTCCGAGCGACGCGGCGTGGTGGGCCCACCCGCTGCGGCGCAGCAGCAGCTCGAACAGTCCGCAGCCCACCAGCGCCAGCACGACCCAGGCACCGGCGACGATCGTGACGGTCGCGGCGATGAGCGCATAGGCGATCGCCCGGATCCGCTGAGCGCCCTCGCGCCCGTCGAGCGCCGCGCGCCCGAACCCGACGCCCGCCTGCACGATGACGGCGATCACCGCGGCGCCCGCTCCGGCGGCCACGCCGCGCATCCACTCCGGCGGCGAGCCCCCGAGGTAGATGACGCTGAGCGCCAGGATCATCAGGAGCCCGGGCAGGATGAATGCGAGCCCGCCGACGAGCGCCCCGCGCGCGCCCGCGACGTGATGGGCCAGGAGGATCGCCAGCTGGGTGGAGGCCGGGCCGGGCAGCAGCCCGCAGGCCGCGTTGGCGTCCTCGAAGTGCCGTGGGTCGATCCACTCCCGGTCCTCGACGCACAGTTCGCGCAGCAGCGCGACGTGCGCGGGCGGGCCGCCGAATCCGATGACGCCGATGCGTCCCCACTCGCGGAGCACCTCGCGTGTGGCCACCGCGGGGCGGTCGCTCACAGGTCCATCCTTCCGAACCGCCACGCGGTCGCGGCGGCGACCATCACGAGGTACATGATCGCCCACGGCCACAGCAGCGCCCCGGCGTCGCGCGCACCGCCGAACGGCCCGAGCTGCACGATCACCCGCTCGAAGTTCTGCGTGCTGTCGGTGAGGAGATGCAGCGCCTGCTGATACAGCGCCTCGAACGGCAGGACCCAGGCGGCGGCGTCGGCGATGTCCTCGAGGCTGGAGCTGTTCAGCGCCTCCCCGATCTGGCCCATGAGCCCGGCGGCAAGCCCGGCGCCGAACACCATGAAGACGGCGATGCCGTTCGCGGTGGCCGACAGCAGCGTCGACCCGAGCAGCGCGATCGCCACGACGATCACCACGGCCGCGGCGAGCGCCACGCCGGGGCCGAGCACGTCGTCGGGCGTGAAGTCGCCGAGCGTGGCGGTGAGGGCCACGGCGGCGCCGTAGACGACGAGGACGTAGGCGCCGCAGACGGCCGCCGCGGCGGCGAACCGGCCGAGGAGGAACGACGTCCGCCCCAGTGGGCGGACGACGAGCGGCTGCAGCAGCCCGCGCTCGGCATCGCCGCGCACGGCGTTCAGCGTGAGGAAGACGGCGAGCACCGTGCCGAGGAAGAGCGTCACGAACATCGCCAGGCCCAGGAGCGTCGCGCCCGCGACCGTCTGCTCGCGGACGAGCGGTGTGTCGGTCGTCTCCGCGATGGTGTCGAACGTCTCGGCCGTGCCCCACCCGTAGAGGCCGAGGAACGCGGCCGTGAGGATCACGACGACGAGCAGCACCTTGCGGCGTAGCGCCTCGCGCAACGCGTATCCGGCGACGATGTTCGCATCGGCGATCACGGGCCGGGCTCCTCGACGGCCTCGAGGTACGCCTCTTCCAGCGTGCCTGTGACGACGCGCACGCCGTAGATCCGTTCGCCGGCGCCGACGAGCTGCGCCACGAGCTCGGGCACCTGCTCGCGCGCGGCGTCGGGGAAGTGGCGCACGCCGTTCGCGGTCTCGATCTCCACGCCCCCGGCGCGGGCAAGCGCGGCCGGCGTTCCGCGGACGACGGTTCGTCCGCGGGCGATGATCGCGACGTGATCGCAGACCTGCTCGACCTCACCGAGCAGGTGGCTGTTCAGCAGCACGGAGACGTCGCGCGTGCGGAGATCGACGAGCAGGTCGCGGACGAGGCGGCGGCCCGCGGGATCGAGGGCGCTCGTCGGCTCGTCGAGCAGCACGAGCCGCGGCGCGCCCACGAGTGCCTGCGCGATCCCGAGGCGCTGCTGCATGCCTTTCGACATCTCCTCGACGCGCCGGTCGCGGGCCTCATCCAGTCCCACGCGCGCGAGGAGCTCGGCGCGCTCGCCGGCACCGCCGGGGCTGCGGGCCAGACGCTGGTGCAGCTGCAGGACCTCGTCGGCGCTCGCCCAGCCCGGGAAGCGGAAGAGCTCCGCGAGGTACCCGGTGACGGCGCGGGCGGCGGCGCTCCCGGCGGGGTGGCCGGCGATGGTGACGACGCCTTCGGTGGGACGGACCAGCCCGCAGGCGATCTTCGTGAGCGTCGACTTCCCGGCGCCGTTGGGGCCGAGCAGGCCGACGAGCTGCCCGGGCTCGACGTCGAGGTCGACCCCGTCGAGCGCCGCGGTGCGGCCGTAGCGCTTGCGCAGGCCGGCGACGGACAGGGCTCGTGCGGTCGCGGCCATTCGTGCGGAGGCTAGTGCAGGGTTCGCGCGTTTCACCTGGCGTTCACGCGGGATAGTGGGTAGACTGCCCACTATGGCGAGCATCGCGAAGCGGCCCGGGCGTCGGTGGGAGATCCGGGAGTCCGTGACGGGTCCGCGCGGTCCCCGCAGCCGCACGCTCGCCACGTTCGATGCGCTCACTCCCGACGTGCTCGCGCACGCGCAGGCACGGGCGACACGACCGTTCGACGCCGCCGAGCTGCGGGCTCGCGCGCGCCGGGCCGGGGCGCCGGTCACGGCGGCGGCGGCGGACACCGCCGCGCGCGCGCTGCTGAGCGCGCTCGCACGCGGCGAGCGGCCGCGCCCCGTGCTCGCGGGTCTCGTCGCGGATGGTCTCGCGGTGTCCGGCCCGCCGATCAGCGACGCGGCTCGGGCCGCCGCGGCATGGGCTGGGCGCGATCCCGCGGACCGGGCGGCGGCGCTCGTCGACCTGCTGCTGCTCGCCGACGCGTTGCCCGCTCGCCCGCGCGGCGACCGTTCTCGGATGCCGCGCCTCGTCAGTTCGCCGTGAGCGAGCCGTCGCTGCCCGACAAGGTCGTCGCCGTCCACGCGGCGTGCGAAGGGGCGCAGCTGGCGCACGCGTTCGGCGGCGCCCTCGCGCTGGCCTACTACGCCGAGCCGCGCGCCACGGTCGACATCGACCTCAACGTCTTCGTCCCGGCCGAGCGCCACGCGGACGTGGCGGCCGCCCTCGCGCCCCTCGGCATCGACGCCACTGACGTCGACACGCTGGTGCGCGACGGGCAGTGCCGGTGGCACTGGGGGCGCACGCCGCTGGACCTCTTCTTCGCCTACGACCCGTTTCACGACGCGATGCAGGCGGCCGCGCGGACGGTCGGATTCGCCGACACCTCGATCCCCGTCCTCGCGCCCGAGCATCTGACCGTGTGCAAAGCCGTCTTCGACCTGCCGAAGGACTGGCTGGACATCGAGCAGATCCTCGTCGGCGCGGACGCGTTCGACGCCGGGGAGGCGCAGCGGTGGATGCAGCGGATCGTCGGGGAACGCGACGATCGAGCGGACCGACTCGGGGCGCTGCTGGACTCTTGGCTGTAGGTGCCATCGCATGACCGTTAGCCTCACGAGTGATGGGTGACCTCCAGGCCTCGGCGACCTCGCTGCTCCAGCGGCTGATCCAGTTCAACACCGTCAACCCGCCCGGCGACGAGCGGGTCGCCCAGGAGTGGCTGGCCGGCCTGCTGCGCGATGCCGGGTTCGAGGTCACGCTCGTCGGCGCCGAGCCCGAGCGGCCGAACCTCGTCGCACGTCTGCGCGGGGAGGCGGATGGCCCGGTGCTTGCGCTGCTCAGCCACGTCGACACGGTCCTCGCGACGCCCGCGGAGTGGACGCACGACCCGTGGTCCGGCGCGATCGCCGACGGGTGCGTCTGGGGCCGCGGCGCGCTCGACATGAAGTCGCAGACCGCGTGTGAGACCGCTGCGGCGCTGGAGCTCGCCCAGTCCGGCTGGCGCCCCGCCGCTGGTGACCTGCTCGTGATCGTCCTCGCCGATGAGGAGACCGGCGGGTCGCTCGGCGCGCAGTGGATCTGCGAGCACCACCCCGACCTCGTGCGCGCGGACTACGTGCTCAACGAGGGCGCGGGCGCGCACATCCCGTACGACGGCGGCCGCCGCTACGGCGTGTGCGTCGCCGAGAAGGGCGTCTTCCGGTTCCGCGTGCGGACCGACGGCGTGGCCGGCCACGCCTCGTATCCCAGGATGGGGGACAACGCGCTGCTGAAGATGGCGCCGATCCTCGAGCGCCTCGGGGCGCAGCAGCCCGACTTCGACCTGACCCCGGCGCCCCGCGCACTGCTCGAGGCCCTCGGCCTGGACGTCAACGGCGACGGCGCCGCCGCGCTCGAGCAGCTCCGCGCGCGCGACGAGCACCTCGCGCGCCTCGTCGAGCCGATGCTCGGCGTGACGTTCGCGCCGACGAAGATCCGCGCGAGTGAGAAGATCAACGTCATCCCGTCGATGGCCGAGCTGAGTGTCGACTGCCGCGTGCCGCCGGGCCTGGGCCGCGAGACCGCCGAGCAGCGTATCCGCGAGATCCTCGGTGACACCGGCTTCACCATCGAGTTCGCCGAGCAGGTCATGGGTAATGCGTCGCCCGTCGACTCCCCGCTGCGCGTGGCGCTCGACCGATGGGTCGCGACGAACGACGCAGGTGCCACGACACTCCCGGTGATCCTTCCCGGCTTCACGGACTCGCGCACGTGGCGTTCGACATTCGGTGACGACGTCGTCGCCTACGGCTTCTTCCCCCAGCGGTACATGTCGCTGCACGACATCGCCCCGCTCATCCATGGCGCCGACGAGCGCATCGACGTCCGCGACCTCGGGTTCGCGGCGGCGTGCTTCCGCGACGTCACCGTCGACCTCCTCGGGAGTGCCGCATGACTCGCGCTGCGCGCTCGCATGCGGCCGGGAGTGCCGCATGACTCGCGCTGCGCGCTCGCATGCGGCCGGGAGTGTTCGCTGCGCTCACACGTCCCGCTCGGAGGCCCAGACATGACCGACACCGACATCGCGACGACACCCAAGCTCCGCCTCGGCGGGATGGCCCTGCGCAACGGCCTGCTCGTCCACGGCCCCACGCACTGGTCCGCCGCGGTCCGTGGAGACGACGGCGCGATCCACGTCGCCTCCGGTCTCAAGCCGCGGGCGAAGGGGTTCGACGGTGTGCCTGGCGCACGGGGCGTCATCCGCCTCGGCGAGGCGATGGCCGTCATCCCGATCGTGCGCAAGAACCTGCCGCAGGCGCGGCTGCCGTTCGAGAGCGCGTCGGTGCTCGGCGTCATGGCCGCGACGACCGTCGCCACTCAGCTGCTGCGGCGCAGCCGCCGCCTGCGCGGCGCGGCCGGGGAGGCGATCATCGCCGGGATTGGGCTGGCGCCGACGCTGTTCGCGCTGCGGTCGGGGGAGCTTGCGGCCTACCACGGCGCCGAGCACAAGGCGATCGGCGCGTATGAAGCGGGCGACAGCGCGCGGGAGACGTCGAAGGAGCACGACCGCTGCGGGTCGCACCTCATGACGCCGCTGCTGACGCTGAACGTCGCGGGCGCCGCGCTGCTGCGCCGCGTCGTGGCGAACCCGGGCCCGGGCGCGCAGGCCGCGGTCGGGCTGGCGTCGATCGGCGCCGCGGTCGAGATCTTCGCGTGGGCCGAACGCCACCACGACAGCGCCGCGGCTCGCGCCCTGCGGGTGCCCGGCCACGAGCTGCAGCGCGTCCTCGGCACGCGTGAGCCCGACGACCGTCAGCTGGCGGTCGGACAGGCCGCGCTCGACGAGATCCTGCGCGTCGAGGCCGCTGCCTCCTAGACCGGAGGCATCTCGTCGATCCGCCGCACGCGCGGCTCGCGCCCGGCCGCCGGGCGGAAGCGGGCGTCGTCGCGGTCGTCATGCGGCCCGGTCCAGTCGCGGCAGATCTCGTCGACCCCCAGCGCGTGGACGTGCAGGGCACCATCGCGGTCGATGTGCAGGCGCAGGAAGCTCTTGTCGTCCTGCAGTCCCTGGGCGGCGAACACCTGGTTCGCCGTCTCCTTGGCGCGACGGCCGAGCGTGATGCTGACGAACAGCATCACGGCGGCGAGGATCGTCGTCCCTGCGAGGGCGCCCATCAGGCCGGCGGCGAGCAGGGCGGCGGGCCACACGGCGACGGTCTCGGCGTCGGCGCTGAACACCAGCGCGGCGACCACGTAGACGACGAGCCCGCATACGACGATGTGCAGGGCGGCGTGGGCGACGCCGAAGAGCTGGCGCCACGGTGGCGGCGCGTCGAGCTGGGCGATGAGCGCGCCCGCCAGGAGCAGCGCGAGCACGACGGCCGTGCCGCTCGTCGCGGCGGAGATGAAACCGTCGAGGCCGCCTGCGCGCGCCGACGCCGCCACGTTCCCCGGGCCCTCGGCGATCGCCGTGAGGATCGCGGCGGCCAGCAGCGCGTAGACCCCGCCGACGATCGCGGCGAGGCCGGGCGACAGCGACGCGAGCTTCAGGACGCCCCGGCTCAGGCTCCGCGAGCGCTTGGCGTCCGGGTACACGGCGGCCTGCTTGTACGGCACGCCCGGCTGGCCGCGCTTCGGCGGCAGGTCCACGCGGTCGGGGAGGGTGTGCGTCGGCGAGAGGTACGCCCCGCCGCCGCCCGCGGTGATCCGCGGCGGCCCGGCCGGTGACGCGTACCGCGCGTAGTGGTGGAGGTCTCCGGTGAGCACGAGCCCGACCTCGCCGCCGGCCTCTCGGATGATCCGCTCCACGTATGCGAGGTTCTCCCACGCCGGCGGGAACGGCGCCGCCTCCGACACCCGCAGCCAGCTCGGCTTGCCGGTCAGGAGGATCACGCGATCGCCGTCCTGCATCTGCGCCCCCGCGGCCCGGAACCAGTCGAGCTGTGCGTCGTCGACGAGCTCGTCGAGCTGGATGTCGAGCATCCACACCCACCAGCCGTGGGGCAGCTTCAAGGCGGCGTAGCTGCGCCGCTGCCAGGTCTGCCAGCCGCCGATCCACTGCTGCTGGCAGAAGCGCCGGGTGAACGCGACGAGCCCGTCGTACCAGTCATGGTTGCCGGGGATCGCGAAGAGGTGCGGCGCGGGATGGGCCCACGGCAGCGCACCGGCGAAGGGGCCGACGAACCGGTGCTCGTAGGCGACCCGCTCGGCCGCGGGGTAGACGAGGTCACCGCCGACGAGCAGGACGTCGGCGCGCGGCAGGGCGCCGGCCTCGCCGGCGATCGCCAGCTCGGGGCGGCCGAGCAGCCACGCCATCGTCATGGTCGCCGGCCAGCCGTCGCCCGTGTCGGAGACGTAGTCGAGCCAGACCTCATCGCGGTCGGCGTACGCGTCGAAGACGGGCTGGTCGAGGTTCGCCTGGGTCTCGCGCCGGTCGGCGAACCGGCCGAACGCGACGGAGACGACCGCCTGCACGCCGGATCGCACGAGCAGGGCGGGATCCAGCCACCGGGTCGGCGCTTCGCGGACGAACCCCAGGCGTAGCAGCTCCTCCTCCCGCGCGGCGGCGGTGCGGCGCGGCCAGCGCAGATGCCGGGGTAGCAGTTCCGGAGGGCCCATCACGCATAGCTCAGCACATCGACGATGGTCGAGCGACGTGTGCACGCCGCCACTCAGGTGGCGCCTGATCCTGCCGATATTCGGGGTGTGACCCTCCGTCGCTCGCTGTCCCCTGCGCTCCTCGCCCTGCTCACCTTGGCACTCCTGTTTCCGGCGGGTGCGCACGCGGCCCCCGCGGACGAGGACGGGCGGGTGTTCGTCCAGCGCGCTGCGGGCGCGGAGCTCGCCAGGACGGACCAGGCGAGCCGCTACCAACTGACGCTCACCGGCCTGGACCTGTCGGTCGCTTCGTTCGTCGAGACGCCAGCACGCGCTGCCGACGAGGAGCAGTTCGCGGCCTTCTGGCGACGCTGGGACGAGCGCGGTCTCGATGCCGCCGACCCGAATGCCGCACTCGTGCTGCGGGAGGGGTTCCCGCGCAATGTGATGCTGCTCCAGATCACCGACCGCGGGACGTACAACGTCACGGAGAAGTCGGTGACCTACACGGTCGCACCGCTGCAGGGGCCCGTCACGGGCGCCGTCGCCGAGTTCACCGGTCGCCGCACCCCGGTGGAGCTCGGCGACCTCGGGCCGGCGAGCCTCTTCATCGACGACCCACCGCCCCCGGTTCCGGGGCGCAGCACGCTCGAGGAGTTCCGCGACGTCGCCACCGAATGGTCGGGCATCGCCGGGATCCTGTTCATGGTCGCGATCCTCGCGCTCCTGTGGCGCTCGCTGCGGCTGATGCCGAAGACGAAGCCGCAGACCCTGAAGCCCGCGGAGAAGTCGTCGGTCAGATGGGAGGACATCGCGGGCGCGGGCGACGCCAAGGAGGAGCTCCAGGAGGTCGTCCAGTTCCTCAAGGACCCGAAGAGGTTCCGCCGCTTCGGCGCGCAGATGCCGACCGGCGTGCTGCTGCACGGCCCGCCCGGCACCGGCAAGACGCTGCTCGCCAAGGCGGTCGCCCACGAGTCCGGCGCGTACTTCCTCAGCCAGTCGGCCTCCTCGTTCGTCGAGATGTTCGCGGGCCTCGGCGCCGCCCGCATCCGCCGCCTGTTCAACGAGGCGCGCAAGCACAGCCCCGCGATCGTCTTCATCGACGAGCTCGACGCCGTCGGCACGCGGCGCACCGGCTCGGACACCGGCGACCGCGAGCAGACGCTCAACCAGCTCCTGGTGGAGATGGACGGTTTCGCCGGGACCGAGGACGTCGTCGTCATGGCGGCGTCGAACCTCCTCGACAAGCTCGACCCCGCGCTGCTGCGCCCCGGCCGGTTCGACCGCCAGGTGTTCGTCTCCCCGCCGGACGTCGCCGGCCGTGAGGAGATCCTGGAGGTTCACACCAACGGCAAGCCGCTGCACGACGTCGACCTGCGGACGATCGCCGCGCAGACGAGCGGCCTCACCGGCGCCGACCTAGCCAATCTCTGCAACGAGGCCGCGATCTTCGCCGCGCGCCGCGACGGTGTCGCGATCACCCAGGCGGACTTCGACATGGCGCTCGAGCGGGTCATCGCCGGCGTGCAGTCCAAGCGCGTCCTGCAGCCCGCGGAGAAGCGCGTCGTGGCCTACCACGAAGCCGGCCATGCGCTGTGCGGTGAGCTGCTCGCCAGCGTGGACAAGGTCCACAAGATCTCGATCGTCCCGCGCGGCACCGCGCTCGGCTTCACGCTGAACCTGCCCGAGGAGGACCGTTACCTCAAGACGCGCGAGGAGCTCCTCGACCACATGGCGATGCTCCTCGGCGGCCGGGTCGCCGAGCAGATCGTCTTCGGGAAGATCACCACCGGCGCGTCCGATGACCTCAAGCGGGTCGCCGAGCTCACGCACGCGATGGTCCACGAGTACGCGATGGGCACCGCCGACTCCGCGCAGCGCGGCGCCTATGAGACCGGCCAGGCCTCCGAGGTCACCCGCCGGATCCGCGACGAGGAGCAGCGCGAGCTCGCGTTCGAGGCGCAGGCGATGGCCGAGCGGCTCATCACCGACCACCGCGAACTCCTCGAGGAACTCGCGCAGTCCCTCCTCGAGCACGAGGTGCTCGAGCGCGCCCAGATCGACGAGATCATGCACGGGACGGCGCCGGTCACCGACCGACCGCGCCTCACCGGACTGCCCCTGATCACCGCCGCTGAGGAGCTGCCGGGAAAGGACACGTAGACTCCGCTGCGTGTTCACCAGGATCGACCACATCGGTATCGCCGTCGAGAACATCGACGATGCGCTCGCGCTCTACGAGCGCGACTTCAACCTCGGCGAGGTCTATCGCCAGACCGTGCCGGAGCAGGGCGTCGACGCCGCCCTCTTCGACATCGGTGAGAACCACGTCGAGCTCATCGCGCCCGCCGTCCCCGGCGAGGGGACGGTCGCCAAGTTCCTCGCGAAGAACGGGCCCGGCATGCACCACGTCGCCTACCAGGTCGACGACATCGACGCCGAGCTCGCCCGCATCAAGGAGCTGGGCATGAAGCTCATCGACCGCACCGCCCGCGAGGGCATCCGCAACTCGCGCGTCGCATTTCTCAATCCGCGATCGACCGGCGGCGTGCTCACCGAGCTCGTCGAGCCGGCGAAGGGGCACTGACCATGGCGCAGCAGCGCGTGACCCTGGGGCTGCAGTTCACCGCCCCGGTCTCGATCAAGATCGACGACGCCGACCTCGACGCGCTGCTGGGCGCGCTGTCGACCGGCGACTGGTACGACGTGAAGGTCGACGACGGCACGCTGCGGGTCAACCTCAGCCAGATCATCTACGTCAAGACGGACCGCGACGAGCCGCGGATCGGCTTCAGCTGATCAGAGTTCCCGGCGGGCCAGCCGGGCGGCGGCTTCACGGAGCCGGTGCCCGGCGTGGCGGTCCGCCCAGCGGCCCGGGTGGATCTCCTCGGAGACCTCGAGGTCGCGCGCGAACTGCGCGTCGAGCTCGGCCGCGAAGGCCGCGGACTGCACGCAGAGCGTCGTCTCGTCGTTCAGCGCGAACGAGCGGTTGTCGAAGTTGACCGAGCCGACCGCGCCCCACGCGTCGTCGATCGACAGCGACTTGGCGTGCAGCATGGTGGGCTGGTACTCGAAGACCCGCACGCCGCAGTCGAGCAGTTCCTCGTAGACCGCGCGGCCCGCGACCCGCACGATCTCCTTGTCGATGTACGGGCCGGGGACGAGGACGCGCACGTCGACGCCGCGCGCGGTCGCGTCGCACAGCGCCTGCACGAACGCGGGGCGCGGTGCGAAGTACGCGGCGGTCAGGTGCAGCCGCTCCTGCGCACAGGCGATGGCGAGGAAGAACAGCGCCTCGGCGTTCGTGTCCCCGACACCCGCCGATGAGCGCACGACCTGCATCGGTCCGCCGCCGTCGATCTCGTCGAGGTGCGGCAGATGGCCGTCGCCCACGAGCACGTCGCCGGTGGCCTCCAGCCAGTTCTCGGCGAACGCGCCCTGCAGGCCGCGGACCACCGGGCCCCGGACGCGCACATGCGTGTCACGCCAGTGGTCGGGGTCCTGTGCGTTTCCGGTCCACTCCTCGGCGATGCCAACGCCGCCCGTCATCCCGACGACGCCGTCGGCGATGAGCAGCTTGCGGTGTGTGCGGTGGTTGATCCGCTTCATCGCGTACGGCTTCGGCGGCCGGAAGCGGGCCACGGTCACGCCGGCGCTGCGCATGTCCGAGATGATCTGCAGCTCCATCTTGGCCGTGCCGACCGCGTCGAGCAGGACGTTCACTTCGATCCCCGCGCGGGCGCGCTCGCACAACGCGTCGGCGACCTCTAGGGCGATGTCGCCCTTCCAGTAGACGTAGGTCAGGAGGTTCACCGTCTGCTGCGCGTTGCGGATCGTGTCCAGGAAGGCGGGGAAGATCGCGTCCCCGTTGACGAGCATCTCGATCTCGTTGCCGTGGCTGATCGGGGCGGCCGTGAGCGCCTCGGCGGCATAGAGGAACTCGCGGTCCCCGACGGCCGGGTGTCCCGGGTGCAGCTCATACCCGTCGCCCTGCTCGCGGCGGTGGCGCAGCGACTCCGCGCCGTACCAGGCGACTCCTGCTGCGGTGAGGGTGGCGGGCCAGGCCCACGCGGCGCGGCTCATGACGGCACCACCGCGCGGATCGCGTGATGCTCGACGGTGAACGGCGTGACCCCGTTCGCACCGGTGATCTCGTCGCACAGCTCGCCGTCGACGTTCCACGGCTCGTGCGGGGGCAGGACGACCTCGAGGTCGTGGCCGGTGATCCGCACCACGCCGTCCTGCTCGTGCAGGGTGCCGCGGCGCAGCCCGAACGCGCGCCGGACGAGTCCCGGCCGGGGTCCGGCGGTGATGACCGTGATGTCCAGGATCCCGTCGTCCGGATTCGCCGGGCCGATGCGCGAGCCGCCGCCGAACGCGCCGGTCGCGGCGACGATGACCTGCCACGCGCTTCCGCGGAAGCGCTGATCGCCGTCAGCGCGGATCGTCACGTCGAGCGGGTGCTCGCGCGCGCCGGCCTGCAGCGCCCCGACGGCGTACGCCAGCGGGCCGAGCTTCTGCTTCAGCGGCTTGGCGGCCCGCGCGGCGTGGGTGGCCAGCCCGGCGTTCGCGGCGTTGACGAACGGGCGGCCCGCGGCGCGGCCGAGCTCGAGCGGCCTGATCGCCGCGCCGGGGTCGGCGGCGAGCGCGGCGGCGTCGTCGCGGTCGCTCGGGAGCGCGAGCGCGCGGGCGAAATCGTTGGCGGTGCCGGAGGGGATGACGGCGAACGGCAGCCCGGATCGGGCCGCCCAGAGCGCGACGGGCGCGATGGAGCCGTCGCCCCCGGCGACGACGACCCGGTCGGTGCCGGGCGCGGGGGGCGCGTCGTCGATCGCGTCGATCGCGCGGGGTGTGACCTCGGTGGCGCCGGCGTCGCGCAGAGCGGCCGCGAGCTCGTCGGCGTCGCTGCCCTTGCCGGACCCGGGGTTGTGGACGAGGGTGACGTGCACCGGCCCATCATGCCCGGTCACGGCTGGGCCAATCCGTTCCCTGTGACGAAACGCCGCTCAGCGCGGCACAACGTCAGCCGGAGTGTCGGCGGTACGGTCCTGGGCGGTGACCCCGTCCGACGAACCCACCCCCGGCGCCCGCGCTGCGCTCCGCGCGCGCCTGCGGTCCGGCCCCGTCGGTCGTCGCATCGCCCAGGCCGACCTGCGCCTGTACCACGCGATCCGTCGGGATCTGCATCTGCCGGGCCTCGTCGAGCCGGTGCGCCGGTTCTCCCATACGGGCGAGCACGCGGCGCTGTGGCTGGGCATCGGGGCGGTTGGCATCGCCGCCGACCGTGAGCGGCGCGGCCGCTGGGCGCGCGCCACCGCCGCCGTCGGCTCCGCCTACCTGCTGAACACCGCGATCAAGGCCGCGATCGGTCGCCGGCGCCCTGCGATCGAAGGGCTCCCCGCCCTCATGCAGACCCCCACAGGGCTGTCGTTCCCCAGTGCGCACGCGTCGTCCTCCTTCGCCGCGGCGTGCGCGTTCTCTCCGCTGCTGCCCGCCGGGCCGCTCTACGCCGGCGCCACGGCGATGGCGGTCTCGCGCGTCTACCTCGGTGTGCACTACCCGTCCGACATCGCCGCCGGCGCGGTGCTCGGCACGGTCGTGGGCAGCGCCGGGCGCTGACCCGGCGCGCTTCAGCCCAGCCAGCCGGCGATGTCGGTGAGCCGGGCGATGTGGGCGTCTCCGGCGAGCGCTTCGAGGTCGTCCTCGAGCTGCTGGACGCGTCGAGCGCCCAGCGCGGCGACGAGCGCCTCGCGCTGGCGGGCGAACGACGCCGCGCTGCGGGCCAGCAGTTCCTCGCCGCGCGGGGTGCGCCGCACGAGGACGGCGCGGCCGTCGGCGGGGTCGGGTTCGCGTTCGGCGTAGCCGAGGTCGACGAGAGCCGCCGCCGTCTTCGCCGCGGCCTGCTTGCTGACGCCGAGGCGCCGGCCGAGCTCGGTCACGCTCACGCCGTCGGGCCCCACGGCCTGCAGGGCGAACCCGTGCGCGGGCCGGGCGTCCGGGTGGCCTCCCTCGGCGAGTTCTGCGTGCAGGTCGTCGATGACTGTGCGGAACGCTCCGAGGAGCAGGAGGGGCAGCTCGAAGCCGGGGCGGTCGGAGGGCATCGTCGACACGATAGACAACCTGGTATACGATATAGACAACCATATTGACGAATGGAGTTCGCCATGTCGCTCACCCCGGTCCGCGCCGAGGACACGCGCCGCACCGAAACCCCGAATGCCGCCATGACCACCCTCGCGTCACCGACACTCGGCAGCACCGACGGCCTCAGCCTCTGGCGCGTCGCGATGGCCGCCGGGCAGCGCGGCCCGCGGCACATCTTCGACACCGAGCAGATCTGGACCGTCCTCGAGGGTGCCATCACCATCGAGACCCGGCAGAGCACGGTGGCCCTGCGCGGGGGAGACACCGTCGCCCTCCCGGCGGGGATCGAGCGGCAGCTCACCGCCGAGCAGGACACGATCGCGATCGTCGCGGGCGACGGCGCCGCGTCGGTCTTCGTTCCCGGAGAGGACGCGCCGCGCGGCACGCCCCCGTGGATCGCGTGACGACTATGGTGCTGCGCCGTGAAGATCGGGATCGTCGGCATGCCCAACGCGGGGAAGTCCTCGTTGTTCAACGCGCTCACCAAGGCGGGCGCGGAGGCGGCGAACTACCCGTTCACGACGATCGAACCGAACGTCGCGGTCGTGCCGGTCCACGATGAACGGCTCGACCAGCTCGCCGAGGTCATCGGCGCCAGCGAGATCGTGGCCGACACCATCGACTTCCACGACATCGCGGGTCTGGTCGCCGGCGCGCACAAGGGCGAGGGCCTGGGCAACCAGTTCCTCTCGAATATCCGCGAGACCGACGCGATCGTCCACGTCGTCCGCTGCCACGGTGACGACAACGTCATCCATCCCGAGGGCAGGGTCGACCCGGTCGCCGACATCGAGACGATCGAGACCGAGCTGATCTACGCCGACCTTGAGCAGGCCGAGAAGCGCCTGGAGCGCGTCGTGCGCACCGCGCGCGGCGGTGACAGGGCCGCGATCGCCGAGCAGGCGTGGCTCGAGCAGCTCATCGCCGGCTACCACGAGGGCAGGCCGGCCCGCGCGACCCCGATGCCTGACGAGGTCGACCGCGGGCAGACCGTCCAGCCGCTCACCGCCAAGCCGGTGCTGTTCGTCGCGAACGTCGACGAGGGCGACAGCGTCGTGCCCGCTGCCGTCGCGCAGCACGCTGAGGCGACCGGGGCGAAGGCGGTCGCGATCAGCTCCCGCATCGAGGCCGAGCTCAGCGAACTCGACGACGACGAGGCCGCAGTCATGCGTGAGGAGCTCGGCGTCGAGGAGTCCGGGCTCGTCCGGATCGTCCGCGGCGCGTTCGACCTGCTGGAGCTGAACACGTTCTTCACCGTCGGCTCAGGGGTGCGCGCACAGTCGTGGCACCTCAGGCGCGGACGCACCGTCTGGCATGCGGCGGGGGAGATCCACACCGACATCCAGCAGGGCTTCGTCCGCGCTGAGGTCGTCAACTGGCAGGAGCTCATCGACGCGGGCGGCTACAGCCAGGCCCGCGATCGCGGCACGCTGCGGATCGAGGGGCGCGACTACGTGATGCAGGACGGTGACGTCATCACCGTCAAGCACACGAACTGACTCAGGTCGACACCTTCAGCTTCTGGATCGGGCTCTCCTTCTTGCAGTCGTCGGTCCCGGTCGAGCAGTCGATGCGGTGCGCCTGCCAGTAGTATGTGCCCGGCGAGTTCAGCCAGAAGTCCGGGAAGTCGAAGAACTTCGGCGTGTACTGGTAGGTCTTTCCGTTCTTGCGGGCCTGGCCGATGCTCTCGTCGCTGCAGATGACGCCGTCGGCGTCCTTGGCCTTGCTCTTGCAGACGTGCACCCACACCTGGCCCTTGCCGCGGACCTTCATCTTGAACGTCGGTGTGGCGCCGGTGGCGACGGTGGCGTTCGCCTTTGGCGAGACCGGGGTGATGCCGTTCTTCGTGGCGGCATCAGCGGAGGCGGCGGATCCGAGGGCGGCGAGGACGGCGAAGGGAAGGGCGAGGTATCGGGTCATGCCCTGCAGTCTGCCCCCGTCGCCGGGGGAACACTGTCAAGTTCGCGACACTCAGGGCAGGATCGTGATCGGCGCGGACTTCGTCGTCCTCTCACCATCGACTGCAAGCATGCTGATGACCAACAGTCACGACGCCGGGCCGTTCCCCGTTCCGCCCCCATCAAGGATCCCCCCACATGGAATTCCCCCACGCCGTCGGTCGTGTCGACGAGCAGTTCCTGACATCCGCCCCGCTCATCGTCAGGGCGACCGTCGACCTCGACGCCCCGCCCGCCGCCGTGTTCGAGGCGCTCGGCTCCGACCGCATGTGGTCATGGATGCCGGTGCTCGACCGCCTGCGGTGGCTCACGCCGCGCCCGCTCGGCGCCGGCGCCGTCCGCGTGCTGCGGATCGGCAAGTTCGTCGAGGTTGAGGAGGAGTTCTTCCGCTGGGAGGACGATCGACGTGCGACGTTCTGTGTCACGAGCTCGTCGCGCCCCGCGCTGAAGGCGCTCGCCGAGGACTTTGCACTCGAGCCGACGAGCCGCGGGACGCGGCTGACATGGACCATGGCGCTCGACCCGGGTCTGCCCGGCGCGAGAGTGCTCGGCAGGGTCCTCGGGCCGATGCTGACCCCGGGCAACCGGTGGGCGCTCGGCGGGATCCGCAAGATCATCCGGCCGGTCGCGGCGGCCGAGGCGCCGCAGGCCGCCGCCGTCGCCTGATCAGGCGGGGCCGGCGATCCCGGCGAACATGACCCGTGTGATTCCGGCGACCCATCGCTCGGTCTCGGCGGCGGGGTCGGGATCGCGGATCACGGCGAGCAGCGCGGCGAAGATCATGCCGTTGACCGCGCGGGCGCTGACCTCCACGTCGAGGTCGGCGGGCAGGAACCCGCGGTCCACGCCGTTCTGCAGATACGCCTCGCAGACGGCGGCAAATGCGCCCTGGAGATCCATCCACTTCTCCGAGAACTCGTGGTCGGCGCCCACCCCCTCGACGTAGAACAGCCGCGCGATGGCGGGCTCGGCGCCGAACAGCTCGAACAGGCCGGCGCCGATCCGCTCGACCTGCGCGCGGTACTCCTCGATGGTCGTCGTCGATGTCGGGTCCTCGGCGGCGAGCACCTCGCCGAGCCGCAGCGTGACCTCGTCGAGGACGTACTCGAGGATGTCCCGCTTGTTCTTGAAGTAGCGGTAGAACGTGCCGTGGCCCATGCCGAGCCGCTGGGCGATGTCGGCGATACCGGTCGCGTGGTAGCCGCGCTCGGCGAACGTCAGGGCGGCCGCGTCCGCGATCTCGCGGCGGCGGCGCCGGGTCAGGTCATCGGCGGGCACGCTCGGCAACGATACGCGCGTCACCGGAACGTCGGCACGTCGGCGAACAGCTGGCGGGCGGCGAACCACGCGGGCTTGGGACGCCCGTCGTAAGACAGGACGGCCTTGCTGTGGATCGGGTCGCCGGCGAAGGTGTCGCCGCCCCGCCAGCGCGGCTTGACGGCGAACTCGCGGGCCGTCCAGTAGATCGCGCCTGACAGGTAGTCCTCGTCCGCGACGACGTCGAGGGTGCGGCGCAGGTACCGGCTCTGGAACGCGAACGTCCCCTTCGCCGTGAGCGGTCCCGTGCGGACACCCTCGGCGCCGAACTCGGTGATGACGAGCGCCTGGCGCGGGTAGCGGCGGTGCATCGCGCGCAGGTGCTTGACGAGCCCGCCGAAGTTCTTCGTGGAGTGGCCCTTCCGGCCCTCGTACCAGCCGTAGTAGTGGTTGATGCCGAGGACGTCGAACCGCGCGTGCGTGCGCTGGCGGCCGTAGCCGGGGTAGGCGAGCAGGTCGAGCGCGACGGGGCGCGTGGGATCCAGCTCGCGCGCGATCTTCTCGGCGGCGACGAGGAAGCGGCGGGTGCCGACACGGCGGTCGGGCTCGGGGCTCAACTCGTTGGCGACCGAGTGGACGATCACGCTTGGGTGGCGGCGCGCGGCGCGGATCGTGTCGCGCACGTTCTGCAGCTCGAACGCGCGGCGGGCGTCGTCGTCAAGGTCGGCGTCGCGGTGGTAGACGGGCGCCTGGTTCCAGACGAGGATCCCGCGCTCGTCGAACTTCTGCAGCAGGCGCTCGTCGAGGAGATGGTGCGCGCGGGTGACATCGGCGTTCAGGCCTTCGAGATCGGCGACGATCGTGTCGATGTCCGCGTCGCTGAGCGCTGAGCCGCGGCCGGGGAGGTCCTCCTGGATCGACGCGCCGCGCAGGTTCAGGGGCCTCCCGTTCAGCTGCAGCTGGCCGTCACGGACCGTGACGGTCCGCAGCCCGACGCGTGATCGGTCGACGTCCTCGACCCGTTCGCCTGCGCGCCGGCGAACGTCGGCGCGGTACAGCGCGGGGCTCTGCGGCCACCACAGGGTGATGGCCCCGGCGATCACGACCTCGTACCGCAGGGCCGTCCGCTCGTTCGGCGCGAGCGCGCGCACGGGCGCGCTGCCGAGGGTGATCTCGCCGCTCGGCGAGGCGAGGTCCAGCTCGACGCTCGTCGGCGGCGCGCCCGCGGGCCCGGCCACGACTTCGGTGTCGACGACGGCCGTCCACTGGCAGCCGACGCTGTCGCAGACGCGGCGCGGCATGACCGCGGTGTGGTCGAGATGCGCGGTGCCGCGCGGGATGAGGCTGACCCGGCGGACGAGCCCGCCGAAGTTCCACCACCCCTCGCGCATCCCCCGCGGGCGGACGTTGTCGGTGCGGACGACGAGGGTGTTCATCGCACCGGGGCGCAGGCCCGGCAGTTCGAGTTCGAAGGGCGTGTAGGGGTCGCTGTGGGTGCCGAGCTCCTGACCGTTCAACCACACCGTTGCGGTACGGCGGGCCCCCTCGAACCGTGCGGCCCAGCGGTAGCCGTCGGCGACGCTGTCCGGCGCGCGGAAGCGCAGGCGGTACCAGCCGACCGTCCCTTCGTACGTGCGCTGCGTGGTCTCGGCCTGCATGGTGTGCGGCACCGAGACGGGGCTCCAGCCGGCGTCAGGCGTGCCGGTGGCCCAGCCCCGGTCGAGGCCGATGCGGCCGTCGTCGAGCGCGAACTCCCAGCCGTCCCCGAGCTGGATGGGCGCGGGTGGCGCGGCGCCGGCGGCCACAGGGAGCAGGAGCGCGAGCACGGTCGCGAGCAGGGTCAGGCGCAACGTCACGGTCTGAGTGGTCGGCAGCGAGGGCGGGGAGGTGAGTGGTCAGGCGAGCGCGTCGAGGCGTTCTGCCAGACGCATGATGCCGCGTGCACGGGCGGCACCGGCGGCTCGGGTCGCATCAAGTGGCGCGTCGGCGGGCCGTGGCACGTCGATCTGGCGCAATGACGCGATGTCGTGGAACGCCCGCAGCTCGTCCTCCTGGGCGGTGAGCGTGCCGACGACGCGGGGCTTGAGCTTGGGCACCGGCCGGTGCGCTTCGGCGAGCAGCCCCTCCAGCGACCCGTGTTCGCGCAGCAGGTCCCGCGCGGTCTTCTCGCCGATCCCCTTGGCGCCGGGCAGGCCGTCGGACGGGTCGCCGCGCAGCGCGATGAAGTCGGGCACCTGCTCGGGGTCGATGCCGTAGCGCTCGCGGACCCCGTCGGGGTCGACGACCTCGGGCCCGTCCTTGCCCCCGCGCGGGTACAGGACGCTCACGTGCTCGGTCGCGCACTGGAACATGTCGCGGTCGCCGGTGAAGAGCAGCGCGGTGCCGCCGCCGTCTTCCTCGATGCGCGCGAACGAGCCGAGGAGATCGTCGGCTTCGAGCTCCCCGGCGTGGTGGATCGTCCACCCGAAGGCGCTGAAGAAGTCCGGCGCGTCCTCCCACTGGCGCGCGAGCTCGTCGGGCATCGTCGGGCGGTCGGCGTGGTAGGGCGGGTAGAGGTCGGTGCGGTAGCGCGCGGCCTCGGCGCCGAAGCACAGCGCCACCGCGCGCGGGTCGTGACGCTCGACGGCGAACAGGATGAGGTTCGCGGTGCCGAGCAGCGCGTTGACGGGGTGGCCGTCGGCGCCCTTGATGGAGGACGGGAGGGCGAAGAACGCGCGGTAGAGCAGCGACGGCGCGTCGACGGCGAGGAGCGGGCCGGGCATGGGGCGGAGGGTAGTCGGCGGGGCCGCTGGGCCCGGCCCCGGGGCGCCTCCGACGTTCGGCCGTCGTGGCGCGGGCTGGTGGGTCAGCGTCCACCCCACGATCCGGTCCACCGTCGCAGCCGTACCCTCCCTGCATGGCGAAGATCCCCACCTCCCGCATCGGCCGCACCGCCAAGCTCGGCGGCATGGTCGCCGGGCAGGGCCTGAAGTGGGCCGGCACGCGTGCGGCCAACAGCGCCCGCAGTGACGAGAAGGCGCAGGCCGCCAACGAGAAGCGCGCCCTGGAGACCGCCGAGGAGCTCGTCGCCAGGCTCGGTGACATGAAGGGCGCGGCCATGAAGCTCGGCCAGGTCCTCTCCACCATCGACTTCGACGTCATCCCGGAGTCCGAGCGCGAGCAGTTCAAGGAACGCCTCTCCTCGCTCAGAGACGACGCGCCGCAGGTCCCCTTCAAGGACATCGAGAAGGTCTTGAAGAAGGACCTGGGCGGCAAGGTCTCCGATCACTTCGCCGAGTTCGACGAAGAGGCCATCGCCGCCGCGTCCATCGGGCAGGTCTATCGCGCGACCACCCACGAGGGCCGCGACGTCGCCGTGAAGGTCCAGTACCCCGGGGTCGCCGAAGCCGTGGAGACCGACCTGCGGAACATCAGCGTGCTGCTGCCGCTCGTCAAGCGCCTCGCGCCCGGGCTCGACACGAAGGCCATCGCCGGCGAGCTGCGCGAGCGCATCGGCGAGGAGCTCGACTACGAGCTCGAGGCCCAGCACCAGCGCACCGTCGCCCGCGCGCTGCGCGGCCACCCCGACATCCGCGTCCCCGAGGTCGACACCGCGATGTCCACGCGGCGCGTGCTCGTCACCGAGTTCGTCTCCGGGCGCGGGTTCAACGAGATCAAGGTGCTGCCCGAGGACGAGCGCGACCACTTCGCCGAGGTCGTGTACCGCTTCTTCTACGGGCTGCTGACCCGCGCGCGCCTGGCCGCCGGGGACCCGCATCCGGGCAACTACCTGCTCGCCGACGACGGGCGCGTGTGCTTCCTGGACTTCGGCCTCATGCGGTACGTGCCGCAGGTCTACCTCGACGGCGAGCGGGCCCTCGCCTGCGCGGTCGTCGACGGGGACGCGGATGCCGTCCATGCCGGGCTCGGCGCGCTCGGCTACCTCCCGGCACCCGACGAGTTCGAGCCGCAGCGTGTCCTGCAGCAACTGCGCAGTGCCGGCGAGTGGTACTTCATGCCCGGTTTCCGGCGGCTCGACCCCGAGTACGTCCGCAACGCGATCGAGGTCGGCTCATCACCGCGGTCGCCGTACTTCGAGCAGATGCGGCGGCAGACGATTCCGCCGCAGGCACTGCTCATCCGGCGCATGGAGGGGATGCTCTTCGCGGTCCTCGGCGAACTGCGTGCGGGAGCCGATTGGGGCGCGATGGCGCTCGAGTACCTGTCCGACGCGGAGCCGTCCACACCCATGGGCGAACGCGACGCAGCGCACTGGAACGGCGTACGAGCGTAGGTTCGGCAGTGCCCGCCGGGGGGACGAGGACGCAAACGTCGGCCGCCGTCGCCGTGGTGCCGCTGCGGACCATGCATCCGGCCTGGTACTACGGGCCGCCGTTCCTCATCGAGGGCCGCGCCGGCCCGATCGCGCTGCGGGGGCTCTGCGCCGCCGTTGTCCTGGGCTGGTCGCAGGGCCCGTGTGTGCCGCGGGCCTGGCGGGCTTCATCGGGCTCGTATGGAGCACGGCCGGGAGCAGGGCTCGATGCGCGAGCACCTCGTCCGCCGCGACCCGCTGACCGGGGTCGGCAACCTCGGGCACACCGCCGGCGACCAGCTCCTGCGTGACGTCGGCGCCGTGCTCGCCGGCACGCTGCGGCACAGGACGCCGTGGTGCGCCCGGGCGGCGACGAGTTCTGCGTCGTCGCGCCCGAGACCAGCGCCGAGGACGCCGCCAAGCTCATCGCCGCCATTCGCGGCGCCCTCGCCACCCTCGACGCGGCCGGCCGCGCTCAGCGGGACGACACGTCGCACTCCTCCGTCGGCTTGGCGACGCGGTGCTGCCCCCGGGTGCCGGCTTCGCCCCGCTCGCGCTCAGCGTTCCCACCGTGCCGCGCTTCGGCCGTGACACCGCCGCCTGACGCGGGCTGGCAACATCTGCCGCGCACCCATCATCAGGAGGAAGACGCGCATGGCGGTCACCATCAGCGGGATCGACGGACTGAAGGCGAAGGTCGGCGAGGAGCTCGGCGTCAGCGATTGGCACGAGGTCACGCAGGAGGAGATCGACGCGTTCGCCGACGTCACCGGTGACCACCAGTGGATCCACGTCGACCCCGAGCGGGCGAAGGACACGCCGTTCGGCGGCACGATCGCCCACGGCTTCTACACCGTCTCGCTCGGCCCGAAGTTCAACGACGAGATCGTCTCGTTCGACGGCTTCTCGTTCGCGATGAACTACGGCCTGGGCAAGGTGCGCTTCCCGTCTCCGCTGCCGGTCGGCAGCAAGGTCCGCATGCGCGCAACCATCAGCGAGGTCTCCGACGTGGCGGGCGGCGTGCAGTTCACGATGGCGCAGACGTTCGAGCGTGAGGGTGGTGAGAAGCCCGTCTGCGTGGCGGAGCTGCTCGTTCGCGCGTTCGCGTAGCACCGGCTTGCGGAGCGGCGCGGCGCGGCGGATTAACCGGCCACCGTCACGATCGAGACGAAGAGCGGCGCGTCACCGATCGTCGGCGGTGCTGACGAGCGACGAGAGCCTCATCACGCGACAGAAGCCCAGACGGTCAGCGCGGTCGGAGGGGTCAACGACTACTGGCGCCCGCCCGCCCGCACGGGCGGCCTTTACGCCCGATTTCAGTTCAGGGTTGAGGCCCGGTGCTCCGGCGCCGATGTACTGAGGAGTGGACCGGGCTGGGTACGACGTCAAGCGGCTGCGCTTCGTAGCGGTCGCAGCAGGGCTGGGGCTCTTCTTTTCACCGTTGCTGGCGATCGGTGCGATGCTCGGATCCGGTAGCGCCTCGGTCGCCCCGCTCCTGCCCG
Source organism: Solirubrobacteraceae bacterium (assembly GCA_051306365.1). GTDB lineage: Bacteria > Actinomycetota > Thermoleophilia > Solirubrobacterales > Solirubrobacteraceae > Svornostia. Next base: position 31,534 of record JBPPNC010000165.1, read on the forward strand.
TGGGTTTCACGACGTCGTTCATCGGCGCCGTGGTCATCCTCGTGCCGTGGCACCGGCTGCCCGGCCGGGCGTTTCAGGTCCTGCCGCCGGTCGCGTGCCTCGTCGCCATGTGGGCCGTCGCAGTCGCCGAGCCCGACGCGACCGTGGTGGTGTGGACCTTCGTCCTCATCGGCCCCTTCGTCGGCTTTGCCCTGGACCGTCCCGTGGAGGTGCTTCCGCACCTGGTGTTCCTCTCCGCCTGCATGCTCGTCCCGGTCGTCACGGGCGCCGGCAGCCCGGAGACCCAGGGCAGCGTGCTCATCGGGCTGCCCACGATCTGGGCGCTCACCGCGGTCGTCGCCGTGCTGCGCGCCGATGAGCTGCGCCAGGCGCTGCTCCTGCGCGACCAGGTGCGCAGCGACCCGCTCACCGGGGTCGGCAACCGCCGGCTGCTCGACGAGCGCCTCGACTACGAGCTCGTCCGCCACGACCGCTCGGGTCGGACGCTCGCGTTCGTCACGCTCGACCTCAACCGGTTCAAGGAGGTCAACGACGAGCTCGGCCACCTCACCGGGGACGACGTGCTCTGCGACGCCGCCAGGGCGCTCACCCGGGCGGTCCGCGAGTCCGACACGGTCGCGCGGCAGGGCGGCGACGAGTTCTGCGTGCTCGCTCCGGAGATGGACGACAACGGCATCGACCCGTTTGTCGGCTCGCTGCACGACGCGCTCGCCACCGTCGACGCGGGCGGCCGGCCGCTCACCGCCGCAGTGGGCTGGGCGTTCTACCCCCAGGACGCCGCAAGCGCGTCAGGGCTGATGGCGGCGGCGGACGCGCACCAGATCGACGCCAAGCGCGGCGAGTACGAGGACGGCTATCGCACGCGCACGAGCGGACCGGTGTCCGCGCCGACGCGCACCCGGTAGGTCCCGGCGCGCCGCACGGCGGCGCGGTAGGTCCCGTTCGGCTGCGCGCGGGTCTCCAGCTCGGTCGGCCACGACCCGGCGGCGGTGCGGCGCTCGATGCGCAGCCACCGGCTCGGGCCCACCGGGTCGGCCGATCCCCGCAACACGACGCGCGGCGCAGCGGAGGCCGGGGTCAGGCCGAAGAACCCGCGCGGCGCGGCACCTCCGCTCCCGCCGCCCGAGGTCGACGGCCTCGACGGCGCGCTCGTCGTGCCGATGACGCGGAACGTCACCCAGGTGTCGTCGAGGCCGAGGCGCGCCCGGATCTGCGGGCCGGACACGCGAGTGCGGCCCCGGGTGCCCACGATGTCGGCGTAGACGATGCGCGGCGACGCGCCGCGGCGCACGACGTCAACCCGGCGGAACGACCCCTTCACCCAGCCGCCGAACCGGCGCTTGGCCTGCGCGAGCGTCCACCGGTACGGCCCCCAGCGGTGCCTCGGTGACTCGCTGTCGTACGGGTCCTCGACGCTCTTCAGCCACGGCTTGGGGTCGGCGCCGAGGAAGGAGTTCTCGACGTCCTCGGTGCGTCCGCCGGAGGTGGAGAAGAAGTACGTGACGACGGGCTTGCCCTGGTAGGTGACGACCTGCCGGGACGTCGTGCGCACGGCGGCGTCCGTGGACGGGTACTCGGCGCGCATCCCGGTGTAGACCTGCGAGCGCACGTCGGGATAGTGGTCGAAGCCTGCGCCCGGCTTGTTCGTCGTGATCGCGTACGTGCGCGCCACGACGGCCTGCGCCTGCAGTGCGGCGGCGGGCCACGAGGCCGGGCTCTCAGCGGAGATCACGCCGCGGATGTAGCTCTCGAGGCCCACGGCGTTGATGGCGTTCACCCCGACGCTCCCGGGGCGCAGCTCGAGGTCGCCGCGGTACCTGCCGTTGCTCACGCCGTTGCCGGCGCGGCCGAGCAGTCGCAGGCCGCCGTCGGCCCCGACGAGGCGCAGCGGCGCGGCGAACCGCCCGATCGACGTGCCGGAACTCGTGCGCAGCACGATCTGCGACCCGAAGCCGCGGGCGGTGTACGTCGTCCCCGGGTTGAGCGTGCGCCCGCCGGCGATCCGGCTGACGTTGCTCACCCGCACGGTGCCGGTGGTCTGCAGCAGGACGCGGACGGTCTGCTCGCTGCCCAGGGTCTGCAGGGCGGTGCCGCGGTAGTAGTGCTGGATGATCGTCTCGTAGTCCGTGCCGCGCTTGGCGAACCCGTAGGCGCCGTACTGGCTCAGGCCGACGCCGTGGCCGAACCCCGCGCCGCGCACGATGACGCGGGTCGTCGCATCGGCGGCCGGAGCCGCGGCGAGGGCGGTCGCGCTCGCAGCGAGCGCGGTGGTGACGACGGGCGTCAGACGCATTCCACTGCAGGGGACACGACGCAGGGAGTGGAGTTGCGCGCTGGTAGCGTGCGCGGCGATGGCGTCGCACACTCCTCACCAGGGTACGGAACAGCCATGAGCGGCCCCCGACGCGCCTCCGATCTCTTCGTCGAATGCCTCGAGGCCGAGGGCGTGCGCTGGGTGTTCGGCATCCCCGGCGAGGAGACGCTGGACCTCAACCATTCGCTGGATCGCTCGTCGGTCACGTTCGTTCCCGTTCGCCACGAGCAGGGCGGCGCCTACATGGCCGACATGGTCGGGCGGCTGACCGGGCGCGCCGGCGTCTGCCTCGGCACGCTCGGCCCGGGCGCGACGAACCTCGTCACCGCCGTCGCGGACGCGTATCTCGACCGTGCGCCGCTCGTCGCGATCACCGGGCAGGGCGACCTCGAGCGGATGCATAAGGAGTCGCACCAGTACCTCGACATCGTCGCGATGATGGCGCCGATCACGAAGTGGAACGCGCGGGTCAACGCGCCGGACATCGTGCCCGAAGTGGTGCGAAAGGCGTTCAAGGTCGCGGAGTCCGAGAAGCCGGGCGCCACGCACCTCGAGCTGCCCGAGGACGTCATGGCCGCCGAGGTGCACGACCTCGTCCCGCTGCCGCGCCGCAAGCCCGTCGACCCCGAGCCGGGCGCGCGCGAGCTGCTCAAGGCCGCCGACATGATCCGCAGCGCCATCAACCCCGTCGTGCTCGCCGGCAACGGCGTGGTGCGCGCGGGGGCGGCCCCCGCGTTGCGCGAGTTCTGCCGTGCCACCGGCATCGCGGCGGCGCACACCTTCATGGGCAAGGGCGTGCTCGACGCCGACGACGACCACTCGCTCGGTACGGTCGGGCTGCACTCGCGCGACTACGCGCTGGCCGGATTCGACGACGCGGACGTTGTGATCTGCATCGGCTATGACCTCGTCGAGCACGCGCCGAAGCACTGGAACCCCAAGCGCGACAAGAAGATCGTGATGATCGACTCCGAGCCCGCGGAGATCGACGCCCACTACCTCCCCGAAGTCGAACTCATCGGCGACATCTACCACGTGCTCAGCCGCCTGGCCGAGGAGTGCCGCGACGTGCCGCACAGCGGAGGGTCATCGGCGCTGCACGACCTCGTCATGCAGCGCTTCGCCGCCGCGCAGCACGACACGCACTTCCCGGTGCAGCCGCCCCGCGCGCTGTGGGAGATCCGCAGCGCGCTCGACCGCGAGGACATGCTCATCAGCGACGTCGGGCTGCACAAGCTGTGGATCGGGCGGATGTTCCCCGCGCACGAGCCGAACACGGTGCTCATCGCCAACGGCCTGGCGGGCATGGGCTTCGCGCTGCCGTGCGCGATCGGGGCGAAGCTCGTCCACCCGCGCCGCAAGGTCGTGACCGTCAGCGGCGACGGCGGGTTCCTCATGAACTTCCAGGAGCTCGAGACGGCGACCCGGCTGAAGACGCCGATCGTCAACGTCGTCTGGGAGAACGAGCAGTATGGGTCGATCGTGTGGAAGCAGGACAAGAAGTTCGGCGAGCACTTCGGCACGGACTTCACGAACCCGGACTTCGTCAAGCTCGCCGAGTCGTTCGGCATCCCCGCCTGGCGCAGCGAGTCCGCCGACGAGTTCGGCCGGCAGCTCCGCCACGCGCTCACGCTCGACGTGCCGTCGCTCATCGTGCTGCCGATCGACTACACGCAGGACGTGGCGTTCAGTGAGGAACTCGGGACGGAGACGGTGTCCGCGTAGCTGCCCCGCAACCGCTGGGGTCCGTCTGCCTTCTACCTGGCATGCCCCGTCTGAAGCTGCTGAGCGCCGCGGTCGCGATGGCCGCCGTCGCGATCTCCACCTCCCCCGCGTCCGCCGACACGCTGGTCGCCGCGGCCCCTGGGGCGAAGAACCTCGCCGCGGGTGGCGGCTGGCTCGCCTGGGCCGCGCCCGTGGCGAACGGCCGCTGGCGCCTGACGCTCCGCAACCCGGCGAACGGCGTCGTCTCCGTCCCGGCGATCCCGGACTTCGGGTCGCCGCCGGACCCGGCGATCGGCAGCGACGTCGTCGGCACGGACCTCTCCCGGCGGCGCCTGGTCGTGGCCTACTCGCGGTGCTCGGGGACGTCGTCGATCTCAGGCTGCGACGTCTGGGCGTACGACATCGTGGCGGGAACGGAGGCGCGGATCGGCGCGCTGGGGTCCTCGACCTACAGCGAGACCACGCCGAGCGTGAGCCTCGGGACGTGGTCGTTCGTCCGCCGCGGCGGCGGGACCCGGACGGGCGTGACGGTGTACACGCGCCGCAGCCGGGCGACGCGCCGGCTGAGCTCCACGCTGGCCCGGGAGACCTCGGTCACCGGCAGCGGCTCGCGGGTGGCGTACGTCTACAACTCCAGCCGCGGTGGGGGTGTCGCGCTGCGGCGCGCGTCCGGCGACGGCGGCCTCGTGACCCTGACGTCGCGTCGCGACGACATCCCCCACAGCCTCGTCACGACGCGCTATCGCGCGGCCTGGCTCGAGGGCACGACGGCGTGGCAGACGACGCGCTTCGGCTCCGGCGATCCCGATGACATCGACCTCATCGCCCAGACGCGTGCGCTGCCCGACACGACGGACAGCATCGCCGCCGACGGTTCGGCGGTCTTCCGGTATCTCGACGCTCGCGGTGTGGTCTCGGTCTCACCGCGGCTCTTCGGCACGTCATAGGGCGTTGTGTCTCGCCTTTGGCCGCTCGGCGCAGTAGCGTTCGGGCGTGCCAACTTCTCCGGTCCGGCTGACCGAGATCATCGCCTCGCTGTCGCTGGCGACCGATCTCGCGACGGGATCGCAGCAAGGCGCTGCGGGTGCGTCTTGCCGCCTGCACGGTGGGCGACGCGCTGGGGCTCGACGACGACGAGCTGGCCGGCCTGCATCAGGCCGCGCTGCTGCGCGCGATCGGCTGCACGGCGCACGCGGCCGAGAACGCCGAGCTGTTCGACGACGACCTCGCGTTCCAGCGCGACATGCACGAGGTCGACGTGGCCGACCCGTCCTCGCTCGACCGATTCGGGTGCGAGGCATCCCGGTCACTCGGCGCCGCGCTGACCCTGCGGCCGGGCGCGATCGCAGCACTCGACGAGGTCGACGAACGCTACGACGGGCTCGGCATCCCGGACGGGCGCGCGGGCGACGCGCTCACGATCACCGCGCGGGTCACGCACGCCGCCGAGCAGGCGGTCATCGCCTACGACGCGGGTGGCTGAGACTGGGCGGCCGAGCAGCTGCGCCGCCGGGCGGGCGGGCATCTCGACCCCGTGATCGCGGGCGCGGCACTGGAGGCCGGCGACGCGCTCGTCGCCGCCGTCACCGACCCGCTCGCCGCCGTCCTCGATGCCGAGCCGGGGTCACCGCGGTTCGTCCAGGCCGACGAGGTCGACCGTGCGCTGGAAGCCGTCGCCGACTTCGTCGACCTCAAGAGCCGCTACACGCTCGGCCATTCACGCGGCGTCGCGGAGCTCGCCGCGCGGGCGGGTGGACTATCGGGCCTGGATGAGGACGGGATCCGTGACGTGCGCCGCGCCGGGCTCGTGCACGACGTCGGGCGCGCGAGCGTGTCGACGACGACCTGGGAGCGCGCCGGCGAGCTCACGCCTGGCGAACGTGACCGGGTCAGCCTGCACACCTACTGGACCGAGCGGGTGCTCGCGCGGGCACCGGCGACGGCGGACATCGCCCGGACCGCCTCCTCCCACCACGAGCGTCTCGACGGCTCCGGCTACCACCGCGGCGCGAGCCGGCCCGACGATCGACCGCGGCGCGCGCCGGGCGGCTGGACGCCAACGCCGTCGGCGCGGTGCTCGAGGCGGCGGGTGTGAAGCCGAAGCGGTCCGCGCTGCCGCACGACCTGACCGAGCGCGAGGTCGAGGTGCTGCGGCTCGTCGCGAGCGGCATGACGAACCGCGAGATCGCCCAGGAGCTCGTCGTCTCCCCGCGCACGGTCCAGCACCACGTGTTTCGACAAGGTCGGCCGGAGGACGCGGGCGGGCGCCGCGGTGTTCGCCATGGAACACGGGCTCGTCGGCGACGGCGAGTAGATAGGCCACGTGGCCGATGGCGGGCGGGCGCGGCCGGCGGAGGATCGTCGCATGACCACTGCCACCACCACCCAGACCACCCTCGCGACGGTCGGTGCCATCTATGAGGCGTTCGGCCGCGGCGACGTTCCCGCGATCCTGCAGCGCCTGGCGCCCGATGTCGCGTGGGATGCGCCGGAGAGCACCGACGCCGCGCAGGACGCCGGCGTGCCGTGGCTCATGCCGCGCCGGACGCCCGCCGAGGTCGGCGGCTTCTTCGCAGTGCTCGGCGAGCAGCTGACGTTCAACGACTTCCAGGTGCTCGACCTCATCGCCTCCGGCGACCGGGTCGCGGCGGAGATCCGGCTCGACGTGACGAGCAAGGCGAGCGGCGAGCGGATCGTCAGCGACGAGGTCCACCTCCGGACCTTCGACGAGGCCGGCCGCGTGGCCGCGTTCCGCCACTACGTCGACACCGCGAAGCACATGGCCGCGGCCGGTCTTTCGTAGCGCCGCCGCGCGCATCGGGGCGGAAAGCGGGGACTTGCGTACCCCTTTCGCGCCCCGATGTTCTGCCGGGGTAGGCTGAGACGAGGTCCCGTCCTTCCGCCCCCGAGGAGTCCCGCCATGGCCGTCGCCACCCAGGAGCAGACCGTCGTCGACGCCGTCCCGAAGGGCCTGTTCATCGGGGGCGCGTGGCGGGATGCGACGGGTGGCGGCACGCTCGGCGTGGAGGACCCGTCGACCGGCGCCGAGCTCACGCAGGTCGCCGACGCGACCGTGGATGACGCGAAGGCGGCGCTGACCGCCGCGGCGGGCGCGCAGGCCGAGATGGCCGCCGTCCCCTCGCGTGAGCGCGGCGAGATCCTGCGGCGCGCGTACGAGGAGCTTGTCGCGCGCGCCGACGAGCTGGCGCTGCTCATGACGCTGGAGATGGGCAAGCCGCTCGCCGAGTCGAAGGCCGAGATCCTCTACGCCGCGGACTTCCTGCACTGGTTCAGCGGCGAGGCGATGCGCATCACCGGCGACTTCCGCATGAACGAGAAGGCCACGGGGCGCGTCCTGGTGCAGCGCCAGCCGGTCGGCCCGTGCCTGTTCATCACGCCGTGGAACTTCCCGATGGCGATGGGCACGCGCAAGATCGGGCCGGCGATCGCCGCGGGCTGCACGATGGTGGTCAAGCCGGCGAAGCAGACGCCGCTCTCGATGCTCGCGCTGGCGGACATCGTCGATCGCGCGGGCCTGCCGAAGGGCGCGCTGAACGTCGTGACGGCGCAGTCGTCGGGCTCGATCATGGAGCCGCTCATCCGCGACCCACGGCTGCGCAAGCTGTCGTTCACCGGGTCGACGGAGGTCGGCAAGGTCCTCATCGAGCAGTCGGCCGAGCAGATCCTGCGCGTGTCGATGGAGCTCGGCGGCAACGCGCCGTTCCTCGTCTTCGAGGACGCGGACCTGGACGCCGCGGTCGACGGCGCGATGATCGCGAAGATGCGCAACGGCGGCGAGGCGTGCACGAGCGCCAACCGCTTCCACGTGCACGAGTCGGTCGCTCCGGCCTTCTCCGAGAAGCTCGCCGAGCGCATGGGCGCGATGCAGGTCGGCCGCGGCACCGAGGACGGCGTGACGCTCGGGCCCCTCATCGACGACGACCAGCGCGGAAAGGTCGCCGAGCTCGTCGACGACGCGGTCGGACGCGGCGGCAAGGTGCTGTGCGGCGGCACGCGGGTGGACGGCGCGGGGTACTTCTACGCGCCGACGGTGCTGACGGACGTGCCCGGCGACGCGCGGGTGTTCACCGAGGAGATCTTCGGGCCGGTCGCGCCCGTCACGACGTTCACCTCGGACGACGAGGCGATCGCCGCGGCGAACCGCACCGAGTACGGGCTCGTGGCGTACGTGTACACGCAGGACGTCAAGCGGGCGTTCCGCGTGATCGACGCCTTGGAGACCGGCATGATCGGGCTGAACCAGGGGCTCGTGTCGAACGCGGGCGCGCCGTTCGGCGGCGTGAAGCAGTCGGGGTACGGCCGCGAGGGCGGATTCGAGGGGATCGACGAGTACCTGGAGACGAAGTACGTGGCAATCGCGCTGTGATGGCACTCGGCTGGCGCCTCGCACCGTCACGGCGCGATTGGGAGAACTCGCTGCGCTCGTTCTCCCGGCCCTGTCGTACGCAGCCCGCTGAGCGCGCTTGACATCGGCAAACTCGCGCCGCGCGGTCCGTACTTCGTACCGTCGCCACGCCGCCGCCACGGGCGTATGGTCGCCTCATGGCGGGCACGCGCCACGCACTTCCCGCGGCCGACGCGTCCTGGCTGCACATGGATCGCCCCGAGAACCTCATGGTGATCAACGCGGTCATGTGGACCGACGAGCCGCTGGCGGTCGGCGCGCTCCGGGAGGTGCTGCAGACCCGGCTCGTCGACCGGTTCCCGCGCTTTCACCAGCGCATCGTGGAGACGGCGACGGGCCCGGCCTTCGAGGACGACCCGAACTTCGACCTCGCCCTGCACGTCCACCACCTCGCGCTGCCCAAGCCGAACGACAGGCGGGCGCTGCAGGAGGCCGTCCAGGACCTCATGGCGCGCTCGCTGGATCGCAGCAGGCCGCTGTGGGACATCTACCTCTTCGACGACTACCACCACGGCTCGGCGATCTACTCGCGGATGCACCACTGCATCGCCGACGGGATCGCGCTGTCGCGCGTGCTGCTGTCGCTCACGGACCTCGACGACGCATCCGTGCAGGTCGCCGAACCGCACGCGCAGGGCAACGGCGGCCACGGGCTCATCCACGACATCACGAAGCCGTTCGGCGGGCTGGCGGGCATCGGGCTCTCCGCCGCGAGCACCGTCGCGAAGGAAGGGCTGCAGACGCTGGCTCATCCCGGCCATGTCGAGGAGCTCGCGAAGACCGCCGCCCAGGACGCCGGCACCCTCGCGAAGCTCCTGCTGGCCCCGCCCGACGCCGACACGGCGCTGCGCGGCGAGCTGCACGTCCCCAACCGCGTGGCGTGGTCGGCGCCCGTCAGCGTGCGCACGGTGCGTCACGCCGCCCACGGTCTCGGTGTGACGATCAACGACCTCGTCGTCTCGGCCGTCGCCGGCACCGCCCGCCACTACCTCGAGGCCGAGGGGGAGACCCCGCCTGACGAGCTGCACGCGATGGTGCCGTTCAACCTGCGCCCGCTCGACGAGCCACTCGACCCCGAGCTCGGCAACCGCTTCGGCCTCATCCTGCTCGGCCTGCCCACGGGGATCGAGGACCAGCGCGAGCGTATCGCCGAGAGCAAACGCCGCATGGACGCGATCAAGCACTCCCACGAGGGCCCGATCACGTACGGCATCATCGCGGCGATGGGGCTGACCCCGCCGCGCGTCGAGGGGACGCTGCTGGACTTCTTCAGCGCGAAGAGTTCGATGGTCGTGACGAACGTGCCCGGCCCCCAGCGGGAGGTCCACCTCGCCGGCGTGCCGATCAAGGGCGTGCTCGTGTGGGCGCCCTGCTCGGGCAGCGTGCCGATGAGCGTCAGCGTGCTGAGCTACGCGGGGAAGATCACCGTCGGGTTCCTCACCGACGCCGGGCTCGTACCGGACCCGCAGGTCCTCGCGAACGGGTTCCGCGAGGAGTTGCTGGCCGCGTCCAGGCTCGTGGGCTAGGGCCGCTCGCCGTCGTAGAGATGCTCGAAGAAGTCGTGGTGGTGCTCGTAGACGCGGTTGCGCTTGACCTTCAGCGTCGGCGTCAGCTCGTCTTCGTCGAGTGTGAGGTCACGGTCCAGCACGCCGAACCGCTTGATCTCCGAGATCCGTGACACGTCGCGATTGACGCGGTCGATCTCCTCCTGCAGCGCGTCGCGAACCCGCGGATCGCCGGCCATCTTCGCCGGGTCGCCGTCGACGCCGAGCCGCTGCGCGAGCGCCGGCGCCTCCTCCGGGTCGAGCGTCAGGAGGGCGACGAGGTACGGGTGCTGGTCGCCGTAGATCACGGCCTGCGAGATCCAGCGCGACTCGCGCAGATCCGCCTCGAGGTTCGAGGGCGTGATGTTCTTGCCGCTCGACGTGATGATGATGTCCTTCACGCGGCCGGTGATCCGCAGGTACCCGTCCTCGTCGAGGGATCCGAGGTCTCCCGTGTGCAGCCAGCCGTCCGCGTCGATCGTCTCGCGCGTGGCCTCCTCGTTGCGGTAGTAGCCGGGGAAGACGTGCGGGCCCCGCAGGAGGATCTCGTCGTCGGCGGCGATCTTCACCTCGCTCCCGGGCAGTGCCCGGCCGACCGTCCCGAACCTCAGGTGCCCGGGCGTGCTGAGCGTGCCGGCCGCGCAGCTCTCGGTCAGGCCGTAGCCCTCGATGATGGTGATGCCGCACGCGTCGAAGAACTCGAGGACCTCAACGCTGATCGGCGCAGCGCCGGTCAGGCCCAGCTCGATGCGGCCGCCCAGCAGGTCGCGCACGCGGTGCAGGACGACCCGGTCGGCCGCCGCGCGCCGGGCGCGCAGCACCGGGTCCGGCCGGCCGCCGGCGCGCTCGATCGCTCTGGCGCGACGGGCGGTCGCCAGGGACCGGCGGAACAGCCCCGCCTTCATCCCGCCCTCGTCGGAGGCCGTCGCCAACGCGCGGGTGTGGATCTTCTCGAACAGCCGCGGGACGGACGGGACGTGTGTGGGCCGCAGCGTCGCGACATCGTCGAGCAGCTTCGCGGGGTCGCGGCTGTAGAACGCGAGCGTCGCGCCGGCGTCGAGCGCGACGAACTGCGTCACGCGGGCCAGGGCGTGTGCCAGCGGGAGGAAGAAGAACGCCACGGACCCGGGCTCGATCGGGACCTGCCGCGCGTACATGTCGACGGTCGACAGCACGTTCGCATGCGTGAGCTGGCAGCCCTTCGGGGGGCCGGTCGTGCCCGAGGTGTAGACGATCGTCGCCACGTCGTCGTCACGGGTGCCGGCGGTGAACCGCTCGACCGACGCGACGTCCGCCCCGGCGGCGCGGCCCCGCGCGCGCACGTCGTCGAGCGACGGGGCGTCCGGATCGTCGGTCGGCACCATGGTGATGACGTGCTTGAGGTCCACGCAGTCCGGCTGGACGGCGCGGATCTTCGCCAGCTGCTCGGCGTCCTCGCAGATCACCGCACTGGAGCCCGAGTGCGCGAGGACGTACCGGCATTCCGAGGTCGGGTTCGTGTGGTAGATCGGCACGACCGCCGCGCCGGCGAGCAGGGCGCCGCAGTCCGCGAGGGTCCACTCCGCCCGCGTCGCCCCGAGGATCGCGACCCGATCGCCCGGACCGAGGCCCAGATCGTGCAGTCCGGCCGCGATCTCGCGTGCGGAGCGGCCCAGCTCGGCGAACGAGATGTCCTGCCACCCGCTCATCCGATCCTGCCCGACCGCCTGCATCGCGACGTATGCCGCGTGCCGGTCTGCTGCCCGCAGTACCAGTCTCCCCAACGTCATGAGGACATGGTGCCGCGGTCGGGTCCCGGTGACACCCGTACCAATCCGCACATGTGTTCACGAGGGATTGCGGATGGCAGGGCCAGATTCCCGCCGTAGCGTGCGGTAGGTCCCGAGGAAGGTGTGGAGGAGAGGTCCGTGCTCAAGCTCGCGCAGGTGTCGCTCAGACATCCCAAAGTCGCGCTGGCCGCGTGGGCGGTGCTCGCCCTCGCGCTGATCCTGATCGGCTCGGGAGTCAGCAGGTCGCTGTCCCCGTCGATCACCGTCGTGGAGGGCACCGAGTCCTCGCGCGCACAGCACCTGGCCGAGACCGAGTTCGGCCCGAGCGTCCTCGTCCCCATCCTGCTGGAGGGCCCGAAGGCGCAGCTCGACAAGCAGGGACCGGCGCTCGTCAAGCGGCTCGCCGACCAGCCCGACATCCGTGTCCTGTCCGCCTGGGACGGCGGCGACACGGCGAAGGAGCTCCGCCCGAAGCCCGAGGCGGCGATGATCGTCGCGTCGGTTGCGCAGACCGAGGAGGAGATGGTCAGCAGTCGGCAGGGGGACATCGAGGCGATCGTCGACGAGAGCATCACCGGCGGCGTGAGCGCGTCCATCACCGGGCAGCCGACCCTCGACATCGCGATCAAGGACACCGCCATCTCCTCCACGCGCGAGGCGATCCTCCTCGCCCTGCCGCTCATCTTCCTCGTCCTGCTCCTCATCCTCCGCGCGCCCGTCGCAGCGCTGGCGCTGACGGTCCTCGGCGCCGCAACGGCGTTCAGCAGCTTCGGCGGGGTGGCCCTCATGGGCAAGGTCATCTCGATCGACGCCATCGCGCTCGCGCTCGGAGCGACGACCGGGCTGGGGCTCGGCGTCGGGTACGGCCTGCTCTTCTACCGCCGCTGGCGCGAGCAGGTGGAGGACGGACACGAGACGCCCGCCCACGCGGCGCTCGACGCCGTCGACACCGGTGGCCGCGGCATCCTCATCGGCGGTACGGCGCTCATCGTGGCGCTCATCGTCGCGACGCTCATCGCTCCGACCGAGATCCTCACTTCGCTCGGTGTCGGCGTGCTGCTCAGCGCGACGCTCGCCGTCGGCGGCGCCGTCGTCGTCCTGCCGACGGTGGCCGCGCTCCTCGGTGAGCGCCTGCAGGCCTTCAGCTTCCCCGCCCCGGCGTTCCTCACGGGCGCGTGGCGCAGGCTCACGGGCGGCGGGGCGAGTGTCATCCGTCACCCCGTCCCCGCGGGTGCGGCGGCGACCCTCCTGCTCGTGGTGCTCGCGCTGCCCGCCCTGAACATCAAGACCGGCCCGCCGTCGGTCGACCTGCTGCCGGCCGACAACTCCGCGCGGGTCGCGTTCGATCGGGTCGGGATGGCGATGGGCCCCGGATGGGCCACGCCGTACAACATGCTCGTCGTCTCCGAGGGCAATCCGATCACGACGCGCCAGACACTGGCCCAGCTCGACAAGCTCCAGGCCGACATCGCGAAGGATCCCGCCGTGGCGTCGGTGATCGGCCCGGGCGCCATCGCGGCGACCAGCGGCGAGCTGGCGGTCCTACCGCGCAAGCTGCGCGAGTCGACGGAGCTCCTGAAGGGCGGCAAGAAGGACCTCGGCAAGCTCGAGGCCGGTCTCGGCCAGGCGGGTGCGGGTGCGTCGCAGCTCAAGGCCGGCTTGGGGGAGGCGGCCGGCGGTGCGGGCCAGCTGCAGAGCGGATCCGGCCAGGCGCAGTCCGGCGCGGGGCAGCTCGAGGGCGGGCTGGGCAAGGCCCGGTCCGGTGCCGAGCAGATCAGCACCGGCCTGAACTCGGCGCTCGCCGCGTCGCGCAAGCTGCGTGACGGCTCGGCCTCCGCGCTGGCCGGCTCACAGCAGATCGCCGGCGGGCTCGGACAGGCGGTGACCCCCGTGAAGGAGGGCGCGCCCATCGTGCGCAAGATGGCGGACGACGTCGCGGCGAGCACGCAGGCCGTCTCCGGTGCGGCGGGTGCGACCCGGGAGGCCACGGCCGCGCTGGAACAGGCGTCGTCGCAGCTCCAGTCGATCCCGGGCGTGAAGGACGACCCGAACTACCAGGCCGCTGTGGCGTCTGTGGCGTCGGCGAAGACCAGCGCCGCGAGCGCGAGCAGCAGCCTCGCGACGGCGACGTCGCAGCTGCAGGGCGCCGCCGGTGTGGCGGATGCGTTCGCCGGCCAGGTCGCAACGCTCTCGACCGGCCTGCAGCAGCTCTACGCGGGCTCCACGGCGCTGGAGCAGGGCATCGGCCAGCTCAAGGACGGCAACACCCAGCTGGCGGCGGGCATCGACAAGCTCGCGGGCGGCGGTGAGGACCTGACGACCGGCGTGACCGCACTGCGCGACGGCGCGGGTGAGCTGGAGTCCGGACTGGGTCAGCTGACGTCCGGCGCCGGTGAGCTCGAGTCCGGCCTGTCGGCGGGCAGCGGGCCGACCGGCCAGCTGGTCTCCGGCCTCGGCCAGCTCGAAGCGGGTGTGTCGAAATTCCGCGGCGACCTGCCGAGCCCCGAGGACCTCGAGCGCCTGCAGCGCGACTCGCCGGGCCTGTTCAACTCCGGCTACTTCGTGCTGGCCGCGCTGTCGGGCGCCCTGCCCGCCGACCGCAACCAGGCGACGTTCGCCGTGAACCTCGAGAAGGGCGGCAGCGCCGGGCAGATCGTCGTCGTCTCGAAGGAGGCGTCGGCGGCACCCTCGACGCAGGAGCTCGGCGAGCGGCTGCGTGACCAGGCCGACGCGTTCGCCGCGTCCACCGGGTTGCAGGTCGCGATCGGCGGGCCGGCGGGCAACCTGTCGGACTTCGCCAGCGAGACCACGTCCCGGATCTGGCCGGTGGTCGCGGGTGTCGCGATCGCCGTCGCGCTGCTGCTCATGCTGCTGCTGCGGGCCATCGCGCTGCCGCTGTTCGCGGTCGCGTGGGACCTGCTGACGGCGGCCGCCACGTTCGGCGTGCTGACGGTCCTCTACAGCGGCGACGACCCGCTCCTCGGCGGACCGGGCTACGTCGACCCGATGACGGTCATCGGGATCTTCGCCGCGGTCTTCGGGATCTCGATGGTCTACGAGGTGAGCCTGCTCGAGCGGGCGCGCGAGTCGTTCGTCGAGACCGGCGACCCGGACGTGGCGCTGCGCGAAGGCCTGGACCACACGGCCGGCGCGGCGACCGGCGCAGCGCTCGCGATGGTCGCGGCCGCCGTGCCGTTCGCGGTCAGCGACCTCTCGTCGGTGCGCCAGTTCGGCATCGGCCTGGCGGTCGTCGTCCTGCTCGACGCGCTCATCGTCCGCCCGGTCCTGCTGCCCGCCTCGGCGGAGCTGCTCGGCCGGTTCGGCTGGTGGCCCACCGGGCGTCACGCCGCGCCCCCGAAGACGAAGGCGAAGCCGTCGGTCAGCGCGCCCGCGTGAGCCGGACGGCCTCGCGGGCCTCCACCTCGTACGGGTTGGCGCGGTAGCCCAGCACGAGGTAGGAGAGCCACAACCGGGCGCGGCGGTGCTGGTCCTGCCAGACGTGGCAGAGCTCGTGGACGATGAGGTCCTCGGAGATCTGGTCGAGTGGCCGCTTGGTGAGGATCAGCGGCCCGCACTCGTAGCCCACGAAGCGCCGCATGCCGAGGATGCGAAACGCCCAGGGCACGCACAGGATCCGCACGTGGCGGGTGCGGACGCGCGACGGGTAGAAGTCGAGCCGGTCGATCCGGGCGCGCGCCCCGCGCAGCAGGGCGCGTTCGCGGTCGGTGCGGGCGGGAAGCAGCATGCCTTGCAAATCTAACTTACGATGTCAGAATTGCAAGGATGTTGGACCGCTGTGTCGCCGAACACGTGCGCCTGCTCCTCCACGAGTTCCCGGCGGTTGCATTGACAGGTCCGAGGCGGGCGGGGAAGACCACCCTCGCACTCCAGCTTGCTGACGCGCAACCGTCGATCTATCTGGACCTCGAGTCGCCGTCCGA
This sequence comes from Solirubrobacteraceae bacterium, assembly GCA_051306365.1. Classification (GTDB taxonomy): domain Bacteria; phylum Actinomycetota; class Thermoleophilia; order Solirubrobacterales; family Solirubrobacteraceae; genus Svornostia. Next base: position 47,253 of record JBPPNC010000165.1, read on the forward strand.
CCGCGCGCGGCTGACCGAACCGGAGCTGTTCCTCGACGCGCATCGCGACGACCTGGTGGTCCTCGACGAGGTCCAGCGCGTGCCCGACCTGTTCCCGGTGTTGCGCAGCGTCATCGACCGCGGCCGGCGCCAGGGGTTGCGCGCGGGCCGGTTTCTGCTGCTCGGCTCGGCGTCGATCGATCTGATCGGTGGGGCGAGCGAGTCACTGGCCGGCCGGCTCGCCACCGCGGAGCTCGGTCCGCTCAACGTCCTCGAGGTCCCGGCCGGCGATGACGAGGCGCTCTGGGTGCGGGGCGGGTTCCCGGAGAGCCTGCTGGCACGCAGTGACCCGGCCAGCACACGCTGGCGCGAGGCGTTCATCGCCACATATCTGGAGCGCGACATCCCGCTCTTCGGGCCACGCGTTGGCGCGGAAACGCTCCGCCGGCTGTGGACGATGCTCGCGCACCGCCAGGGCGCCCCGCTGAACGCCGCCGAGCTCGCCGGATCACTGGGGATCACCGGCGTGAGCGTCGCGCGGTACCTCGATCTCCTCGTCGATCTGCTCCTGGTCCGTCGCCTCCCGCCTGCGAGCTCGAACGTCGGCAAGCGGCTCGTGCGGTCACCGCGCGTCTACGTGCGAGACAGCGGCCTCGTCCACACGCTCCTGCAGATTCCCGAGCGAGACGCGCTCCTCGGGCACCCGGTCGCCGGATCGAGCTGGGAGGGGTACGTCGTCGAACAGCTGCTGCAGGTTGCGGACACCGCAGTCGACGCCGCGTACTACCGGGCCACGGGCGGCGCCGAGGTGGACCTCGTCCTCACGTGGCCGTCCGGCCGGCGCTGGGCGATCGAGATCAAGCGCACGACGACGCCGAAGCTGGGACGCGGCTTTCACTCCGCCGTCGCGGACATTCAGCCGGACGAGGCGTTCGTCGCCTGCCCGGTGGGTGACCCGTTCCCTCTGGGTGAGGGCGTCACGGCGATCCCGCCGCGGGACCTCGCGGCGCGCCTGGCCGCACGGCCCTGAACGCGGCGCGGCCGCCCGAAGGCGGCTGCGCGCCTGCCCCCTGTCCTGCCAATTGCGTCAGTCTCGCTTGGGCGCCGGCGGCACCTCGGTCAGCGCGAACCGCTGGATGGGCCCGCTCATGAGCGAGCTGAGGATCGGCGCGTACAGCCCGCAGTTCTCCAGCTGCGGGAACGACGTGGTGGAGACCGGCGAACGAGCGGATCTTCAGGATCACGGGCGCGATGGCGTTCATTCGGGCCCGGCGCGTACGTCGCCTTGCGCTCGCCCGCAAAGCTCGCAGCCTGTTCGCCCTGGGAGTAGCCCCAGACGGGATTCCCCCCCAGGAGAGCTATGGACAGGTGCCCGTCTCCCGCGGACCAGTTCCGCGTTGGACGTGTGTTCAGCTTGGTGTCCAGTGGCTGGGCTAGGCGTTGCTGCCCTCGGCGATCTTCCGCAGGTCCAGCGCCTCGTCCAGCACCGAATCCTCGACCCCGTGTTTGCGCGCGACGTCGCGCAGCAGCCCGCCGCTCTCCGCCGCGTCCTTGACGATGTCCGCGGCCTTGTCGTAGCCGATGTACGGGTTCAGCGCGGTCGCGACGGCCAGCGTCGACTCGGCGCTCTTCTCACAGCCCGGCAGGTTCGGCTCGATGCCGTCGACGCACTTCTCCTTGAGCACGGTCGCCGTGTTCGCCAGCAGGAAGATCGACTGCAGGAGGTTCGCGGCGATGAGCGGCACGCGGACGTTCAGCTCGAACTGGCCCTGCGAGCCGGCGATGGTGATCGCGGTGTCGTTGCCGATGACCTGGCAGCCGACCTGCAGCGTGACCTCGGGGATCACCGGGTTGACCTTGCCCGGCATGATCGACGAGCCCTTCTGCAGCTCGGGCAGGTACAGCTCGCCGATGCCCGCGCGCGGGCCCGAGCCCATGAGCGCGAGGTCGCCCGCGATCTTGATGAGCGAGACGGCGAGGACCTTCAGCGCGCCGGAGAGTTCGACGAGCGCGTCGCGGTTGCCCTGCGCCTCGAACGGATCCTCGGGGGCGCTGATCGTCAGGCCCGAGGCCTCCTGCAGGCGCGCGCGGGTCTTCGCCGCGAAGTCCTTGTGGGTGTTCAGCCCCGTGCCGGTCGCGGTGCCGCCGAGCGGGATCTGCGCGACCTGCGGCAGCGTGTTGGCGATGCGCTTGGCGCCCAGGCGGATCTGCGCGGCGTAGCCGGCGAACTCCTGGCCCAGCGTGACCGGGACGGCGTCCATGAGGTGCGTGCGGCCGGACTTCACGATGTCCCTGTACGCCTCGGCCTTCGCGGCGAAGGAGGCCTCGAGCGCCTCGAGCGCGGGCAGCAGGGTGTTCGTCGCCTCGTCCAGCGCGGCGAGGTGCACGGCCGACGGGAAGACGTCGTTGCTCGACTGGCCCATGTTCACGTCGTCGTTGCGGTGGACGTCCTCACCGGCGAGATTCGCGATGACCTCGTTCGTGTTCATGTTCGAGCTCGTGCCCGAGCCGGTCTGGAACACGTCGACGGGGAAGTGGTCGTCGTACTCGCCCGCGGCGATCCTGTCGCCGGCGGCGCCGATCTTCTCGGCCTTGCCGGCGTCGAGCAGGCCCAGCTCGGCGTTCGTGCGGGCGGCGGCGGCCTTGATGCGGCCGAGCCAGTGGACGACGGAGGGCGGGATCGGCTGGCCGGAGATGGGGAAGTTCTCGACGGCCTTCGTGGTCTCGCCGCCCCAGAGGGGGGTCTCGACGGTGCTCATGGGTCTCCCGGGGATCGGTGACGCGTGGGAATTCGGTGAATCGCTGGAACTGCGTGGGCGTCAAACGCTAGCGTTCGCAGCATGACGGGGACCGTCTCCCGGCGTGTGCTGTTGCGGGCCGGACTGCTGGCCGGAGGCGCACTGGCGCTCGGCCCGGCCTTCTACCGTGATGCGCTGGCGACCGCGGCGGGAGCGGCGACACCGGGTCGCGGCCCGTACGGCGTGCCGTCGGTCGACACGCGGCTGGGCATCCGGATCCCCGAGGGGTTCTCCGTCCGTGAGATCGCCAAGGGCGGCCGCCGCGTCCCCGGCACGAGGTACACGTGGCACATCTTCACCGACGGCCAGGCCGCGTTCCCGGCCGAGGACGGCGGCTGGATCCTCGTCAGCAACAGCGAGTCGCTGTCGTTCACAGGCGCGGGCTGCTCGGCGATCCGCTTCGCTCCCGACGGGAAGATCGTCGACGCGTATCGCACGCTCGGCAATACGCAGCTGAACTGCGCGGGCGGGCCCACGCCGTGGGGCACCTGGCTGTCCGGCGAGGAGTACGAGTTCGGCCACATGTGGGAGGTCGACCCGACCCGGCGCAACGCCCAGCGGCGCGGCGCGCTGGGCACGTTCACCCACGAGTCCGCGTGCGTCGACCCGGTGCGCGAGCAGCTCTACCTCACCGAGGACAAGGCCGACGGGTGCTTGTACCGCTTCACGCCCACCGCGTACCCGGACCTCAGCGCCGGGAAGCTCGAGGCGGCCGTCGTCGACGAGGCGACCCACGCCGTCACGTGGGTGCCCGTGAAGCGCACCGCGCTGCCCGTCCCCACGCGCGTGCAGGCGCGCCGCAAGGGCGCCAAGCGCTTCAACGGCGGCGAGGGCACGTGGTGGGACGGGGGCGTGGCGTACTTCACGACGAAGGGCGACACGCGCGTCTGGGCGTACGACTGCGAGACCGAACGGCTGCACGTGCTCTACGACGCCGCGGCGACAGGTCCCGACGCGCCGCTGCGCGGGGTCGACAACATCTGCGTGTCGCGCAGCGGCGACCTCTACGTCTGCGAGGACGGCGACGACCTCGACGTCTGCCTCATCACGCCCGAGCATGAGGTCGCGCGGTTCTGCACGTTCGACAAGAACATCCACCTCGGCACCGAGCTCGTCGGCGCGACGTTCGACCCGTCGGGCACCCGGCTGTACGTCGGCTCGCAGCGGTCGTTCGCGATCGGGGCGCTGTACGAGATCAGCGGACCGTTCCGCCAGCCGCCCGCTCCCACGCGCCCGCCGTCATTCGGCCGGCCGCTGCGCGAGGGTGAAGCCGAAGCGGGGGCCGAGGACCTGGTGCGCGTGCGGGCGCGGACGACCATCAGCCGCGACGCGCTCGCGGCCCCCGGGCTCGGCGTGCGTGTGGCGCTGCGCGAGCCGTGCGTGGTCGGTACGACCCTGCGGTCCGCCGCCGGCGTGCTGGCCGAGCATCGGTTCCCCACGGCCGTCACCGGGCTCACCGCGCTGCGCCTGAAGGCGACGGGGATCGCTGCCGATGACGGGTACGAGATCGTCGTCCGCGCGACGCCCACGGCGGGCGGCGACACCGTCGACATCCGCCAGGCGCTCACCGTGTCGTAGGCCCGGCCCGGCGTGCGAGCGGCCGGGTTCGCCAACATGTGGGGCTGATCGATGGCCACCCGGACCACCAACGAGCCCCATCGCCTGACCGAGTCGCAGCCGGAGGTTGGGCAGCCCGAGCCGCCGAAGAAGGTCTTCGCGCGGCTCTCGCCGACCGTCACCGGCCACCGCGCCGAGGTCCAGGCGCTGCGCGCGCTCGCCGTGCTGCTCGTCATCGCCTACCACGCGTGGCCCGACGTGGTGCCAGGCGGCTACGTGGGCGTCGACGTCTTCTTCGCGATCTCCGGCCTGCTCATCACCACCGCGCTCCTGCGCGAAGGCGATCAGCACGACACCGTCTCGCTGCGGTATTTCTGGGCCCGCCGTGTGCGGCGCCTGCTGCCCGCGGCGCTCCTCGTTCTCGGGGTCACCGCGATCGTCGTGTTCCTGGCGGTCCCGATGACCCGCTGGGCGCAGTTCCTCGACGAGCTGCGCGCGAGCGTCCTGTACATCGAGAACCTCCATCTCGCGTCCTCGTCGGTGGACTACTTCGCCTCGGCCGAGGCCCCGTCACCCCTGCAGCACTACTGGTCGCTGTCGGTCGAGGAGCAGTTCTACGTCCTCTGGCCGGTGCTCATGATCGTGGCGCTCGCCCTGGCGCGCGGGTTCATGGCAGCGCCCCGCACATGGGTGCTCTGGTCGGTCGGAGTCGCCACCGCGGCGAGCTTCGCCTTCTCCGCGATCCGCACGGGGGCCGACCCGGTGCCGACGTACTTCTCCACGGTCGCGCGGGCGTGGGAGTTCGGCGTCGGCGCGCTGCTGGCCCTGGCCGGGGCGCAGGCGGTGCGCGGGCCGATGGGTCTGCGGATCGCCGTCGGCTGGGCGGGCCTCGTCGCCATCATCGTCTCGGCGTTCACGTACAGCGACGGGACCGTGTTCCCCGGCGTGGCCGCCACGCTCCCGGTGCTCGGCGCGATCGCGGTCATGTGGGCGGGGATGCCGCGCGGCCCAGGGTCGCTCGCCCCGGTGTTCGGGCACCGCGCCGTGCAGCGCGTCGGCGACCTGTCCTACAGCGCGTACCTGTGGCACTGGCCGCTCATCGTGCTCCTGCCGGTCGTGCTGGGCGTCACGGCGGGTTGGACCGCGGCGCTCGCGGTGGCGCTGACGTTCCCGCTGGCGGCGCTGACCATGCAGTACGCGGAGAACCCGGTGCGGTACGGCCGACTGACCCGCATGCCGCTGCGCTGGACGTTCGGTGCAGCGCTTGCCGGGATGGCCGTGCTGCTCGCCGTCGCTGCGCTGGGCGACGCCATCCGCGAGCGCGAGCTGCGCCAGGCCGCCGACCGCACCCGCGCGACGCTGGCCAGCGGGCCGCCGTGCTTCGGGGCGGCATCGCGCGACCCCGAGCAGCCGTGCGTCAACCGCCAGCTCAGGCTCATGGTCGTTCCGACGCCGCTCGAGGCGAAGGAGACGGAGAACGCGCCGTGCGAGATCGTCGGTCGTGGCGAGCGCCTGCGGGTGTGCCGCTTCGGTGCCGACGGGGATGAGCTGCCGACCGTCGCGCTGATCGGCGACAGCCACGCAAGCGCCTGGCGCGCGCCGGTGGATCGGGTCGCCGAGGGCCGCGGGCTGCACGGCGTCTCCCTGACCTACACGGGGTGCCCGTTCTCGACGGCGGTCCGCGACGTTCCGGAGCCCGCCCGTGGGCGGTGCGAGCAGTTCCGCGACGAGGTGTTCGCGTGGCTCGAGGGGCAGCCCCAGATCCGCACCGTCGTGACCGTCGCCCTGGCCGGCGGCAGCGGCGTCGTCGCAGACGGCGGACGCTCCCAGGAGCAGGCGGCGGCCGACGGCTACGCGGACGCGTGGCGGCGGCTGCCCGACACGGTCGAGCAGATCGTCGTCATCCGCGACAACCCAAAGGCCGGCAAGGGCACGGACGAGTGCGTGCAGCGGGCGATCGACGGGAAGCGCCCGGCCGGACCGGCGTGCGCGATCCCGCGCGACGAGGCCCTGGACCCTGATCCTCAGGTCGCGGCGGCGTCGCAGGCGGGCGACCCGCGCGTGAGCGTCGTGGACCTCAGCGACCGCTTCTGCGACGACGGTCGCTGCTACCCGGTCATCGGCGGCGCGCTGGTGCACCGCGACCAGGACCACATCAATCCCGTGTTCGGCGCGACGCTCGCCCCGGCACTGGACCGGGCGCTGCCTCCTACACTCGGGTGACGTGCTCGCCGTCCGCCGTCTCGTCCTGACGCTGGCGGTCACCGTCCCGTGTGTGCTCGCGGTACCAGCCGCGGCGGCCGTTCCCACCATCGTGGTCGGTGACTCGCTCGCCGTCGGCACCAAGCCGTACCTCGGGTCGCTGCTGCCGGGCTACCCGCTGACCTGGGACGTCCGCAACGGCCGGACGACCCCGGAGGGCATGCGCGCGCTGCGGGCCAAGCTTCGGCAGGTGCAGCCCGGCGCGGTCGTGGTGAGCCTCGGTTCGAACGACGGGCCGAGCCCGGCGCGCTTCGCCGATCGGCTGCGCCGGATCCTCAGGACGATTCCGCCGAGCGCATGCGTGATCTGGCCGTCGATCGTGCGCCCCGACCGCAAGGGTGACGAGTCCGGCCTGAACCGCGTGCTGCGGCGGTACGCCGCGCGGGACGACCGTCTGACGGTGCTCGACTGGCAGCAGGCGGTGCACCGCGGCTACGTCCTGCTCCCCGACGGACTGCATCCCGATCCGGCCGGATACCAGCGCCGCAGCCAGATGATCGCCACGGCGCTCCAGCGCGAGTGCCCGGACCCGGACGCGGGCCTGCCGTCCGAGCCGGCTGAAGGCGGCGTCCCCGCGCCGTCGAGCTAGGCCCGCTGCGCGCGCAGCTCGTCGCGGATGTCGGTGAGGAGCTGGATGTCCTCCGACGGCGCCTCGGGCTCGGTCTTCCCGCGTCCGAGGCGCTCCTGGACGGCGTTCATCGGCTGGACGACGAAGAAGAAGATCGCGGCAGCGACTGCGACGAACACGATGAGCGCGTTCAGGACCAGGCCGTACATGAACTCCGCTCCATTGAGTGTGAACGACAATCGCGAAATTCTCTGAGCATGTCCATCCCCCGGATCGGTCGTGGTCGCGCCCATCGTCCCGGAATCGCTAGCGGCAGAACGCCACGAGCTCGCGCGCGACGCCGACCGGGTCGTCGTACGCGATGAGGAACCCGGTCCCCGGCAGGACACGCAGCTGCGCGTCGGGCAGCAGGTTCAGCGCCTCCTCGGCGGTGCCCAGCGGGTGCCGGGCGTCCTCGTCGGCCCACAGCAGCAGGGTCGGCACCTCGATCCGCGGGTAGACGTCGAGCAGGTCGAGCTGCGGATCGCGCGGCCAGCGGCGCACCGCGCGCGCCCAGGCGCGGGCGAGGTTCGCGTTTCCCCCGACGTCCGCCATGGCGTGGCGGACGAGATCGCGCGCCGAGGGGTTGCCGCGCGCGGTCAGGCGCATGCCACGCTCGGGGCGGATCCCGAGCTTCGCGGCGTGGGTCAGCAGCCGGTCGAGCCCGGGTGCGGACGCGCCGCGGGCGAGCAGCCGCACGAGCCGTTCCGTGGCGTCGGGATCGCCGGCGCGGTGCAGCCGGTTGGGCATGAGGATGAGCCGGCCGGGGCGCAGCTGGCCGGTGCTCACGGCGCGCAGCAGGATCTCCGCGCCCGCCCCGTGCCCGGCCACCAGCGGCCGGGGTCCGCCGACGTCGCGGCAGAAATCGGCCATCACCTCCGCGTACCAGTCCAGGGTGTACGGGTGGCGCGGACGGTCCTCGGAGTCGCCGTGCAGCGGGAGGTCGGGCAGCACCAGGCGGAAGCGGTCCTGCAGCTCGCCGACGATCGGCTCGTACTCGCGGTAGGACAGACCGGCGCTGTGCAGCAGGATCAGCGCGGGTCCGACGCCCGTCTCGCGGAAGGCGACCCGCGCGCCGTCGCGGTGATGAAAGAGGCGCAGCCTCACCCGCGCGTGCCCCCGGCGGCGATCCCGCGGCGCAGCTCGCCCTCGACGCCGTTCGGCCGGTCCACGAGCGCGGCCCCGCTGCGCTCCAGCCGGTACGCCAGCTCGGCGTGGATGCCCTCGGTGTCGCGCGCAGCGCGCTCGGCCGCGCCGACGAGGTAGCCGAGCTGCAGCGCCGCGGCCCGGTCGCCGTCGACGGCCCGCAGCTCGAGCTCCTCCCCGAGCGTCGTGAGTGTGGCCCCGAGCGAGACGAGCTCGGCGTCGCTCGTCGACCGGCGCACGCACTCCGCCAGCGTGGTGCCCTCGAGCCGGACGACCTCGGGCGCGGCGCGCAGGGCGCGGGCGTACGTGTCCGCGTCGGCCTGGCACGCCACGGGCAGGGGCTCGTCGGACGCGCCGCAACCGGCGAGCAGCACCGCGAGCACCGCGCCTCGGGACAGCATGCGCCTCATCGTAGAGTCGCGGCGGTGTCCGGGAGATCGCTCGATCGGCAGATGCTCCGCCTCGCTCGGCGCGCAGGCACTGTGGCTCGCCGTGGCGCTGAGCGCGGCGCTCGTGACGGGCTGTCTCGTCGGCGCCTGCGCGGTCCGCGCCTCGACCTAGTGCTGGCCGACCGCGTCGGCGATCTTGCGCTGGATCGCCAGCTCGCGGTCGAAGTCCGCGGCGTCGGCGTGGCGGTAGTCGGTACCCCGGCCGGCGAGGAGCTCGGCAAGCGCCTCGACGTACCGGCCGTCGAGCTGGGAGCCGACGACCCGCCGCAGCTCGGTCAGCGCCTCGAAGGACGTCATCTGCTCGCGGTACGTGTCCGCGGCGGTGAGCGTGTCGTACGCCTCCGCGACCGCGACGATGCGGGCGATCTCCGGGATGTCGTCATCCCTGAGGCCGTCCGGGTAACCGCGGCCGTCGACCCGCTCGTGGTGGGCGCGGACGATCTCCGCGACAGGTCCATACACGTCGAGGTCGGGCAGGAGGTCCGCGCCGATCTCCGGGTGACGCTGGACGAGCTGCCAGTCGTCGTCGGTGAGCTCGTGCCCGGGCTCGAGCACCCGGTCGGCGAACGCAAACCGGCCGATGTCGTGCAGCAGGCCGGCGGTATGGGCGATCTCCTGGTCGCGCTTGCTCATCCCCACATGTTTGGCGATGTCCCGAGAGAAGGCGGCGACGGCGGCGCTGTGGCGCGCGGCGTGCGGGTCGCGCTGATCGAGGGTGCGGACCAGGCCCGAGAGGACGCCCCAGGAGAGGGCGGCGTACTGGCGGGTGCGTTCGCGGGCGGTGGTGACCAGATTCATGCCGTAGGTGAACGCGACGATGAGGAGCAGCGCGAGCGCCGTCGCAACCAGGCCGACCTCCTCGTAGACCGCGATCACGATCACCGTGAACGCGATGGTCAGCAGGAGGGTCGGGAGCATCGCGGTCGGGAACCGGAACGCCTCCCGCATCGGGGTCCCGTAGATCAGCGCGCCGGACGGGCTGCTGATGAGGAAGCTCAGCGTGAGATGCAGCACCGACACGGCGGTGACGGTCAACGCGAACGCGGCGCCACTCGTGCCTCCCAGGAAGGCGTCGAACAGGAGTCCGGCGATGGCGCTCGGCAGCGCGGAGGCGGCGATGTTCGCGAGCAGCGCTTCGTACCGGAAGCGCTGCACCGGCCAGACGATGACTTCGGATCCGGCCACCACGATGGCCCCCGCTGCGGGACCAAGGGCGGCCGCTCCGAGCATCTGGACGATGAAGCTGCCGGTCACGTGCAGCCGGTGCTCGTACCGGGTGTCAGCCCAGAGTGCGAGTGCGGCGAGTCCGATCAGCACGGCGGTGAGCGGGTCGACTGCACGGTCGAGCGATGGCGCCGCCAGCACGCACGTCAGCGCGATGAGCGCCAGGGCGAGGACGGAACTGAGGAGTGGCGGCGACAGCCGGGCCGGCATGAAGGTGTGCGGGGCGGTGGACCCCGCCGTGGAGCGGAGTCTTAGCGGACGCGGAAAGACATGATGCCTCCTTGTGAGCGTGGTCACAAGAGGAGTCGGCGCCTGTCCCTGCAAAGGCATCTCTTTCTCCGGCAATTGGACGCATTGCGCACGCTCTCGCCCGAGCGCTCAGGGGACGTGCGCGTACCACCGGTTTGCGTTAACCCCCCTGCACCCGTCAGACTTCCGCGCGATGCGCACGCTGAAAACCCGCGAAGCGGCCGCGATGCTGAGCGTGAGCCCGAACACGCTCCGCGCCTGGGAGCGCCGCTTCAACTACCCGCGTCCGCAGCGGACGGCCGGACAGCATCGTGCGTACATCCACGCTGAGGTCGTCGCCCTGCGCGATGCCCTCCAGGCCGGGCTGTCCATCTCGTCCGCGGTCAGTCGCGCGCGGGAAGCGCTGAGCGGGGACACCAGCGTCCTCGTGGGGTCGCTCACCTCGTACGAGCCCGAGCGCGCCGATGCCGCCATGGAGGCCGCGCTCGCCCTGCGCCCGGTCGAGCGGTCCGTCGAAGAGGTCCTGCTGCCGTCGATGGAGGAGATCGCGGCGCGCCACGGCACCGACAGCGCCGCGTGGGCGCTGGCTGCGCGCTGGGGGGAGGGGTGGCTGCGCCGCGCGCACCGGCTCGCACCGCCGCCCACCCGCCCGCTCACCGTGCTCATCGGCGATGCGACCGCCGACCCCCTCGATCCCGAGGCGCTCGCGCTCCGGGCCTTCGAACTGTTCTGCGTCCGCTCCGGTGCGCGCGTCGTAACCCTTCCGGTGCGCTGCCTGGTCGACATCAGCGAGGTCGTGCCGGCGTTCGGCCCGCAGACCGTCGTCATTGCCGGCGACGGGGTCCCGGACAACGAGGTCGCCCGTTGGGCGTACCAGGTCCGGCTGGCCACGGGTCCCATCCCGGTCGTCTTGTTCCGTCGTGGCGCGCAGGGCGACAGCATCCGCTTCGCCGCTGCGCTGCCGGACGGCCCGTTCGACGCGCACCGCCAGGCGCTCGCGGCCGCCGAGCCCGCGGCCCTCACGGCGAAGGCGCGTACCGCCGCCGCGTCAGGCCGATTCGCCCGCGAGGCTGAGAGGTCGCTGGCATGACGGCGTCGGTGCACGGACTTCCCGGCTGGTCGGGCGGCGCCGCCGAGGTTCGTGCCTTCTGCGGCCACTGCGGCCGCGAGCCGGATCCGGACCACGCGCCTGTCGGTGCCACCCGGGTCTGCCAGCACTGCGACCTCGGGCTCGTCCTGCAGGCGTCGCCGGATGTCGCACCCGCCCCGAAGGACCCGTTCCTCGTGGTCGACAGCCGCATGGCGATCTGCGCGCTCTCCGGCGCGGCGGAGGATCTGCTCGGCATCGACGAGACGGCGGCGGTGAACCGTCACCTCGGCGAGTTCCTCCTGCCGGCGGACGCGAACGCCGACCACGGCGGCAGCCTCATCGAGCTGGTGCTGGCCGCGGCGTCGGGTCAGGCCGGCGACGAGGTCCCGCGCGTGCGGGTGCGCCCGCTCGGCGTGTTCGGCGTGCGCTTCAGCGCGCGCATCGGCCGCTGCGGCCCGGCGCCGTCGGCGATCGTCGTCCTCGAGCGGTAACGCACCGCCTCCCGCGGATCGGGGAGGATGCGCCCATGCGCGCCTCCTGGGTCCACGTCAGCTACGACTTCACGGCACCGGTGGAGAAGGTCTTCGCCTACCTCGCCGAGCACGAGAACCTTGAAGCGGTGTTCCCGGGGACGAAGATCACGCGGTTGTCCGACGGCACCGACGGTGATCGCAACGGGGTGGGATCCGCCCGGGAGCTGCGGATCGGGCCACTGCTGCCCTTCGTCGAGACGAACACCGAGGTCGTCCCGAACGAGAAGATCGTCTACAAGATCACGGGCGGCGTCACGCCGTTGCGCAACCACGTCGGCATCCAGGTCTTCTCGCCGACGCCGTCCGGCGGCACGCACCTCGACTATCGCATCCGGGTGTCCTCCGCGATTCCCGGCATCACGCCGCTGGTGCGGGCCGGCCTGCAGAAGGGCGTCGAGGACGGCCTGCCGGGCGTGGACCGCACGCTTGCGGCTTAGGCGGGCTTCACGCCGGGGGCGCGGAAGCGGCCGTGCGGGTGACCGTGGACACGGTGTGAAGGTATCCGTTGTCCGGACCGGGGGATACGGTTCGCCCCGGCTCATGACCCTGCATCCCGGCGATCTCCTGGCCCACCGCGCGCTGGAGTCGTTGATTCGCGCAGAGTCGTCGGTCCGCCGGCGCCTCAGCGCCGACCTCGAGCGGGAGGGGCTCTCCGCGACGGGGTTCTCCGTCCTCGTCGTGTTGACGACCGCCGGTGGTGATCTGGAGCTGCGCGCGCTGCGCCACCGGCTGCGCACGTCCAAGGCCAACGCCACCGAGGTCGTCTCCACGCTCCAGCAGCGGGGGTTCGTCACGCGGCGCCGGCCGCCGTCGGACCGGCGCATGGTGCTCGTCGAGATCACCGAGGCCGGCAGCGAGCTCGTCGACCGGTTGTTCCCCGAGCACACCGAGCGCGTCGCGCAGGCGTTCAGCGTGCTTGACGAGGACGAGAAGCGCTCGCTCACCGAGATCTGCCGCAAACTCGCCGCGGCGGCTTAGGCGCCCGCTCCCGTCAGCCCCACCACCGCGACGCCCGCCAGCGTCGTGACCCCCCCCGCGACCTGCGCCGGGGTCAGTCGCTCGTCGAGCACGAGCTGCGCAAGGACGACGGTCGTCAGCGCGACGGCTGAACATCGTGACCCGTCGTCGTCGGGCCGACCGGCGCCGCGTGACCCGCCCTACGCCGCAGCGGCGAGCTTGCGGCAGATCTCGGTCAGCGAACGCTTCTCGTCCTCGTCGAGGA
>JBPPNC010000205.1:0-5609 GCA_051306365.1 Solirubrobacteraceae bacterium
GCCGCGCGCGGTCGTGCTGTCCCCGGATCCGTCCAACCGCTCGGGCGGTATGGAGCGCTTCTGCCAACTCCTCGCCGGGGTCCTCGGCGACGCCGGCTGGGACGTCGACGTGGTCGGGCCCGGGGCCCCGCCCGCACGCTGGGTCGACCGCGCCGGCGCCGGGACGTTCGCCCGTTCCCGAACCGCGATCGCCCAGGCCGTCGAGCTGCTGCCCGACCTCGTCGTCGGCAATAACCACCTGGGCTGGGGGGCCCCGCGGGGGGTCCCGCACATCCAGGTCTACCACGGCACCATCGCCGGCCTGACCCGGGCGGCGGGCGGCGGGCTGCCGGTGCAGGAGCGGCTGCGGCGCAAGCTCTTCGCCGCCGGCTGCGAGGCGCTGGCCGGCCGGGACGCGACGGTGATCGCGGTCTCCCGTGGGACGGCCGACGAGCTGCAACGTCGCTACCGACTGCGGGCAGACGGGGTCATCGCCAACGGGATCGACACCGACGTGTTCCGCCCTCGTGACCGCGACGCCGCGCGCACCCGGTTCGCGTTCACCGAGCCGACTGCGCTGTTCGTGGGACGCGCCGAATGGGGCAAGGGCGCCGACGTCCTTGTCGAAGGCGCCCGGGCGGCGGGGTTCGCCGTCGCGCACGCGGGCGACCGCGAGCTGCCCGGGTCCCGCTCGCTCGGTGTCCTCGACGCGGACGCGCTCGCGGAGGCCCTGAGCGGCGTGGACTGCCTCCTCGCCCCCACCCGGTACGAGGCGTGCAGCTACGCGATCCTCGAGGCGATGGCGTGCGGCGCGCCCGTCGTCACCACCCGCGTGGGATGGATGCAGGACCTTCACGCCGCCATCCCCGGGTACCGGGACCTCATCATCGAGCCGGACGTCGCGTCGATCGCCGCCGGGCTCACGCGGTTGCAGGCCGGTAACCCCGCCGGACTGGTGAAGGCGGCCCGGGCCCACGTCCTCGCGCACAACTCGCTCGACGCGTTCGCGCGTGCATGGCGCGAGCAGTGCGAGGCGGCCGTCGCGACGCGCATGGCGCTCCTGGAGGCCTGACCCGTGCGTCTGGCGATGGCCGGCCGGTACTACAACCGCCAGGGCGGCGTGTCGCGCGTGCTCGCCGAACTGGCAGACCGCGCGGCGGCGAACCACGACGTCGACGTGTACACGCACGAGGCGCTCGACGTCGAGCCCGCAAGCACCGTGAGGTTCTTCGAGGTCCCGATGCGCCGCCGGCCGGTCTGGCTGGAGACCCAGAGCTTCGCGCGCCACGTCGACCGGCAGCTCGACCGGTCCGCCTACGATGTCGTGCACTCCCACGACGGGCAGGCGCTGCACGCCGACGTCGTCACCGCACACTCGTGCTACGCCGCATGGCTGGCCGACGTCCGCGCCGGTGCCGGGGTGAAGGGGCTGGCCAGCCGCGTGTACCCGCGGCACGTCGCAACCGACCGGTGGGAGCGGCGCACGTACCGCAACACCGACCCGGTCGTGGTCGCCATCTCGCAGGTGGTGGCCGGTGAACTCGAGCGGTTTCACGACGTCGCGCCCGAGCGCCTGCGGGTGATCCACAACGGCGTCGACACCGCCGGGTTCGCCCCGCCCGCGTCCCGTGTCGCGGCGCGTGCGGCGCTTCCACCCGCGGAGCGCCCGGCCGATGAAGGGATGGTGTTCCTGTTCGTCGGCATGTACTTCCGCCGCAAGGGCCTGCACACGCTCCTGCGAGCGCTGGGCGGGCTGCGCGACGACCCGTGGACGCTGATCGTCGTCGGAGGAGATGACGACCACGAGTTCCGCGCCATCGCCGATGAGGCGGAGATTGCCGATCGCGTGCGCTTCGCCGGGCACCAGACGCGGGTCACGCCGTACATGCAGGCCGCCGACGCGTTCGTGTTCCCCACCGCGTACGAGCCGTTCGGCCTGGTCATCACCGAGGCGCTCGCGTGCGGGACGCCCGTGATCACCAGCGCGACCGCCGGCGGGGCCGAGCTCATGCGCGACGGCCGCGATGGATTCCTCCTCGACGACCCGTCCTCCCCGGACGAGCTGCGCGCCGCGCTGCGCCGGTTCGCCGCGCTCGACGGCGAGCGCCGCGCCGCGATGAGCGCCGCGGCCCGCACCAGCGCCGTCGCCACGAGCTGGGACGCCCAGTGGCAGAAGCACGAGGAGCTCTTCAGCCACGTCGCCGCGAACCGGCGGGCCGGAAGGCCGGTCTGGGCCGCGTGACGTTCTCGCCCGACGAACGCGCGAGCGCCGCCCTCCTGTTCAGCGACGAACTGGCCGACGGCGACATCACGCCCGCCGAGCTCGCCCGCCCCGAGGTCCGTGCCGCCGTCCGCTCCCGCCGCGTCTGGCCGGCGCCCCGGCGGTGGATCGAGCGCAAGCGCTACGAGCGCGGCGGCCGGGGCTACACCGACGACTCCCTGGCGGCCTTCGACGCCGCGCGCCGCGCGGTCCTGGGCGACGTGGCCGCGGGCCCGCCGCGTGTGCTGGTGCGCGTCGACGAGTTCCCCAACTACGACAGCCTCGACGTCCCCGAGCACGGCATCGACGCGTACTGGCGCTTCCACCAGACGATGCGCGACCGCGATGTGCCCTACCTCGTGGCGGTCCAGCCGGCGCTGGCGCACGCGCCGCTGGACCATCGCGCGTCGGGCGGCCGCCCGCTCGACGCCGCTGAGCTGGAGATGCTCGGCCGCCTGCGCGACGACGGGGTCGTGTTCGCGCTGCACGGCTACGACCACCGCACACGCACGGACCACATGCCGGACAACACGGAACTGCAGGGCCGCAGCGACGAGGAGCTCGGCGCGCTCCTGGACCGCGGCCTCGCGTTCCTCGCCGACCAGGATGTCCGCCCGCAGGTGCTCGTCCCGCCCTTCAACACGTTCACCGCGCGACAGTGGCACGTCCTCGCGCGGCGGTTCGCCGTGGTGACCGGCGGCCCGGAGTCCGTCAGCCGAATGGGCTACCACCGCGCCCCTCTGTTCCGCCACGGCACCGTGTACGCCCCCTGCTACCAGCCGTTCTACGGCCACGCCCGCACCGTCCTCGACGCGGTCCGCGTGCCGATCGCCGCACGGCAGGACGTGTGGATGACCGTCACGCTGCACTGGGAATGGGAGCTCGAGGACGACTTCGCGGCGCTGCGCGACCTGCTGGCCGTGCTCGCCCCCGTGGCACGCCCGTGGGGCGACTTCCTCGACGCCGTGGAGGCCGCCCGTGACCGCTGACCCGCCCCGGGACGCCGCGGCGCCCCAGGGCCGCCGCGCCGCCGCCGACATCGCCGTCCAGGTCGTCGCGCGCGGCGGCAACCTCCTCCTCGGCATCGTCGTGACGATCGTCCTCGTCCGGACCATGGGCGACGACACGTTCGGCCGGTGGACCACGCTGCTGGCGATCAACCAGATCGCGTCGGTGTTCGTCGAGCTCGGGCTGCAGCAGGCGGTCGTCGCGCTCGCGGCGCGCGACCCCGACCGCGAGAGCGCGTGGGTCGGCGCGCTGATCGGCCTGAGGATCCTCATCTCCATCCCCGTGACCATCGTCGCGATGATCGTGTCCGCCCTGCTCGCCGACAGCGGCGAGATGATCCTCGCCGGCGCGCTCATGTCGGCCACCCTGCTCACCGTCGCCCCGACGGCGATGAAGACGTTCAACCAGCTGCGCATCCGCAACGACGTGACGATGCTGGTGCTGACGATCAACAGCGTCCTGTGGGGCATCGCCGTCGTGCTGCTCGCGGTCGTCGGCGGGTCGCTCGTCTCGTACGCCGGCGCCTTCCTCATCGTGACGACGCTCAGCGCCGCCGCCCAGGCCGCGTTCTCCATCCCGCAGATGCGCCAGCGGCTGCGGATCGCCCGGGAGCTCTGGGGGGAGATCCTGCGCGCGGGCCTGCCACTCGGGCTCGCCGGCGTGCTGGTGGCGATGTCGTCGCGCGCGCCGCAGCTCTTCGTCTTCGAGTTCAGCGGCCCGAGCCAGGCCGGCCTGTACGGCGCGGCGAGCCGCCTGTTCGAGCAGTCGCATTTCATCCCGATGGCGGTCATGACGACCTTGCTGCCCATCATGTCGGTGGCCCACAGCAGCGACCCCGCCCGCGCGCGGCGCGTGCTGCAGGTCAGCCTCGACTACCTGCTGCTGGCCGCCCTTCCCGCGGTCCCGCTCGCGATCGTCGCCAGCGAGCCCATCCTCACCCTGCTGTTCGGCGCGGAGTTCGCGGCCGCGGCGCCCGCGCTGCCGATCCTCATGGGCGCCTTCGTGCTCGTCGCGCTGAACTACCCGCTCGACAACATGGTCCTGGTGCTCGACCAGCAGCGCCAGCTCGTGAAGATCGCCTTCTACGGGCTGCTCGTGATGGTGACGGCGAACCTGATCACCGTCGGGGAGTACGGCTTCAAGGGCGCAGCCTGGTCCGTGCTGGCGGCCGAGACCGTCGTCACCGTGCTGACCTACCGGTTGGTGGCCGGGCCGCTCGGCATGCACATCGGCCAAGGCCGGATGCCCCGGATCCTGCTGGCCGGTGTGGTGCAGCTCCTCGTGCTCCTCGGGCTCGACGCCATCGGGGCGCCGCTCGCCGTCCTCTTCGCCGCCACGGCCGTCGTCTACCCGGCGGCGCTCATCCTGCTCGGCGGCCTGGACGTCGGCGAGGTCAAGAGCCTGCTGCGGCGTCAGGCGCCACCGGAGCTCGCGCCCGAGCCTGCGCCCCCGCCCGCTCCCGGTCCATGACGCACAGCACGCCGATCGCGGCGCCGAAGATGAGGGAGAAGCGGGCGTCCGCCCCGGTCCACGTGACGGTCAGCTCTGCGACCGCGAGCGACACGACCGCGGCGACGATGCCGAGCCCCACCGCGGCCATCGGCGCGTCCGGGTGACGGCGGGAGACCCGCACGCCCACGAGCGCGGTGCCGAGCAGGTACGCGACGTAGCCGATCGCGCCCAGCAGCGTGTACTTCATCCAGAACCACAGGACCGCGAAGTGGACGTAGTTGCGGGCGTCCTCGTGCTCGATGCCGAGCGGGTGGACCGCGCGCCACTGGACCCCCTGGCCGAGCCCGGCGACGGGGGTGTCCTTGATGGCGGCCCACACGTTCGCGCGCTCGTCGAGGCGGTACCGGTCCTGCGCGTTCGCGCTGATCGCCGTCGGGTTCAGGGAACTCACGCGCTCGGCGACGGGCCCGCCGAGGGGTGAGCTGACCCCCGCGCTGATGAGCACCCACGCCAGCACGCCGGTCACGAGGATCGCCGGCAGCGCCAGGCGGCGGCCGAGCCGGGACAGGCCGAGGACGAACACCACCGCGATGCCCACCACCCCGCCCAGCCAGAGCGACCGCTTCAGCCCGACGATGAAGGCGAGGGTCACGATCGGCGTGGCGGCCCACACCCACCAGGGCAGCGGCACGGAGCGCACCCGGCAGGCGAGCACGACGAGCACGTACAGCAGGAACAGCCAGTTGGCCGTGGGCTCGTAGAAGACGATGCCCTCGATGCCCAGCCCGCCGCGCGCCGTGAGCAGCAGCGCCTCGCACGCCTTGATCGCGATGAGCACCGCGACGGCGGCGATGACGAGCCGCAGCGGCCGGCCGACGGGCAGCACGGCGGCGACGAGCGGCACGGCCGC
>JBPPNC010000206.1:0-13264 GCA_051306365.1 Solirubrobacteraceae bacterium
CGGCGCCCCCGGCCGCGCCGACGTGCTCGAAGGCGCCGCAGCTGGGCATCGCGCAGCTCGTCGCACTGACCGACTGCTTCGTCGGCACCGACCCCAAGTTCACGATCAAGGTCGCGTTCCTGGCCAACGGCGTCCGCGTGGACCCGAAGGGCAAGACGGTGAGGATCAACACGAAGGAGCGGACGGTGGAGCTGCCCGCCGGGACGGTCGTCACCGCCGGGCCGGTCACCCTCGCGAAGGGCGAGCGCACGTGGACGTTCCCGAAGACGGGCACGTACGCCGCGGGCGCGATCCTCGACCTCGACAAGGCCGGCTACGGCGGGGAGCTCGCCGGGCTGCGGATCGTGGGGGACACCCAGCTGACGTTCATCAAGAACGAGGTCCGGCTCGGCACCCACCTCACGCTGCCGTCGCCGTTCTCCGCCCTGACCGCGGACATCACGCTGCGGGCGAACAACCAGGTCGGCCTGCGCCTGGACGGGCTGACCGCGAAGGTGTCGACGCTGCCCTACGGCTTCAAGAAGCTCCAGTTCGACTACGTCGCCGATCCGCCCACGTGGCGCGGGTCGGTGGAGTGGCAGCCGCCGGTCGGCGGCGGCGACACCTACGGCGGCACGATCGAAGTGGTCGACGGCGCCCTGACGTACCTGCGCGTCTTCGGCCGCTTCGCCCAGCCGGGGAGGAAGCTCTACCCGCCGTACCTGTTCATGCCGTTCCTCGGGTTCGAGCTGAAGACGAAGCCGCAGCTGCAGCTGCAGGGCCAGACGATCCTCACCGGCGGGCCGGTGGGCAACATCCTGTCGGTCGGCCGCTACGACACGGGCGGCCCGCCGGCCGAGCAGTACGGCACGGTCACGGCGACGCTCGCCGACCCGTTCAAGCTCGACGCGCTCGGGCCGGTGTACGTCTTCGGCTACAAGCTCGGCCAGGGGTACCTGAAGTACCAGTACCCGCTCGACATCGCGTTCGGGGCGAACGCCGAGATCGGCAACTGCGGCTTCGGGCCGGGGGGTGACGAGGGCATCGGCGCCGGCGCGAAGTTCGACGGCTACCTCACGGCGTCGAAGTCCTTTGCGTTCAGCCTGAGCGCCGCGGCGAAGGTGTGCTTCGGCATTGGGACGGCGGAGGGCTCGGCGGTGCTGTCGTCCAAGGGCGTCGCGGCGTGCGCGGAGTTCGGCCTCGGCGATCCGATCGGCGCCACGATCAGTGTCGGCGCCGGGCACTACTGGAGCGACCCGATCGCCGACACGGACCTCATGTTCAAGGGTTGTGACACGGCGCCGTACGCGATCGCGTCCCCGCTGTCGGCGAGGGCGGCACAGGCAAGCGGGTTCGCCGTGGGCGGCGGGCTGACACAGCTCAACGTGCAGCTCACCGGCGCGGGCGGCGCGCCGATCGCAGCGGTCGTCGCGCCTGACGGCCGGCGGTACGAGGCGTCCGCGAGCGGGGCCAAGCGGTTCCCGACGCACTTCGCCTACCACGACGCGAACGACGGTACGCAGACGTTCGTCATCTCCAAGCCGCGGCAGGGCCGCTGGACGATCGAGCCCGCCGAGGGCAGCCCGGCGGTCGCGAAGGTCGAGCTGGCGCGTGACGCACCCGCGCCCGCCGTCCGCGGCTCCGTGCGGCGTGCGGGCGCCGGGCGGGAGCTGCGCTGGCAGCGCCCGAAGGCGGTCGAGGGCGAGGACGTCACGTTCGTCGCCGAGGGCCGTGGCACGCTGCAGCGCCTTGGCACGGCGAAGCGGGGCGCGAAGGCGGGCACGCTGCGCTTCACGCCGAAGTACGGACCGGGCGGCACGCGGACCGTCTACGCGGTGGTCGACCGTGGCGGGCTGCCCGCCGCGCGGCTGCGGGTCGCCACGTTCGTGGTCCCGTCTCCGCCGTCGGCCGGGACGGCGCGGCGGCTGAAGGCCGTGCACCGCGGCTCGACGGTGCGGGTCACGTGGCGCCCCGGCCGCGCGGTCGTCCGGCAGGAGCTGGTGATCGCGCTGAGTGACGGCACACGCAAGCTCGTCGCGCTCGGTGGGGCACGCCGCTCGTTCACACTGACGAAGGTGCGCGCAGCCGTGACCGGCCGGGTGCGCGTCATCGGGTACGACCGCGCGGGCCGTGACGCACGGCCCGCGATCGCCACGGTCCGGGCCGCCAAGACGAAGAAGAAGCGCTGACGGCTATGCGTCCGGGGCGCCTGCTGCGTCCGCCATCTCCGGGCGGAACCGCAGCTCGTACACCGTGGCGCAGCCGTACCGCCGGACGTCCTGCAGCAGCGGCCCGAGGGTCGCGCTGAGGTCGGCGAGCCCCGGCCGGCAGTCGACGAAGACGTACCGCGCGTTCGTCGACGTCACGAAATCCCGGGCCTCCTGTCCGGTGAGCCGGCCTTCGATCAGCGCGTTGGCCGGCTCTTGGCGCTCCTCCCAGTCCGGCGACCAGGACAGCGAGCCGACATACGTCTCGCGGCCGGTGTACGCGGGCAGCATGTAGCCCGCGTACGAGGCGCCGAGCACGCCACCCGGACGCGGGTCGGCGGCGAGTGCGTCCATGGCGGCCTGCTCGCCGGGGACGATCCAGTACGGGTCGCCCGCCGACTGCACGCTGTTGCGCGCGACGTCGAGCTTGTGGGCGATCCCCGGCAGCGTCATCACGGCGAGGATCGCGACGACCGCGACGGGCTTCGGCGCGCGCCAGACCGTCAGTGTCCCCTGGACGGCGAGGACCGCGAGCGGGATCGCCAGGCCCTGGAACGCGTGGTAGGGGAAGGTGCCGAGCGGCAGGAGGAAGACGGCGAGGATCGCGACGGGCCAGACCCGCACCGCCTGGTCCTGCCAGGTCGGCGCCGGGAGCCGCAGGGCGAGCACCGCGGGTACCGCGAGCGGCAGGACGGTGAGCAGGATCGCCCACCACGGCCAGCGCCAGGCCTCCATCGCGCCGCGCGCGTTCGCCTCACCGGCCAGCTCCCACGCCGGATCGAGCTTCGAGAGGGCGAAGTAGTAGAAGGCCGGCGCCGCGATCGCGGTGAGGATGACGAGCAGCCCGGCCCGCGGACGTTCGCCGTGGCGCTTCCAGCGCCACGCCTCGACCGCGACGAGGATGAGGCCGAGCTCGGCGCCCTGCCACGGCTGCAGCCAGCAGACGAACAGCGCGCCGATGGCGGTGAGCCACGGGACGGCGCGCGCGCCGTCCTCGCGCCAGCGCTCCACGCCGAGGAGGACGAGCGGCAGCAGCCCAACCGCGATCGTCGTGGGCAGGTACCCCCACAGCCACCCGCCGGAGAACATCTCGCCGCTGATGAAGTCGAACGAGTACTGGCGCGGCTGGCCGCCCCAGTTCGACCACGCGACGATCCAGCTCGCGGGCATCACGCCGAACAGCGCGAGGACGATGACGGTGTGCCGGGAGCCGGCGGCGTCGCCGAAGAACCGCCGCGCGTAGCGCTGCACGCCGAAGAACAGCGTCGCCACGGCGACGGGCTTCCAGAGCAGCAGATACGCGATGGGCAGCGAGACCCCGAGTGCGACGAGCCCCCCGGAGACCGCGAACAGCGGATGGAAGAAGGTGCGGTCGCCCGGCGCGAGGTCGAAGAGGTTGCCGATCAGCACGTGGTTCGACGCCTCGCGGATCCAGGTCAGGTACTGCAGCTGGTCGGCGGCGAGCAGCCCGTCCGCGCCCGTGATCGTGCGGTCGGTCTTCGTCAGCAGCGGCAGCAGGACCGCGACGGAGAGCAGCGCGAGTGCGCCGAACAGCAGCCACTCGACGCGGTCCAGCCCCGCGCGCCGCGTCACTGACCTCTCCCCACGAGCCGCGCGGCGTTGCGCGCGACCCGCCGGACGGCGGTGCCCGCGCCCTCGTCGCGCACGGTCCGGGCGAGCGTCCCCGGGTACTGCGCGATCGTCGCGCGCATCACGGTCCTGAGGTCACGGTGCCGGGCGGGCCGCGCAGGGGCGTCGGCCACGAACGCGAGCAGCGGCGCGGCGCATCGGTCCCATGTCATCTCGGTCTGGAGTTCGCGCGCCCGGGCGAGGGCCGCGTCGCGCCCGGGGCCGGGGTCGACGACCCGCGTGACGGCGTCGGCGAATGCGGCGTCGTCCCCGACCGGCACGCCCCCCTCTCCGGCGAGGTCGATGAGCGTGTCGCCCGCCGTGCCGACGACGGGCAGCCCGGCCCACAGGTAATCGAGGACGCGGGTCCGGAAGGCGAAGCGGGTCTCGGCGTGGTCGCGGTGAGCGGTCACGCCCACGTCGGCCTCGAGCAGCCAGCCGCCGCGCTCGTCGTACGGCACCCATCCGTCGTGGACGTGGACGCAGCGTCCGAGCAGCCCGCGGTCGGCGGCGAACGCCACGGCTTCGTCGTGGGCGACCATGCGTTCCTCGTCGCGGACGGCCGGCCGCTTGCCGCCCAGGATCACGAGGTGGACGTCGTCGCGCGTCTGGCGCAGGCGCTCCACCGCGCGGATCGGGGTGAGGGCGTCGAGCCAGTCCCAGATTCCGCCGCCCCACAGGAGGATGCGGTCATCGGGGCCGATTCCGGGCATGACCCCCTTCATCACCGGCGCCGGCGCGGGGGCGGGCGGCTCGGAGGCCATGCCGAACGGCACGACGGTGACGAGCCCGCGCAGCGACGGGTCGGCGTCGTAGTCGCGCAGGTCGAGCAGCTCGCGTCCGGCCATCGCGCCGAGCCAGAGGTCACGCTGGCGGTCGCTCGCGCACAGGACGAGATCGGCGACGGCGAGGGCGGCGACGGTCTGGCGCGTGGCCAGCCGCTGGATCATCCGGCGGGCGCCCGGTCCGCGCTCGCGGCCGGCCTCGAGCGCCTCGAGCAGGATCGGGGTGTAGAGGTCACAGACGATGCGCACGTCCTCCCGCGCGAGGGCGAGCAGGAGCTGCGGCGGCGCGTGTTGGACGACGACGACGTCATGCGCGCGTGCCAACGCGAGGGCGCGCCGGTGCTCGGTCGGCTCGATGATCGCGAGGCTGGCGCCCTCGACCGGCACGCTGCCGCCCGGGGCGGCGACCGTGACGTCAGCGACGGCGGCCAGCGCGCGGGCGAGCTCCAGCGCACGGATGGCGGGCCCCGCCATGCGGGCCGCGAGTGGCTCACTGGCCACGACGAGCACCCGGGGGCGCGGAGAACTTCCGGTCGAAGCCAAAGCGCGGGCCAGCATATGTGAGATCGCGGCGTGCAGCGCTCGATCTCCCCGCGGCCCGCGCGCGCGACCTCTCCGCGGCTGGAGCGGTGCTCTAGAGCGTCGCTCGACGAGGGCACAGGTGCCTGCGGCCGGCCGCGCCCCCTGGACATTTGGTCGACCTTCCGTGACGTCTCCATCGCTACGAACTACCTTCCGGTGTGTGAAGACGCTCCTCACGCTCGCCGCGGTCTTCGGAGTGTCCTTCGGAGGGATCTGGTACCTGGACCAACAGGGCAAGCTGCCCGAGTCCTACACCGGGGCGCCCTCGGCGAAGGCCGACGAGGCGCCGCCTCCGCGCTGGTACACCGTCGGCGAGCCGTTCGCCCTGACGGTGCGGGGGGAGGGCAGCGTGCGGATGACCGTGGCGCTGCAGCTTCCGAAGAGGCTGCCCGCGTTCGTCGAGAAGGGCGACCGCAAGGGGCGGCTCGCGCAGGAGCCAGTGATCCGCGCGATCGTCACCGAGACCGTCATGGACCGCTCGGCGCGGTCACTGCGTTCGAACGCCGGCCGGCGCAAGCTCGAGCGGCTGCTGCGGCGCCGGATCCGCGCGCACACCGACGTGCGGGTGCGCCGCGTCGTCATCCCTGACGTCACCGTCCAGTGAGCACGGCCTTCGTGCCGCCGGTCGCCCACAGTGCGGCCGGGTAGGTCACGGCGGCGATCACGAGCAGGACCGCGAGCGGCGCGTCGTCGCTCACCCACAGCACCCCGGTCATGGCGGCCGCGGCGGCCCCGGCGCGCAGGACCATCCACGGCACGGGCAGCACCCCGAGGTGCCGGCGCACCAGCCAGATCCCGCCCGCGAGGATGACGAGCTCGCTCACCACCGCGGTCGCCGCCGCGGCGTCGATGCCGTAGGCGGGGACGAGCGCGATGTTCAGCGCGAGGTTGCAGGCCAGCGCGGTGACGTTCAGCCAGAGCGTGTCGCGCTGCCGGTCGCGGGCGATCAGCGCGTAGCCGAAGAGGCCGTTGATGAACGCCAGGCCGCCGGCGAAGAGCAGGATGCTCAGCGGGGTCGCGGCACCCGCGAACGCGTCGCCGGCCACCGCGGCCACGACCGGCCCGGCGAGGACGAGGCCCCCGAGGGCCAGCGGGGCGGCGACGGCCACGAGCACGTCGAACCCGCGCTGCAGGGTTTCGCGCACCCGGGCGTCGATTGCCGCCACCTGCGCTGCGATCACGGGGAAGGGGGCGACGAGCAGCGCGCCCGGCAGCGTGGCGGTGATCTCGATGACGCGGAACGCGAGGCCGTACCAGCCGACCTCCTCCAGCGGGCGGGAGAGGGAGATGATGAGCTGGTCGGCGCGGAAGTACAGCTCGTTGATGCCGAGCGCGAGCCCGAGGGGGAGGGAGGCGAGCAGCAGCGCGCGCCATACCGTGAGGTCGATCCGCGGGCGGACCGCGAACGCGCGGCGGGCGACCGCCAGCGTCAGCAACAGCGTCGCCGCGGCGCCCACGGCGGCCGTGAGCAGGATCGCGGTGAACCCGAGGTCGAGCCAGGCCACGGCGGCGGCCGCGGCCAGCGTGGCGGCTCGCCCGGCGACCTCCGCGCCGCTCGCGCCGGCCATCTGCAGCCGCGCCTGGAGCCCTGCGAGCAGCGCGCCGTTGACGAGCCCCATGCCGAACGGCAGCGCAGCGAGCGCGATGGCCGTGCGCACCTGCGGTTCGTACGGCAGCAGGAACGCGATACCCACCGCGAGCAGCGACACGACCAGCCACAGGACGCCGCGCAGGGTGATCCCGTTGCCGACGAGCTGCTCGGCCCGATCTGGTTCTCTGCTGATGTCGCGGACGAGGATGGAGAACAGGCCGAGGTCGGCCACGGCGCCGAAGAGCGCCAGGAAGCTGAACCCCAGCGCGTACGCGCCGTAGTCCTCGGTCCCGAGATACCGCGTGAGGATCGCAACGGACACGACCCCCATGAGCGCGACGGCGATCTTCGCCGCGCCCTGCCACCCGGCACTCGCTGCGACCCGCCGGGCGGTCCTGTCGGTCACCGGCCGAGCACGGGCTCCGGGTCGGCGTCCAGGCGCGTCGCGGGCGCGCCGAGCGGCGCCCAGCGCCGACCGTGCTCGGACAGCCGGAAGCGCGCGAGCACGTACAGGGTGCGCAGGCCGTACTCGACGCTGTCGGGGAACGACACGCTGGAGGCCTCGAGGAAGTACCGCGTCGGGATCGCGACCTCCTCGACCCGGGCGCCGCGGGCGACCGCCTGGGCGAAGATCTCCTGGTCGAAGACGAACTCGTCGCTGTTGCGCAGGAAGGCGATCGAGCGCAGGAAGTCCACCCTGAAGGCCCGGTACCCCGTGTGGTACTCGGAGTACGACCTGCGGAACGCGGCGTTCTCCAGCCCGGTGAGGAAGCGGTTGCCGACCCATTTCCAGCGCGGCATGCCGCCCTGGATGGCCCGGTCCTCGAGCAGGCGCGAGCCGATGACGACGTCGGCGCGGCCCTCCAGGATCGGCGCGACGATCTGCGGCACGAGCGCCGGGTCGTACTGGTTGTCGGCGTGGACCATCACGACGGCGTCGTAGCCGTCACGCGCGGCCTGCACGTAACAGGACTTCTGGTTCGCGCCGTACCCGCGGTTGACGGGGTGGCGCAGCACGTCGAACCCGTGCTCGAGCGCGACCTCGGTGGTCGCGTCGCGCGACGCGTCGTCGACGAGCAGCACGCCGTCCGCCGCGTCGGCCGGAAGCTCCTCGGCGACCCGCGGGATCGTCTTCGCCGCGTTGTATGCGGGCAGGACGACGAGGACCTGCTGGTCGCCGCCGCGCGGGCGCGCCAGCGGGCGCTCGGTGCGGAGCACCTCGACCCGATGGGCGAGCATCACGCGCTCGTCGCCCAGGGACAGCGAGATCATCGCGTCGGCGCGGCGGCTGCGCGCGGCCCGTTCGACGGCCGCGGCGACGGCGCCGCTGCGCTCGGCGAAGCCCGCCATCCAGTAGCGCAGCGTGAAGTCG
The DNA here is from genome assembly GCA_051306365.1 of Solirubrobacteraceae bacterium. GTDB lineage: Bacteria > Actinomycetota > Thermoleophilia > Solirubrobacterales > Solirubrobacteraceae > Svornostia. Next base: position 8,146 of record JBPPNC010000206.1, read on the forward strand.
CGGACGAGCGGGATGTCGGTGGAGACCACGAGACCGCGCGCGGACAGCAGCTCGCGCAGCGTGCGGCGGGGCAGCAGATACGTGTGCGCGGGAATGAACCCCCACCAGCGGCTGCGCGCGAGGCGAGCCGTCTTCGACGCGGGATCCGGGGTCACGACGCAGAGGACGCCGCCGGGCGCCAGCAGCGCCGCGAGCTGGTCAAGGATGGCCGCCGGGTCGTCGAGGTGCTCGATGACGTCGGCGAGGACGATCACGTCGAACGGCTCGCAGCCGTCGGCCGCGAGCCGGTCGACCGTCTGCTCGCGCACATCGAGGCCGAGCACCTCGCGGCCGTGCTGCGCGGCGCCGGCCGACAGCTCCAGGCCGGTGGTGGCGTACCCCCGCCGCGCGGCCTCGTCGAGGAGCAGCCCGTGGCCGCACCCGACGTCAAGGAAGCGGACGTCAGAGCTCGCGGGCCGGTGCTCGGCGATGAGGTCGAGCAGCCGGCCGGCGGTGCGGCGGCGGCCCTCTTCCTGATCGAGGTACCGCACGTCGTGCATCGCCCGGTAGAGGTCGGTGAGATCGATCCCGGTCGGCAGATCGGGCTGCTGGACGGTGCCGCATTCGCGGCAGCGATAGAGGTCGCCGTGCTGCCCCGGGACGTGGCAGGTCGGCGACATCGCGTCGGGGTCGGTGACCTTGGTCGCTCCAGGCAGATAGATGGCCGCGGCACCGCCGCAGATGCCGCACACACGAGAAGCGCCCATTCGGTGCGCTAGCTTACCGGCGCTCATGGCGGCTCCGCGCATCTCCGTCGTCATCCCCGCGTTCAACGAGGAGCGACACATCGCCGCAACCGTCGCGCGGGTCGCCGATGCCGTGCGCGCGCTGGACGCCGACTTCGAGCTCATCGTCGTCGACAACGCCAGCACGGACGGGACCGTCGGCGAGCTCGCACCCGCCCTGGCCGACCCGCGCGTGCGGCTCCTGCGCAACGAGCGCAACCTCGGCAAGGGCCACTCGGTCCGCCGCGGGATGCTCGAGGCACGTGGCGAGCTGCGGCTGCACTGCGACGCCGACTGCGGCGAATCCCTCACCTCACTGCCGGCCATGCTCCGCGACATCGAGGACGCCGACGTCGTCGTCGGCTCTCGCGCCGTGGCCGGGGCGCAGGTGGGGCGCCGGCAGCCGCTGCGACGCCGCATCGCCGGCCACGGGTTCATCGCGCTGTGCCGCCTGACCCTGCGCGAGCCCACCCACGACCTGTTCTGCGGCTTCAAGCTCTGGCGGGGCGAGGCAGCGGAGGCCACCTTCGTGCGCGTCGAGCTGCCCGGCTGGGTGTTCGACGCCGAGGCGCTCGCGATCGCCCGGGCGCTCGGGTTCCGGATCACCGAGCGCGGCATCGCCTGGAGCGACCGCAGCGGGTCGCGGCTGCAGATGCGCAAGGTCCTCGTGCCCGTCCTGCGGGAGCTGCGCCGCGCCCGGGCGACGGTGCGGGCGATCGCGGCCGAGCGCCGCGCCGCGGATCCGCTCACGGACGTCCCCCGCCCGGCCGGACGGTGAGACGAGCCCGGCTCGACCGGTTCGACCGGGCGATGCTGCTCGCCCTCGTCGCGCTCGCGTTCCTCGCACTCGGCGCGCTCGTGCTGCGCACGGTGCTGCAGGGCGGCACGGTCACCGGCGGTGACGGGTACCTCGTCGCCGACCCGATGCAGTACCTGAACTGGCTGCGCCAGGCCGGTGAGTCGGTCGGGATCGCCAACCTCTACGACCTCGACGACGGACCGCGCCCGTTCGTGCACCCCGGCCTGTTGCTCAGCGGGCTCCTGCACCAGCTCGGCGCGGGCCTCATCGTGGCCTACAGCGTGTGGAAGCCGATCGCGGCGCTCGTTCTGTTCACCGGCATGCGGGCGATCTCCCTGCGGTTCCTGCCGCGCCGCGACGACCGTCGCCTCGCGCTCGTCCTCGGGCTGTTCTGCGCGTCGCCGATCGCGGCGCTCATCGGGTGGAGCGCGATCGGCGGGCCCGCGTTCAGTCTCAGCGTCGACTTCATCACCGGGGAGCTGTGGGCGGGCACGTGGCTGTGGGGCTACCAGTTCACGGCGCTCGCCGTCGGCCTCATGCCTCTGGCGATCCTGGCCTACGAGCGCGGCCGCGAGGGGGGCGCGCGGCGCCTGCTCGCCGCCGCCGGGGCGCTCGGGCTGCTGTGCGCGTGGCTGCAGCCGTGGCAGGGGGTGACCGTCGCGTGCGTGCTCGTCGCGGCCGAGCTGTGGGCCGTGTACCGCACCCCGCGTCGGCTCGTCGCGGCGGCCGCCGAGGCCGCCGGCCCGCTGCTCGCAATCGGCGCCCCGCTCCTCTACTACCTCCTGCTGTCGCGGTACGACCCGTCGTGGGAGCTCGCCGGGCAGGTCAACGAACTGCCGCGCTGGGACCTGCACGTCATCGTCCTGGGGCTCCTGCCGCTCGGCCTGCCCGCGCTGCTGGCCGTCCGGCTGCCCGCGCCGGCGTTCGGCGACGTCGCGCTCCGCGCGTGGGTGCCGGCGGCACTGCTCGTCTACCTCCTGCCGTTCGGGACGTTCCCGTTCCACGCCTTCCAAGGGCTGGGGCTGCCGCTCGCGGTCCTCGCCGTCGCCGGGGTCCGCGCGCGGCTCGGCGACCGGGCGTTGTGGTCCCCGGCGGTCCGCGGCTGGGTGGTCGCGGCCGTCGTGCTCCTGGTCGTCCCGGGCACGATCTACCGCGTGACCGAGCTGCGCGACGCGATCAACCGCGGCTACCAGCCGTTCTTCCTGGAGGACGGCGAGCGCGACGCGCTGCGCTTCCTCGACGACGATCCCGAGCCCGGGGGTGTGATCACCGGCGTCTACCTGGGCCCGGTCGTCCCGGCGTATACCGGCCGGGAGACGTACACCGGCGCGGGCTCCTGGACCCCGGAGTACGAGCGGCGCCGCCGTGCGACCCAGGTGCTGTTCTCGGGCCGCGTCTCGCCGGCGGGGGCCGAGCGCATCGTCCGGGCGAGCGGCGCCCGGTTCATCTTCGTCGACTGCCAGGACCGCCCGGACATCTCCGAGGCCGTGCGCGGCTTCACCGACCCGCCGCAGCGCTTCGGCTGCGCCACCGTCTACCGGGTGCGCGACTGATGGCCGCCGCCCCGCCCGCCCCGGACCGCCCGCACCTGCACGGCTTCGACGGCCTGCGGGCGGTCGCCGCGGGCGCGATCGTCGTCTACCACCTGGCGTTCGTCCTGGCCGGGTTCGACGTCGTCGGCCGTGAGTGGATCACCCGGCTGAACATCGGCGTCCCGATCTTCTTCGTGATCTCCGGTGCGCTGCTGTATCTGCCGTTCGCGCTCGCCCGCGCCGAGGGCCGGGCGCACCCGTCGCTGCGCGACTACGCCGCGCGGCGCGTCGCGCGCATCGGGCCGGCGTACTGGGTGGCGCTGCCGATCGTCGCGCTCGTCCTCGGCCTGTCCGGAGTTTTCACGCTCGAGGGGCTCGCGCGGTACGGCCTGTTCCTGCAGATCTACTCACCGGCGACGTTCACGGGCGGGATCGGACAGGCGTGGACCCTCGACATCGAGGTCGTCCTGTACGCGTTCCTCGCGCTGTGGGTGGCCACGGTCGGCGCCGTCGCGACCCGGCGCGGCGAGATCGCCGGGCTCGTCGTCGTGATCGTGCTGAGCCTGGCGTGGAAGGTCATCGTCGGGCGGATCGTCGCCGCGGGCGACGCCGACCTCACGCTGCTGGTCTGGCCGCCCGCGTGGGCCGACCAGTTCGCGCTCGGGATGCTGCTGGCGGTCGCGGCGGCACGCGGCGTCGTGCTGCGTCCCGCGACCGGGGCGCTGCTGACGGGCGGCGCGGCGGCGGGGTTCCTCGTGCTGGGCGGGCTGGATCCGGACGGCGGGCTGATGCTGCGCAACCTCACCGACCACGTCGCGAAGACCGTGATCGCCGTGGCGCTGGTCGCACCCGTCGCTCTGCGCGCCGCGCCCGCGCTGTGGTCGTCGACGCCGATGCGCTGGCTGGGCATCCGGTCGTACGGCCTGTACCTGTGGCACCTCGCGGTCATGATCCAACTCGACCGCTGGGACGTGCAGGATCACATCGGGACCGTCGGCTTCGTGCTCGTGGCGGTCGCCGTGTCAGTCGGGCTCGGCTGGGCCTCGTGGGTGCTGATCGAGCGGCCGTCGGTCGGGCTCGGACGGACGATCGGCCGCACGTGGGCGCGCCGTCCCGCGCCGCCGCGTGCTGTGGCCATCGATGCCGGCGGCGCGATCGTCGCGCTGGGCTGCGGGCCGGTGATCGCGTTCGCCAGCGGCGGCTTCTTCGACACGGCGCGGCTCGCCGTGGCCGTCATCGTGTGGAGCGCGGTCGCGGCCGTCGCGGCGGCGGGGTCGCGCCCGTGGCCGAGCGATGTTCCCGGCCGGGCGGCGATCGCCGCGCTCGCCCTGCTCGTGGCGTGGACGGGGATCGCCGTGGACTGGGCGCCGGTCGCCGAGGCCGCCGTCGACGACGTCCAGCGCGGCCTGCTCTACCTCGGCGTGCTCGTCCTCTCGGTGGCGACGCTCGGCGGCGCGGCGCGGCGCTACGTGCTGCCCGCACTCGCGCTCGGCGCGGTCGTCGTCGTCGGCTACGGCCTGGTGGGGCGGCTGGCGCCGTGGCTCATCGATGTCACGCAGACCGCGAGCTCGGCCGGACGCCTCGAGCAGCCGCTCACCTACTGGAACGCGATGGGGCTCCTGGCCGCCATGGGAATCGCTGCGTGCGTCTCGCTCGCCGGGGACCCCGGGCGCCGCGCGGCGGTCGGCGGCGCCGGGCTGGCGGCCGGACCGGCACTTGTCCTCGGGCTGTGGCTGAGCTTCTCGCGCGGCGGCATCGTCGCCGCACTCGCCGGCGTGGCCGCGGCGGTGCTGCTCGCGCCCGGTGGCGCGGCGGCGCGCGCAGGGCTCGTGGTCGTCGTCCTCGGCGTGCCGCCCAGCCTCATGGCCAGCGCACTCGACGGCGTGCGCGCCGCGGAGGGCGGGCTGAACAGCCGTGCGCTCGAGGGCGCCCTGGAGATCGGCATCCTCGTCTTGTGCTGCGTGCTGGCTGGGCGCGCTCGGGGCTGGGTGGCCGAAGGCGACCAGCGCGGCGCACCGCGGATG
>JBPPNC010000209.1:0-3224 GCA_051306365.1 Solirubrobacteraceae bacterium
GAGCCCACCACCGGGCTCGACCCGCAGTCACGCGCCGACCTCTGGGAGGAGGTCAGCCGACTCGCGCGCGAGCAGGGCGTCACGGTCTTCCTGACGACGCAGTACCTCGAGGAGGCTGACCAGCTCTCCGACCGGATCGCGATCATCTCGCGCGGGTCGATCGTCGCCGAGGGCACGCCGGACGCCCTGAAGGCCGAGATCGGCCGTCCGTCGCTCGAGGTCGTCCCTGCGCAGGCGGCCGACCGCGACCGCCTCGCGCAGGTGCTGTCCGAGTTCGGTCCGCCGACCGCTGCGCCGACGGGCGCGGCCGCGGTCCGCCTCGAGGCCGGCGCCGACGGGCTCGCGCAGGTCGTGCGGCGCCTCGACGCCGAGGGCATCGGCCTGAACACGTTCGACCTGCACGCGCCGACGCTCGACGACGTCTTCCTGGCGAAGACCGGTGAGCGGCTCGCCGACGAGGCCGTGGCGTGACGAGCGACCTCGCCCGCCGCGCACTGCTCCGGACGCTGCGCCAGCCGGCGAACGTCGTGCCGGTGATCTTCTTCCCGATGCTGCTGGTGGCGATCAACTCAGCCGGCCTGGATGCCGCCTCCGAGCTGCCCGGGTTCCCCGCCGATTCATACCTCGACTTCATCATCGCGGTGCCGTTCATCCAGGGTGGCCTCTTCGCGATGCTGAACGCCGGCACCGATCTCGCGACGGACATCGAGAGCGGCTTCCTGCGGCGCCTGGCCCTGACGCCCGTGCGGGGCACTTCGCTCCTGCTCGGGCAGGTCGCGGGCGCGGTGGCGCTCTCGCTGATCGCCGCCGTCGTCTACCTCAGCGTCGGCTTCATCGCAGGCGTGACGGTGGCCGCCGGGCCCGCGGGGGTCGTCGCGCTGCTCGCCTTCGCCGTGGCCGTCGGGCTCATGTTCTCGTCGATCGGCGCGTTCGTCGGGCTGCGCAGCGGGTCGCCGCAGACCGTGCAGGGGTTCTTCCCGCTGTTCTTCGTCCTGCTCTTCCTGTCGAGTGCGAACCTGCCGCGCGACCTCATGGAGCAGGAGTGGTTCGCCACCGTCGCCGGGCTGAACCCGGTGAGCTATCTCATCGAGGGCATCCGGTCGCTGGTCGTCACGGGGTGGGACCCGGCCGCGCTGTGGCCGGCCGTCGCGATCCTCGTCGTCGGCACGCTGGCCGGCGGCGGCGCGGCCGCTCACGCGATGCGCACGAACCTGGTGCGGACATGAGGGAGTTCTCGTCGACGGCGCGCGCCGTCGCCTGGCGCAGCCTGCACATCACCTTCACGAACCCGGCGCGCCTCGTCCCCGCGCTCATCTTCCCGCTCATGTTCTACGTGGCGTTCGCGGGCGGGCTGTCGAGCGTCGGCGATCTGCCCAGCTTCGAGTACTCGGCCGGGTACGACACGTTCCAGTTCGGCTTTGTCCTCCTCCAGGCCAGTGCGTTCGGCGGCGTGTTCAGCGGGTTCGGGATCGCCGCGGACTTCGAGCGCGGGTTCGCACGCCGGTACATGCTCTCTGCACCTCGGCGCGAGGCGATCATCGTGGGCTACCTGCTCGGCGGGCTCGGACGGGCGGCGATCACGACGAGCCTGCTCACGGTCGTGGCACTCGCCACCGGCATGCGGCCCCAGAGCTCCGCCGCCGACGTGGCCGGCCTCGTGATCCTCGTCGCGCTGACGTGCAGCGCCGCGATGCTGTTCGCCTGCGGGGTCGCGATGCGGCTGAAGACCGTGCAGGCCGGTCCCGCGATGCAGATGCCGGTGTTCCTCGTGCTGTTCCTCGCGCCGGTGTTCGTCCCGCTCGACCTCATCTCCGGCTGGGTGCACGGCGTCGCGACCGTGAACCCGGTGACCGCGCTCATGAACGGCGGGCGCGACCTGCTCGCCGGCGAGTCCGCGGACCTGCTGCTGCTCTACGGGACGGCGATCGCCCTGGCCGGCGGGTTCTCGGTCTGGGCGCTGCGCGGGCTGCGGTCGGCGGAACGCACCGGCTCATGACGCTGCTCGACGCCCTCCCCCGAGATCCGTCGGCCGACGCGCTGTACGACGGCTTCTCGGCCTGGGCCGAAGAGGAGGGCCTGAGCCTCTATCCGCACCAGGACGAGGCCGCGATCGAGCTGTTCACCGGGAACAACGTCATCCTCGCGACACCGACGGGATCCGGGAAGTCCATGGTCGCGATCGCCGCGCACTTCGCCGCCATCGCCGACGGCCGGACGACGTACTACACGGCGCCGATCAAGGCGCTCGTCTCGGAGAAGTTCTTCGCGCTCTGCCAGATCTTCGGTGCGGAGAACGTCGGGATGTCGACGGGCGACGCATCCGTCAACGCCGGCGCCCCGATCGTCTGCTGCACCGCCGAGGTGCTGGCGAACATCGCGCTGCGTGAGGGCCGGGACGCGGACATCGGGCAGGTCGTCATGGACGAGTTCCACTTCTACGCCGAGCCGCAGCGCGGGTGGGCGTGGCAGGTGCCGCTGCTGTGCCTCCCCCAGGCGCAGTTCCTGCTCATGTCGGCCACGCTCGGCGACGTGTCGGCACTGAGCGAGGACGTCACGCGCCGCACGAACCGCGAGACGGCGGTCATCGACGACGCCGAACGGCCCGTGCCACTGACGTACCGGTGGTCCGACGAGCCGCTGCACGAGCTGCTGGAAGAGCTCGCGCGGACCGACCAGGCCCCGGTCTACGTCGTCCACTTCACGCAGGCCTCGGCGATGGAACGCGCGCAGTCCCTGCTCTCGGCCAGGCTCTGCACGCGCGAGGAGCGCGAGGCGATCGCCGACGTCATCGGCGCGTTCCGCTTCACCGCCGGGTTCGGCAAGACGCTGAGCAAGCTCGTCCGCGGCGGGATCGGCGTCCACCACGCCGGGATGCTGCCGCGCTACCGGCGCCTGGTCGAGCAGCTGGCGCAGACCGGGCTGCTGAAGGTCATCTGCGGGACCGACACGCTGGGCGTCGGGATCAACGTGCCCATCCGGACGGTCGTCTTCACCGGGTTGGCGAAGTACGACGGGACGAAGCACCGCCTGCTGAAAGCGCGCGAGTTCCACCAGATCGCCGGGCGCGCCGGCCGGGCCGGGTTCGACACGTCCGGGTACGTCATCGTGCAGGCGCCAGAGCACGTCATCGACAACAAGCGCGCGCTGGCGAAGGCCGGGGACGACCCCAAGAAGCAGCGCAGGGTCCAGCGCAAGAAGCCGCAGGAGGGCGCGGTGAGCTGGAA